>JAOTWJ010000037.1 GCA_029862925.1 Gemmatimonadota bacterium
GAGCGCGACCCGGAGGTCGGTGTCGTCCGCGCCGTCCAGCGCGTGCGCGGCGATGTCGCCCGCCGGGAGGTCATTGAACACCGCGAGGACGTTGGCGGCGATCGTGCGCAGCCGGACGGGCCGCGCGGCGTCCGCCAGGGCGTCGCGGAAGATCCACGCGGACTCGGGTCCCATCCGTTGCAGCATCGAGACGAGGAACCGCACGGTCCACAGCTCGAGGCGGGCGAGGCGATCGAGCAGGGCCGGGGCATGCTCCGGCGCGTAGTCGCGGGCCAGCGCCTCGGCGGCAATGACGACGACGAGCGGCGCCGGATCCTCCAGCGCGCCCACCAGCTGGGTCCGATAGGTCTGCGGGCCGAGCTCCCCCAGCACCTGCGCGGCCGCGGCGCGCCGTTCCGCCCGACGATCCCGCAACTCTGCGAGGGCGAGCGGCAAGTACGGCTCGGCGAACTGCTGGAGCACGGCCCGGTCTCTTCCCTTGACGCGGCGCGCGTACCGCACGAGATACGTGAGGAATTGCCGCGCGTCCGCCACCGCGACGGTGCGCGCCAGATCGCCTGGCGGACGGTCGCCGGCCAGGACGGCGAGCATCAGCGGGTCCCACGCCGCCTCCAGCGCCGCCCAGCGACGGGCCACGCGGTTGTTCCGGACGCGCAGCACCACCGCCGCGAGCGTCAGCGACGCGGCGGAGATCACCACGACGACGATCGAGAGGCTGAGCAGCCAGAAGATCTCGTCGCCGAACGGCAGCGGCAGCGTTGGCGTCATGCCGGATCCGTCGGCCGGCGACGGCGCAGCAGCCGATGTAGGCGCGCCACCAGTTCGGCGGGGGAGAACGGCTTCACGACGTAGTCGTCCGCGCCCAGTTCGAATCCCCTGATGATGTCGGTCTCCGTGCCAAGGGACGTGAGCATGATGATCGGCAGCCGCTGGTGCCGCGCGGACTGCCGCAGACGCGCCAGAACCCCGAGGCCGTCGAGGCCCGGCAGCCGGATATCGAGAATCGCGGCCGCCAACGTCCGGTGCGCCGCCACGTCGAGCGCCGCCTCCCCATCGGCCACCTGGATCACGTCCATCCCCGCGTCCCGGGAGAGTCGGTAGACCACAATCTTGGCGGTGACCGGATCGTCCTCTGCGACCAGGATCACGGCTCGGTCCGGTTGGGCCGTCTCGTCCGTCACGGTCCTGCCTCTGCCGGCACGCCTCCGCCGCCGCGGAGCTGCCGGGCCAGCTGCTGCAGCGACCCGATGCCCTCCTCCACCGCCTGCGCGAGCCGCGCGGGGGCGTGCGCCGGCGGGAGGGTCCCGCCCCGGGCACGATCCTCGAGCGTCCGCGCGAGCATCTCCACCTCGACGAGCCCCACCATGGCCGCTGCGGACAGGATGGCGTGGGCCGCCGCCGCCACCTGCATCACCTGACCGGCGGTCGCGGCCTGCTGCAGCGCGGCGGCCCGCGGCGGGACGGACGCCGCGAAGGTGGCAATCACATCCTGGACGAGTTCGTCCCCGCCCGCCTCGTGGAGATCGGACAGGAAGACGGGATCGATCGGGGAACTGGCGTCCACGCGGCGATCCTCCTGGTTGCGCGGGGTGGCGGCCGGGGGACCCGTGGGCCGAAGGTATCCCGAAACCGCGCGATTTGAATTCGCCCCTCCCCGGCGGTAAGATGCGGGTTCGGCGACGCCCGGAGTGGGAAATACCCGCTCGGAATGTACATGGACTGGATCGGATCGTGAGCGACGAGCGGGTCAGAACCTCCGAGTTCCGCGTGCGCGGCGAGAACCTCGTCGGCAAGGTCAAGGAGATTCTGCACGAAGGCAACGTGCGGCGCATCATCATCAAGAACGATGAAGACCGCACGCTGCTGGAAATCCCGCTCACGCTGGGGGTCGTGGGCGCCATCCTGGCGCCCGTGTGGGCCGCGATCGGCGCGCTCGCCGCCCTGGCCGCCGATCTCCGAATCGTCGTCGAACGAGTCGAACGTGGCGATGCACCGCATGGAGGGAACGATGCGTAGTACACGGTGGGGAACGGTCCTGGTCGCCGCGGCGGCCCTTGCCGCGTGTGACCGCGGCCCCAGCCCGGAAGTCCAGGCCCAGTTGGAGCAGCTCACGGTCGTGTCGGCCGAGAAGGACAGCCTGCTGCAGCAGGTGGCCGAGAACGCCCGACTAATGAGCGAGATCAGCACGCAGCTCGTCGCCGTGGCCGATCGTGAGAAGCTCGCGCGCGTCGCCGGCGCGGCCGAGTCGCCGATGGCGGCCACGCGAGACAGCCTGCGCACGATGGTCGGCGACGTTGCCACGCGCGTCGCGGCTCTAGAGGATCGTCTGCGGGCCAGTCAGCGCCGGGTGCGCAATCTGACGCAGGCCTCCGACAGCGCGCGCGCGCAGTTCGAGGCGACGATCAGCGACCTGCAGGCGACCATCGAGAATCAGAAGACGACCATCGCCGCGCTCGCCACGCGGGTCGAGGAGCTGCAGGCGGAGAACGTGCAGCTGGCGACCGAAAAGGCGGCGCTGGCGGACACCGTGGAGCAGCTGGCGGTCCAGAAGTTCTCGGCCTACTACGTGGTCGGCACGAAGGAAGAGCTGATCGAGCGGGGCATCGTCACCGAAGAGGGCGGCAGCCGCGTGCTGTTCATCTTCGGCAAGCGCGGCAAGACACTGGTGCCCGCACGGGAACTCGATCCGGCCGAGTTCACCGAGATCGACATGCGCCTCGTGACCGAGATCCAGCTGCCCGATTCCGCGGAAACCTACAAGATCGCCTCGCGGCAGAATCTCGCCGCTCTGGCCGAGCCCCCGGATGACAAGGGCAAGGTGCAGGGCGTGCTGCGCATCGGAGCGCCCCTGGAGTTCTGGCTCCCGTCAAAGTTCCTGATCCTCGTACGGTCCTGAGCCCACCGGCCAGCCTGAACGACGACGGGACCGCCGCGGCGGTCCCGTCGTCGGTTCGCGGGCGGGCGCTGCGCCCCGAGCGACTCAGGGGAAGATGCCCAGCTCCTCGTAGGACACCACGACCTTGTTGATCGCCAGCACCATCGCCGCCGTCCGCAGGTCCACCTTGTCTTCCAGGGCGGCCCGTTTGTTCCGGATTTGTTGGTAGGCAAACGCCATCGTCTCCTCCAGCCCCGAGTTCACCAGATCCAGCTCTTCGGCGCCCCGCGTGAGAATCGATTCTTCCTGGAGGGAAAACTGCTTGCCGGTCGCCGACTCCATCGCCTTCACGAGGCGGCGGTACGCGCCCTGGTCGAACCGCTTCTCCATCCGGCCGAAGCTCACGTGCTGCAGGTTCTTGAGCCACTCGAAGTAGGAGACGGTGACACCGCCCGAGTTCAGGTAGATGTCCGGGATCGTGAGTACGCCGCGCCGTTGGAGCATCTGATCGGCTTCGTCCGTCGTCGGTCCGTTGGCCCCTTCGCCAATGAGCTTCGCCTTGATACGCGGCGCATTCTCGGGTGTGATCTGATTCTCGAGCGCCGCGGGAATCAGGATGTCGCACTCCAGCTCGAGCGCGGCGAGCGATGACGGCAGGGGCGCCGCGCCCGGGAACCCGACCACCGTCCCCTGCTCCTCCCGATAGGCCATGAGCCGTTCGAGATCGATGCCATCGGGGTTGGCGATCCCCCCTTTGAACTCGCTCACGCCCACCAGCACGGCCCCCATTTCGATCATGTACTTGGCCGCGTGATAGCCCACGTTGCCGAGGCCTTGCACGACGAACCGCTTGCCGTCGAGCCCCGTCGAGAGCTTCAGCGGTTTCATGTCCTCGGCGATGCTGCACGCCTCCGCCAGCCCGTACACCACCCCGCGACCGGTCGCCTCCGTGCGGCCCGCCACCCCGCCTTGGGTCACGGGCTTTCCGGTGACGCAGGCCGCCGCGTTCAGCTCGCCGGCGTTGAGGGACTGGTACGTGTCGGCCACCCACGCCATCTCGCGGGGTCCGGTTCCCATGTCGGGCGCGGGCACGTCGATCGCCGGACCGATGAAGTGCTTCTTCCACAATTCGAAGGTGAAGCGACGCGTGATCCGCTCGAGCTCGCCCTCCGAGTAGCGTCGCGGATCGATGCGCACGCCGCCCTTCGCACCACCAAACGGGACGTTGACGACGGCGCACTTGTAGGTCATGAGCGCCGCCAGCGCCATCACCTCATCGCCGTTCACCGACTTCGCGTACCGGATGCCGCCTTTCGTCGGTTGGCGGTGATGGCTGTGCTCGACGCGCCACGACTCGATCACCTCGATCGAGCCGTCGTCGCGGCGCAGCGGGAAGCTGATGTAGTAGACACTGTTGCAGCGTTTGACCTGACCCAGCAGCGTCGGATCGGCATCGACGAAGGCGGCCGCGCGATCGAAGCTCTTGTTGACTTCATCGAAGAACTTGTATTCGGTCGACATGGACGCTCCGTGCGAGTTTGTCGAGAGACCGGCTGCGGGTAAAGGTAATGACCAGTGTGCGCGATGCCACGGGCGGCCGCGGCCCGCGTCCTGAGGATTCCCTCGCCGGACTTTCAGCCTCTCTTCATATTCCATGCATACTCGCCAGGCGAACGTGCGAGCATGCCGAACACCTCCAGTTCCCGTCCGCGCGAGCTCCGACCAGCGGAGCTCGTGCGGCGCTACGACGACGAGCTCGATACCTTCGAGACGACGGACGATCTCGAGGACGTCTTCGGGATCATCGGGCAGCCGCGCGCCGCCGCGGCCGTCGAATTCGGTACGGGGATCGGCCGGCCGGGATTCAACATCTTCGCGCTGGGCGCCCCGGGCACCGGCAAGCGCTCGTTCCTGCGCGAGTATCTGGAGTCCCTGGCCCGCGACCGCCTACCGCCGCCGGACTTGTGCTACGTGCACAACTTCGACGAACCGCACCGGCCGCAGCTGCTGGCGCTCCCCACCGGAGTCGGGGCGGATCTCCGGCGCGATTTCGACCGTCTGGGAGAGGACCTCCGGACCGCGATTGCCGCGGCGTTCGAATCGGACGAATACCATCGCCGGCGCCAGGGCATCGAGGACGAGTTCAAGGAGCGGCCCGAGCGGCAGTTAGACAAGATCAACGAGCGGGCCAAGGCCACGGGACTCACGCTCCTGCGGACGCCCTCGGGCCTCACCTTCGCTCCGGTCCGCGGCGAGGAGGTGCTCTCCGAAGAGCAGTTCCACGACTTGCCGGAGGACGAGCGGAAGCGGCTCGAAGCGGAGGTGGCGCGGCTTCAAGCTGAGGTCGAGCAGACCGTCCTGCAGATCCCGCGCTGGAATCGGGAGCGCCGCGATCGCGTCGAGTCGCTGAATCGGGAAATCACGTCCCTCGCGCTGGAACACCCTCTGGCCGAGGTGCGGGAGAAGTACCGGGACCTGCCGGCCGTGCTGCGCCACCTCGACGCCGTGCGGCAGCACGTCGTGGAGCACGCCCGCGAGTTGGCCGGCCGCGAGGCTGGCGGCGCCTCCCAGTTGGCCGAGGCGCTCGGCCGGCCGGATCCGGGCACCGCTCTGCGCCTGTACCGGGCCAACCTGCTCGTGGACAACACCGAGTGTCAGGGCGCTCCCGTCGTGTACGAGGACAACCCGACCTACGACAACCTGATCGGCCGGATCGAGCACGCGGCGCAGTTCGGCGCCCTGGTGACGGACCACACCCTCATCAAGCCGGGAGCCCTGCACCGCGCGAACGGCGGGTATCTCCTGCTCGACATGCACCGGCTGCTGCGCTCGCCCCATGCCTGGGACGGCCTAAAGCGGGCCCTGGCGGCCCGTCAGATCCGCATCGAGCCGCTGGGACAGGCGCTGGGGCTCGTGAGTACCCAATCGCTCGAGCCGGAACCGGTCGAGCTGACGGTGCAGGTCATCCTGATGGGCGACCCGGCACTCTACTACCTGCTCTACACGCTCGATCCGGATTTCCCCGAGCATTTCAAGGTCGCCGCCGATTTCGACGAGACCATGGCGGCCGGCGACGAGCGCCTCGGGCAGTACGCGCGCCTCCTCGCCACGCTGTGCCGGCAGGAAGGGCTGCGTCCCCTGCACCGCACCGCCGTCGCCCGAGTGATGCGGTACAGCAGCCGGCTGGTGGGCGACCAACAGAAGCTCTCCGCGCAGATCGCGATCGTGGTGGACCTGATGCGGGAAGCGGACTACTGGGCCGGTCGCGCCAGCCACGCCGCGATCCAGGTCGACGACGTGGAGCGTGGGATCGACACGCAGATCCACCGGGCCGACCGCCCGCGCCAGCGTTACCTCGAGGCGATCGAGCGCGGTACCGTGCTGCTCGATACGGACGGCACGCGCGTCGGCCAGGTGAACGGGCTCGCGGTCGCCTCCTACGGGACCTTCGCCTTCGGCCATCCCAGTCGGATCACGGCGCGCGTGCGCATCGGCGAGGGGAACGTGCTGGACATCGAGCGCGAAGTGGAGCTCGGCGGCCCCATCCACTCCAAAGGCGTGCTGATTCTCGGCGGGCTGGTGGGCGCGCGCTACGCCCCGGACAGTCCGCTGTCCCTCTCGGCCACGCTGGTGTTCGAGCAGTCGTACGGCGTGGTGGACGGCGACAGTGCCTCCGCGGCCGAGCTGTTCGCCCTCGTGTCGGCCATCGCCGACGTACCGCTGAGCCAGTCCCTGGCGGTGACGGGTTCCATCAACCAGCATGGAGACGTGCAGCCCATCGGCGGGGTCAACGAGAAGATCGAGGGGTACTTCGACGCGTGCCGCGTGCGGGGGCTCACGGGACGGCAGGGCGTCATCATCCCTCAAGCCAACGTGACCCACCTGATGCTGCGGCAAGACGTGATCGACGCCGTGGCGGCGGGACGTTTCCACATCTATCCGATCGAGACCGTGGACGACGGACTGGAACGGCTCACGGCGCTGCCCGCCGGCGCGCGCGGCCCCGACGGCACCTACCCCGCGGCGTCTGTCAACGGCCGGGTTGTAGCGCGGCTGCGTGCGCTCGCGGACTTGCGCCGGGAGTTCGCCGGCCAGCCGACGGCCGCTGGAGCGGTGGCCCCGCGCCCGTCCGCGCCCGGGGACGGGAGCTGACCTTGCGGTACGACGTCGCCGTCGTCGGCGCGGGGCCGGCCGGGGCCACGGCGGCCTGGTATCTGGCGCGCGCCGGGGTCGGCGTCGCCCTGCTGGAGCGCGCGGCGCTCCCGCGCTACAAGACGTGCGGCGGAGGTCTCGTCGCGCGGGCGCGCCACGGGCTGCCGATCGACGTCGCGCCGCTCGCGGAGCGGCACTGCCACGCTGTCGTGGTCTCGCTACTCACTCGCGACCGAGCGTTTACCTGCCGCCGGACCGATCCGCTCATCACGATGACGATGCGCGCCACGCTCGACCACGCGCTCGCCCGGGCCGCCGCCGAGGCCGGTGCCGAATTGCGGGCGTCATGCCGCGTGACCGGGGTCGAAGCGACTGGTCGGACGGTCCGTCTCCGCACGTCCACGGGACCGGTGGAGGCGGTGTTCGTGGTGGCGGCCGACGGGACGACGGGCGTGACGGCCCGCGCGGCGGGATGGGCACCCGCGCGCGAGGCGATCCCGGCCTTGGAGGTGGAAATGCGGGTCGACGAACGCACCCTCGCCCGGTTCGGCGATGCGGCCCGGTTCGACTTCGGCATCCCGCCCGGCGGGTACGCCTGGGTGTTCCCCAAGGCGAGTCATCTCTCGGTGGGGGTGCTCTCCACCCGGCGTCGCTCCACGCGCCTCGCCGACTGGCTGCGCGCGTACTGCGAGCGCCTCGGAATCGTGCCGCACGCAGCGGAGCGCCACGGGTACCTGGTGCCCGTCCGACCCGCCCGTCCGCCGTTCGTTCGCCAGCGGACCGTGGCGGTGGGCGACGCCGCGGGGCTGGCTGATCCCCTCACGGCCGAGGGCATCAGCCACGCCGTCCTGAGTGGCCGGTTGGCGGCCGAGGCCCTCGTTTCCGCCGAGCTCGAGGAGCGCCGGGTGCGGGCACGCTACACGACCGCGCTCCACCGAGAGGTGCTCCCCGAGCTGCGGGTCGCGCGACTGCTCGCGCGCCTGGTGTACAGCCCTGACCCGATCCAGTCGGCCGTGTATCGACTGATCGGGCCGCGAATCGCCGAGACGGTCGCCGACGTGGCCGCCGGGACGACCACCTACCGCGCGGCCCTGCGGCGCCCGCGAACCTATCTCCGGACCTCACCCCCCATTTCCCATGACGCGATTCCCCATTCGGGCTGATTCGAGCCGGCCTTCAGACTCGATTCCCGAAAAATTCACGTTGGGGGGGTTAGCCTGCGCGTGGGTCAGGGATCAGGATGGCCATTTGCCTCCGGAAGGGAACCCCACTTGGGGTACGGAGGTCCTCCCGCAACCATCCACTTGGCCCGAAGCGAAGTGCCCGCCCGGCCGGCTGGGGGTCGGGCGGGTTTTTTTTGGGTACCGGCCAGGGAGACGGCGATGATCGGCCCGGCCTACTGGGACCTGGAGCCCGGGGTGGTGCGTGCCCGCGCCGCCGAGGCGGTGGCCGGACTCACGGCGTGCCGGGTCTGCCCGCGGCTGTGCGACGTCAACCGGCTGGACGACCGCTGGTCGGCCTGCAAGACCGGCCGGTATGCCGTCGTCAGTAGCTGCTTTCCGCACTTCGGTGAGGAGGACTGTCTCCGCGGCTGGAACGGGTCGGGGACGATCTTCTTTGCCCACTGCAATCTGCGGTGTGTCTTCTGTCAGAACTACGACATCAGTCAGGCGATCCGGGCGGGCCGCAGCCTGGCGGGCGCCACACCCGAGGAGCTCGCGGCCATGATGCTCGGGCTCCAGCGGGAGGGCTGTCACAACATCAACCTCGTGACACCGGAGCACGTCGTGCCGCAGGTGCTGGAGGCCCTCGCGGTCGCGATCGACCGGGGGCTCAACCTGCCGATTGTCTACAACACCAGCGCCTACGATTCGCTGGAGAGCCTCGCCCTGCTCGACGGCATCGTGGATATCTACATGCCGGACTTCAAGTACTGGTCCGCCGACCGGAGCGGACGGTACCTGGCCGCACCTGACTATGCGGAGGTCGCGCGTGCCGCCATCCGCGAGATGCACCGGCAAGTGGGCCCGCTCCGCGTCAGCGCGGATGGGCTCGCGGTGCGCGGCGTGCTGCTGCGCCATCTGGTGATGCCCGGCGCCCTCGACGACACCCGCCTGATCCTCAACTGGGTGGCCACGGAACTGGGGCCCGACACGTACGTCAATCTGATGGACCAGTACCGACCGGCCGGCAAGGTGGGTTCCGACCGGTACCGCGAACTCAACCGCCGTCTCACCCCGCGGGAGCTTGCGGCGGCGCGCGGCATCGCCCGGGAGCTCGGCGTGACCCGGTTGGACGGCCGGCGCGCATCGCCCGTGCCGAGTTGGCAGACAGCCGCCCGCGATGCCTAGGCTCCAAGAGGGCCGCCGACCGGCTCGTGGTGTCGGACTCCTGGCGGTCACGCTCGCCACGGTCCTTGGCGCGACGGCGTTGCGGGCGCAACAGGCGCCCAGCGTGATCTTCTTTCACCCCGACGGCATGGGCGTGAACACGTGGGGCGCCGTCCGGATCGGGACGGTCGGTCCCGACCGGCGGCTCCACTGGGATCGGCTGCCGTTCGTCGCGGTCTACACGGGCCACATGCGCGACGCCCTGGCCTCCACGTCGCACGGCGGCGCCACCGTCCACGCCTACGGGGTCAAGGTACTGGCGGACAGTTACGGCATGGACGGCGATCGCCCGCTCACCGCCCGGTCCGGCAAGGCGATGAGCCTCTTGCGCGAGGCGCAAGCCGCCGGCCGCGCCGTAGGGGTGGTGAACAGCGGGACGATCACGGAGCCCGGCACCGGGGTGTTCCTCGCGAGTGTGCCGCGCCGCAGCGATCACGCCGAGATCGCCCGCCAGATCATCGAGGCGCAGCCCGAGGTGATCCTGGGAGGCGGTGAACGCTATTTCCTGCCCCTTGGCGTCGCCGGCCGTCACGGCGAGGGGACCCGCGGCGACGGACTCGACCTGGTGGCTCGGGCGCGCGAACTCGGATACGCCGTGGTGTACACGCGCGACGAGTTGCTGGCCCTGCCGCCGGACACGCGCCGGGTCCTGGGGCTCTTTGCGGCGAACCACACGTTCAATGATCGGCCGGAAGAGACCCTGCGGACGCTGGGGCTCCCGCCCTACGCGCCGGGCGCGCCGAGCGTGAGCGAGATGAGCCGGGTGGCCCTTGCCATCCTGGCCCGACACCCGCGCGGCTTCATGCTGGTCGTCGAAGAGGAGGGCACGGACAACTTCGCCAACAGCAACAACGCGTCCGGTCTGCTCGAGGCGGGCCGTCGCGCCGACGAGGCCGTCGGGACGATGATCGCGTTCGTCCAGGCCCACCCGCGAACCCTGATGATCATGACTTCGGACAGCGACGCCGGCGGCCTGCAGCTGCTGGGAAGTACCTCGATCGGCGGCATCCGGGCGGACACCCCGCTTCCCGCGCGGGATCCCAATGGCGCGCCGCTCGACGGCGTCGAGGGCACCGGGACGGTGCCGTTCGTCGCCCCGCCGGATACCGCGGGTCGGCGTTGGCCGTTTGCCATCGCCTGGGCCAGCGGCGGTGATGCGAGCGGCGGCATTCTGGTACGCGCGATCGGCCGGGGTGCCGACCGCGTGCGTGGCACGATGGACAACACCGACATCTATCGGGTGATGTATCTGGCACTGTTCGGGCGGGACCCCGACCCGAACCGCCGGCGCGGTGCGCGATGAGGCGCGCCGCCGCCTGCCGGGCCCACCCGGAGGAGCATACATGGCGAAACACCGGATCGCGTGGTTACCGGGTGACGGCGTGGGCGTGGACGTCATGGAGGCGGCCAAGCTGGTGCTCGACAAGCTCGGGCTCGACGCCGAGTACGTCCACGGCGACATCGGATGGGAGTTCTGGTGCGCGGAGGGGGACGCCTTTCCGGCACGCACGATCGAACTGCTGAAACACGTGGACGCGGCGCTGTTCGGCGCCATCACGTCCAAACCAGTCAAGGCGGCGGCGGCCGAGCTGACCCCGGCCCTCCGCGACAAGGGGCTCAGCTACCGGTCGCCCATCGTGCGGATGCGGCAGATGTTCGACCTCTACATCTGTCTTCGTCCCTGCAAGGCATATCCCAAGAACCCGCTCAACTACAAGGAAGGCATCGACCTCGTCGTGTTCCGCGAGAACACCGAGGATCTCTACGCGGGCGTCGAGTTCTCCCCGGTGCCCAAGGAACTCGCCGACCAACTGGCCCGGCTGGCCAAGCCGTTCGCGTCCTTCGCCGGGCTCGCCCCGAACGACTACGCGATCTCCTGCAAGATCAACACGCAGCGCGGATCGGAACGGATCATCCGCGCGGCGTTCGAATACGCGCGGAAGTTCCGGCGCAAGAAGGTCACCGTCGTGCACAAGGCAAACGTCGTCCGCGCCACCGACGGCCTGTTCCTGGAAGCCGCCAGGGCCGTCGCCGCCGACTACGCGGAGATCGAGCTGGACGACGCCAACATCGACGCCATGACGATGTGGCTGCTCAAGAACCCGTTCAACTACGACGTCTTGGTCGCTCCGAATCTCTACGGGGACATCATCTCGGATCTGTGCGCGCAGATGGTGGGCGGCCTCGGGTTCGGGTGCTCCGGAAACATCGGCGAGAAGCTGGCGGTGTTCGAGCCCACGCACGGCTCCGCACCCAAGTACGCGGGGCAGCACAAGGTCAATCCCATCGCCACGATCCTCGCGGCCAAGATGATGCTCGAGTGGCTCGGGGAAGTGGAAATGGCGACTTCCGTGGAATCGGCCGTCGCCGACGTCCTGGTCGACGGTCGCGTGCGGACGTACGACATGGGCGGCAGCGACAGCACGCTCGACATGGCCCGGGCGATCGCGGCCGGTCTCTGAGGGATCGGACCATGCCCCGCGTCATCCTTCACGAAGTCGGGCCCCGCGACGGGCTCCAGATGGAACGGACCGTCGTCCCGCTGGCGATCAAGGAGGACTGGATCCGGCGGGCCGCCGCCGCCGGGCTCGACATCATCCAGGTCGGCTCGTTCGTGCACCCGCAGAAGGTCCCGCAAATGGCCGACACCGACGAGCTCGTGCGTCGCCTCACCGCCGACCCGGTGGGCGGGGTGACCTTGTCCGGCTTGGTGCTGAACGAGAAGGGACTCGAGCGCGGTCTGGCGTGCGGGGTCACCATGGTCTGCCTCGGCGCCTCCGCCAGCGACACGCACAGCCGCAAGAACACGGGCATGGGATCGGAGGAAGCGACGCGGCGCATCGTCGGAGCGGCGCGGGCCGCCGTCGCGGCCGGCACGCAGGTGCAGGTGTCGGTCCAGTCGGCCTTCGGCTGCGGGTTCGAGGGCCCCATCCCCGAGGAGCGGGTGCTCGCCATGGTGCGGGCGTATCTCGACGCCGGCCTCCGTCACATCAGCCTGGCGGATACGGCCGGACACGCGCATCCGGCACAAGTGCGGCGGCTGTTCGCGGCCATCCGCGCTCTCGACCCGGTGGTCGAGTGCACCTGCCACTTCCACAACACCTACGGCCTCGGGATGGCGAACATCTTCGCCGCACTCGAGGGCGGGGTCACCTCGTTCGAAACCTCGTTCGGCGGACTCGGCGGCTGCCCGTTCACCAAAGTGGCGGCCGGCAACGTCGCCACCGAGGACTTCGTGCATGCGCTGCAGCACACCGGGCTGCGGCCCGACGTGAAGCTCGCTGCGCTCATCAGCCTCGCCGGCGACGTCGCCGGCCACTTCGGGCGCGACCTGCCGGGCTTCGTCTACAAGACGGGCCCCATCACCCGAACGGAGTCGCCATGAGCCGCGCGCTGCTCGAGGGCATCCGGGTCCTCGATCTCACCAACGTGCTGGCAGGGCCGTTCGCGACCCTGCACCTGGCGCTCCTCGGCGCGGAAGTCATCAAGGTCGAGAACCCCAAGGACGGCGATCTGGCGCGGAAACTCGGCACGGTGACCGGGCTCAACGACCAGCTCATGGGCACCAGCTTCCTCGCCCAGAACGCCAACAAGAAGTCCCTCACGCTCAACACCAAGTCGCCCGAGGGGAAGGAGATCTTCCGGCGCCTGGTCACCACGGCCGATGTACTCGTGGAGAACTTCCGGCCCGACGTGATGAACCGGCTCGGGCTCGGCTACGACGTCCTGTCGGGCCTGAACCCGCGACTCGTCTACTGCGCCATTTCCGGCTTCGGCCAGACCGGCCCGGACGCCCTGAAACCGGCCTACGATCAGATCATCCAGGGACTGAGCGGCGTGATGGCCGTCAACGGCGACGAGCGGCTCAACCCGCTGCGCACCGGCTTTCCAGTGTGCGACACCGTGGGGGGCCTCAATGCGGCGTTCGCCGTCATGGCCGCGCTCTATCACCGCGAGCGCACCGGCGAAGGGCAGTTCATCGACGTAGCCCTGCTCGATTCGATCATGCCGCTGATGGGGTGGGTCGTGGCCAATCTCCTCATCGGCGGACAGCAGCCGGTGCTCATGGGGAACGACAACTTCACGGCCGCCCCGTCCGGGACGTTCCGGACGCAGGACGGCTTCATCAACATCGCGGCCAACAAGCAGGAACAATGGGAGGCGCTCTGCGACGTCCTGGACGTGGCGCACCTCAAGACCGATCCGCGGTTCCAGAAGCGCGACATTCGCAAGCAGAACCGGACAGCGCTCACCCCGCTGCTCGAGAAGAAGTTGGCGGAGCGGCCCACCGCCGACTGGGTGGAGCGTCTGAACGATCGCGGCGTCCCGAGCGGCGCGATCCTGAGTCTCGAAGACGCGCTGCGCCAGCCCCAGGTGCAGCGCCGCGCGCTGCTGCAGGCGGTGCCCACCGACGGACTCGGCGCCCTCACGCTCCTCGGCCTCACGGCCAGGTTCGAGAAGACCCCCGGAGGCATCACCGCGCCGCCGCCCCGGCTGTCCGCCGACACGGAGGCGGTGCTCGGTTCCCTCGGCATCGACCCCGAGGCGGTGGCCGCCCTCCGGACCAAGGGTGTCGTCTAACGCACTGCCGTGCGAAAGGAGCCCCTCATGGGGATGACGCTGGTAGAGAAGATCCTGGCCCGCGCCTCGGACCGCCCTCGGGTGGCCGTCGGGGACGTGGTGGAGCCGCGCGTGGACCTGGCGATGTCGCACGAGAACGCGGCGCTCGTCATCAACCAGTTCCTCGAGATCTATGCCGGCACCCCACTCCCGGCCAATCTGTGGGACCCCCACAAGGTCGCGATCATCTTCGATCACCGCGTCCCGGCCGAGTCGCCCAAGACGGCGTCCAACCAGAAGAAGATCCGCGCGTTCGTCGCCGCGCAGCGCATTCGCCGGTTCCACGACATCCGCGGCGACGTGGGCGGAATCTGCCATCAGATCCTTCCCGAGAGCGGCTACGTCCGGCCGGGGACCGTCGTGGTGGGCACGGACTCGCACACCACGAGTCACGGCGCGCTGGGTGCCTTCGCCTTCGGGATCGGCGCCACGGAGATGGCGAGCGTCTGGGCGCTGGGCACGGTCCTGAACGTCGAAGTGCCGCCCACAATCAAGATCGAGGTGCGCGGCCGGTTCCGGCCGCACGTGGGTCCCAAAGACCTGATCCTGCACCTGATCGGCCAGCTCACCGCCGAGGGGGCCAACTTCCGCGTGCTCGAGTATCACGGCGAGACCGTTCGCGCCATGTCCACGTCCGGCCGGCTCGTGCTCTGCAACATGGCGGTCGAGGCCGGTGCCACGGCCGGCGCGGTGCCCGCGGACGCGGAGACCACCCGGTACCTGCGCGAGGAGGCCGGCGTCACGGAGCCCACCGATGCCGTGGGGCCGGATGCAGACGCCGCGTATGATCGCGTGATCCAGCTCGACGTGAGCGACCTCGGGCCACAGATCGCCTGTCCGCACACCGTGGACAACGTCAAGCCGATCGCCGCGGTGGCCGGCACCAAGATCGATCAGGTCGTGATCGGCTCGTGCACCAACGGCCGGCTCGACGACCTCGCCGCCGCGGCCGGGATTCTGGACGGCCGCAAGGTCGCGCCGAGCACCCGCATGTTGATCTTTCCGGCGTCCGCCAAGATCTACCAGCAGGCACTCGACCGCGGCTACGTCGCCACGTTCATGCGCGCCGGTGCCGTCGTGATGAATTCCGGCTGCGGACCGTGCCTGGGGGTGCACGAGGGCGCGCTGGGCGACGGCGAGGTGGCGCTCTCCACCACGAACCGGAACTTCAAGGGCCGCATGGGCAACCCCAACTCCGAGGTGTATCTCTGTTCGCCGGCCGTGGCCGCGGCGTCGGCCGTCGCGGGCGTCATCACCGATCCGCGGACGGGAGGGAACTGACCATGGCGACCGTCGTCTATACGGTGGGTGACGACATCTCCACCGATGTCATTTACCCCGGGCGGTACATGGCCACGGTGCTCCCCACCGAAACCCCGCAGTTCGCGTTTGCGGACGACGCGGCCTTCAATGCGCAGCTCAAGGCCCACGCCGTGTCCGCGGGCAGCGTGCTCGTGGGGGGGAAGAACTTCGGCTGCGGCTCCTCGCGCGAACAGGCCGTGTCGTGTCTCAACGGGCACGAGCTCACGATCGTGGCGCGCGGGTTCGCCCGCATCTTCCTGCAGAACGCCATCAACCTCGGGCTTCGCGTCGTCGTGTGCCCCACGATCGTCGCGGCCGTGGGCGACGACCTCACGATCGCGGCCACGGAAGTGGTGAACGAGACGAAGGGCCAGCGCTTCCCGATCGTCCCGTTGCCGCAGTCCCGTCAGGCGATCATCGACGCGGGCGGGCTGATTCCGTTCACCCGCCAGCGGCTCCTGGTGGAGAAGGGATCATGACGCGCAACTAGCCCGCGATCGCGCCTCCACCCGGCGGCACCTCCAAACGGGGCACGTCGACGAGCCGCACGAGCACGGCCCCGTGAATCGCCCCAACGGCAGCCCCGGCCAGCGCCAGGCTGGCCAGCACGCGCAGGGCGACTTCTGCGGGCCGCGCGCCCTCCGGCACCGCGCCTGCCGCCGCAAACACCACCGGCATCCCCACGAGCCAGGCAACGCTGTTTGCCGGAATCCACCACCCCGCCCGTCGCACCCACCGCTTGAGCACGAGCCATTGCGGCACCGCCAGGATGACACCCAGCACCGCTCCCATCACGGCCGCCAGCGCGAGCTGGAGCGCGTCACCGATGGTGGGAGGCGTGCCGCCGGCGTCGGCCGTTGCGCTCATGACCGTCGCGGGGATCACGCCCAGGAGCCACGCCGCCACCGCACCCGCCATCGTGGCGCCGATCCAGGGTCGGGCCCGCACGGCCAACGCGCGGCGCAGCACCACCCACTGGGCGGCGCCCACGACGAGGCCCTCCATCGCTCCCAGCGCCACGAGCAGAGCGGCCATGGCGACCGACAGGCCGGGTGCGCCGGCCTCCGCCGTCCCGGCGAACGCCACGGCTCCTCCGCCCGCGACGAGCCCCAGGCCCACGGCCTCGGCCACGGCGTTCGCAGCCAGCCAGCGCCACCACAGCGCGCCGCGTGTGGTCATGCGGGCGCTTCGCCGACATCCACCATCGTGCGCCAGACCGCCAGCCACGTTTCCGCCTGCTTGGTGAACACCCACACATCGTGTCCCGTCGAGCGATACCGGACACCTTCCCGCTCGTAGACGAGTTCGAAGGCGAAGCTCGCGACGGCGGTCGTGCCGACCGCGTGAACGTGCTCGTCGAAGAGCCGGTGGCGCTCGAGACGCGCCGTCGCGCAGAAGTCCGCGAACCCCGCGACGACCGCCGCCCGGCCCTCGGCGTGACCGGCGAACCCCGGAAACACCATGACGATGTCGGGCGCGAGCGAGGACGCGAGGTCGCGGGGCCGTCCGTGCAACCACGCGTCGTTGATGCGCTGGAGCACCGCGCGCACCGCGTCAGTGTCGTTGGGGTGGGCCATGGGGCCTCCTCACCAATGGTCGAGATTCGCGTGAGACCATCGTTCCCGGCCAAGGTAGCACTCGGCCCCGGCAACGACGCCGCTCCGAGCCGCCCCGAAATGATGGCGATCTCGTTCGCGTCGGCATCCTTGACAGGGAGCCCCCACACGAGGTCGAATTGAGGATCCGCACAACCTGGGAGGAGCCATGCGGACGATTCTGATGGGCGCCCTGTGGCTGGCGCTCGTCGCGCCGGGCGCCGGCGCGCAACAGGCGGCGATGCCGGACGCCTACCGGCAGACCCAGATGAAGATGCTCGCCCTCCAGCGCTCGATGCTGCTGGCCATGGCCGACTCGATGCCGGAAGCGCTGTATCGTGACAAGGCGACGCCGGAACAGCGCGACTTCGCGCAGCAGCTGCAGCACTGCGCCCTCGCCATGGCGTTCCTCGGCGTCCGCTACATGGGCGGCGAGCGCCCGGCCCTGCCGGACACCGCGGTCGCGCTCAACAGCCGGGCAGGCCTGAAGCAGTACATCAACGCGACGTTCGACTACGCCGCGGAGCGGCTCAAGACACAGTCCGCGGAGAGCCGGGCCGAGGCGGTCGAGTTCTTCGGGCAGACGATTCCACGCTGGCAGGTGTGGGACGAGCTCCATCAGCACACGATCTGGACCGCTGGGCAGGTGGTCGCAAACTTCCGCAAGCACGGCATGGCGCCACCGGGATTCGGGTTCTTCTAGGCGTGAGACGTGAAACGTGAAACGTCGCCGCCCTCGTTTCACGTTTCACGTTTCACGCTTCACGCTTCACGCTTCGCGCTTCATGTTTCACGCTCCCCACCACCACCGCTACCACCTCGCGTGTCCGTCGCCGGTTGTCGAGGTTCAGCACGACCACCTGCTGCCACGAGCCCAGCGCGAGTGCGCCGTCCACGACGGGGATCGCGAGGCTCGTCTTGAGCAGCGACGAGCGCACGTGGGAGAAGCCGTTGCCGTCGCCCCAGCGCGCGTTGTGGGCGTAGTCGTCGTTCGCCGGCGCCAGCGCGTCGAGGGCACGGCGCAGATCTGCGAGGGCCCCGTCTTCGTACTCGATGGTCGTGATCGCGCCGGTCGAGCCCACCAGCTGGACCGCCAGCACGCCGGTGCCGATGCCGGATGTCGCGACGAATTCGGCCAGATCGCGGGTCACGTCCCGCGGCCCGAACTCCGCCGCCAACGGGTAGGACCATCGGCCTGCCTGGGATGTCGTCGTCACCGCAGCCCCCGATGTGTCATGAAAAGTGGACGATTCGACGGCTTGGAACATTACGGAACTGATTGTTATATCATAAGTTAGGGTATGGCACGCATCTCGCTACTCCTCTGGGTGGCGAAACGGGTCGCCGCAGAGTCGAAACGCGACCCCTCCGCAGAAACGGGAGGCCCCATGCTGCCCATCGCACTTGCACTCGTTGGCCTGACGGCCGCACCGGCGCCCGCCGTGGCGCCCGCCTCGCGCGCGGCCGATCCGCCCGTGCGGGTTTGGCTCAACAAACGCGACCGGCTCGATCGCGGGGACCGCGTGCGTGTGTACGTGCGGCCCGACGCGGACGGCTACCTGGTGGTGCTCCACGCCGAGCCCAACGGCCGCGTGCGCGTCCTGTTCCCGCTCGACCCGGCGGACGACAACTTCGTGCGCGCGGGCCGGGATTACGAAATCCGCGGTCGGGGAGACGGCGAGGCGTTCCGCATCTGGGAGTCGTCGGGCTCGGGGCTCGTGTACGCCGCTCTGTCGCGCGATCCCTTCCAGTTCGATGGGCTCGCGTTGAACCGCCATTGGGACTATCGCGCCGCCGGCTTCGTCGCTGGTGACGATTTCGAAGCCGACCTCACGGCTCTCGCGCAGTCCATGGCTGCGGGCGCCTGGTTCGACTACGACATCGCGCGTTACGACGTGGGTCGCTATGTGGCCTACGGCGGCAACGCCTATCACCTGTCCTTCTATGATCCCTATTACGATCCCTATTACCGCGGGCACGGTTGGTACGGTGGGTCGGGCTTCTCGATCCGCGTGGGCTACGGGTGGGGATCGTGGTACGACCCCTGGTGGGACCCATGGTATACCCCCTGGTACGGGGACTGGTGGTGGCATCGGCCGTCCTACTGGTCGCCGTGGGGCCCGCGCTACGTGGGGTGGGGATATCCCTACTACCCGGGCTACTACGGACCCGGTTGGGGCTATCCGACGCGCTATCGCACCTACGTGTACGGTGGCGGCTACGTGACCCGCTCCGTGAACGACCGCGGCGGGTTGTGGGGGACGTACGCCTTCAAGTCGCGTGAGGACCGCTACGGGCTGCGGCCCGACCCGGTCGGGGTGCGGCAGCGTGCGCCGACCGCGCGGACGGCGGCCTTCGGCAGCACGTCGGGGGCGGACGTCGGGCGGCGCACGGTGAACGGCGCGACGGCCCCAACGGCGCGCGGCACCGCCGCGACCCCGACGGCCCGGCGGCCCAGCGGCGCCACTGCACCGACGGCGACTCCTCAGTCCGCCACGACGGGGCGGCGTGCGGCACCGCAGCGCGGTGAGCCGCAGGCCCGGCCGACACCCACTCAGGGCTCGCGGCAGCCGGCGAGCACGGGGCGGCGGCCCACGCCCCAGCGGCAGGACCCGCAGGCGACGCCGCGTCCCGCCACGGATGCCCGGCGCAACGCGCCGGCGACTCGGGAGACGCCCCGCGGGCTGCGCGTGGCGCCCAATGCGCCGGAGCCGCGGCGCTCCAGCACGGCACGCCAGCCGGTGAGCGGAGCCACGCGGTCCACCCCGACCGCGCGGCCCGCCCCGTCCCGAGCCGCGCCCACCGCGCGGCCGGCCCCCTCACGGCCGACGCCGTCAGCGCGGCCGGCTCCGTCGCGACCGATACCTTCGGCACGACCCGCGCCCACGCGACCGGCCCCATCGGCCCGGCCCGCGCCGTCGCGGGGCAGCTCGCGGCCGGCCCCGTCGGCGAGACCCGCCCCGTCGCGGGGCACGTCGCGACCGGCTCCGTCGCGCCCCAGCAGCGGACCCACGCGACGGCGTAACTGACCGCCACACGCGGGAACTGACAACCGGAACGCCCGGCCTCGCGCCGGGCGTTCTGCTTTCTCTCCACGCGGCGCACTCGGCTTGCGGCACCGCGGCCCACTCCCCAACATTCGCGCGGCTGCCCGCGACGCGGGTCGCCGTGCCCTCAACCCCCGGAGCCGCGTCGTGGAGAGCCGGAAACTGCCCCCCACCGCCTACGAGCTCGAGGAAGGTCAGGAGTTCGTCCCGCTCACCCAGGGCGAAACCCTCACCGAATTCACCGGCAAGGCCGTCGCGTCGGGCATCGTACTCGGCATCGTTTTCGGCGCGGCGAACACGTACCTGGGCCTCAAGGCCGGTCTCACCATCAGCACGTCCATTCCCGTCGCGGTCCTCACGGTCGTCGCGTTCCGCCTGTTCCAGGCATTCGGCCTCAAGCACAGCATCCTCGAGAGCAACATCTCCCAGACGGTGGGGTCGGCCAGCTCGTCGGTGGCGTCGGGCGTACTCTTCACCATTCCGGCCCTCTTCATCTGGGGGATGAGCCCCGCGTGGGCGCAGCTCACCCTGCTCACCATGGCCGGCGGGCTGCTCGGCGTGCTGGCGATGGTGCCGCTCCGCCGCTTCCTGATCAAGGGCGAACACGGCAGGCTCCCCTACCCCGAGGGCATGGCGTGCGCCGAGGTGCTCGTGGCCGCCGAGGGCGGGGGGCGCCAGGCGCGCGGCGTGTTTCTCGGCATCGGGGTCGGGATGCTATTCCAGCTCCTCACCCAGGGGCTCAAGCTGGTCCGCGGGACGTTTCAGGTGGCACTCGGCTACAAGGCCAACCTCTCGATCAGCGTCTCCGCTCCGCTGATTGGCGTGGGCTACATCCTCGGCATCCGCATCGCCACGGTGATGGTGGCAGGCGCCGCGCTGTCGGCGTTCATCATCATCCCCGTGATCAACTGGTGGGGCTCGGGCCTTGCCGCACCGCTCTACCCCGAGACCGAGCACCTCATCCGCGACATGTCGGCGGGGGACATCTGGGACCGCTATGTGCGCTACATCGGCGCGGGCGCCGTTGCGACGGGCGGGATCATCACGCTCATCAAGTCCATCCCGACGATGGTCGAGTCGTTCAAGCTGGGCATGCGCCACCTCACCGGAGCGGCGGTGGTGGGTGACGACCGCACCGACCGGGACCTCTCGTTCCGCACGGTGATTCTCCTGGCCGGCGCCGTGCTGCTGGTGCTGACCTTCGTGGGCGGCATCCTTGGCTACCTCGACCAGATTCCGGCCCGTGCGGTGGCGTCACTACTCATTGCGGTGTTCGCGTTCTTCTTCGTGACGGTGAGCTCGCGCATCGTGGGCCTCGTGGGCGTGACGTCGAACCCCACATCCGGCATGACGATCGCCACGCTGCTCGGCACCAGTCTCGTATTTCTGCTGCTGGGCTGGACCGATCTCGCGGGCAAGGCGACCGCGTTGATGGTCGGCACGACCGTCTGCATCGCCGCCTCCATCGCGGGAGACACGTCCCAGGACCTGAAGACCGGTTTCGTGCTCGGCGCGACGCCCCGCTGGCAGCAGATCGGCGAAGTGGTGGGCGTCATCACCTCGGCCGGCGTGGTCTGTCTCGTGGTGATGATGCTCCATCGGGGCGTGCCCGGCGGCCTGGGCGGCGCCGAGCTGCCGGCACCGCAGGCGGTGCTGATGAAGCTGGTGATCGACGGCGTGCTCGATCAGAGCCTGCCCTGGGCGCTGATCGGGCTCGGCGTGGGGATCGGCCTCGTGGCGTCCCTCTTCCGGATTCCCGTCCTCGCGTTCGCGGTGGGCGTCTACCTGCCGCTGTCCACGATGGCGGCGGTGTTCCTGGGAGGCGCGCTTCGCTGGGCGCTGACGCGCGGCCATGCGCGTGAGGAGTCGGAGCGGCGCCGCGAGGAGGGCGTGCTGTTCGGCTCGGGGCTCGTGGGCGGTGGCGGCCTCACCGGCGTGCTGCTCGCCGTCTGGGTCGTCGCCCGCGGCGGCGCGCCCATTCGCGGCTTCCCACCCGACCTGTCGCCCGCCGCGCTGCAGGGCCTCGCCGCGCTCACGATCGCCGCGCTCATGGGACTGCTGGTGTGGCACGTGCGGCGCCGCCCGGCATGACCGGAGACCGTCCGTGACGTCACCCGCCGCCGTGCCCGCGCGGGGGCCGAATGCGGCCGGCCACGGCTTCGGCACGGCGCCGGTCTTCCTCGCCAGCATCAGCACGATCCTGGGCGCGATCCTGTTCCTGCGCTTCGGCTACGCCGTCGGGAACGTGGGCCTGCTCGGCACCCTGCTCATCGTCGTCGTGGGGCACCTGGTGACGGTCCCGACGGCGCTCGCCATCGCCGAGATCGCCACCAACCGGCGCGTGGAAGGCGGCGGCGAATACTTCATCATCTCGCGATCGTTCGGCACCACGATCGGCGGCGCGATCGGCATCTCCCTCTATTTGTCGCAGGCCGTGTCGGTCGCCTTCTACATGATCGCGTTCGCGGAGGCGTTCCGACCGCTCGCGCCCGCGTTCGAACGGCTGATCGGCATCCCGTTCGATCCCCGGTTCGTCTCGCTGCCGGCGACGGGTACGCTCGCCATTCTGATGCTGACCCGCGGAGCCGCCATTGGCGTCAAAGCACTCTGGGCCGTGGTGGCGACGCTCGTCGTGTCGCTGGTCATGTTCTCCCTGGGCGGACCGCCGTCGGGCGTGGAACCGGAGAACCTCCGGTTGCTCCACGCCGTCGAGAACGCGGATCCCTTCATTGTCGTCTTCGCGATCGTCTTCCCCGCCTTCACCGGAATGACGGCCGGCGTGGGACTGTCGGGCGACCTCGCGAACCCTCGCAAGTCCATCCCCCTCGGCGTGCTGTCCGCGACGCTGACGGGCATGGTGGTCTACGTCTGGATCGCCTACAAGCTCGCCGTCTCCGCCCCCGCCGAGATGCTGGCGAACGACCAGTTGGTAATGGCGCGCATCGCCGTCTGGGCGCCGATCATCCCCATCGGGCTGGCCGCGGCCACGCTGTCGTCCGCCATCGGCTCGATCCTCGTCGCCCCACGCACGCTCCAGGCGCTGGGCGGCGACGGCGTCGCGCCCATCACCCGCGTCAACCGGTTCCTCGGAGCCGGCCTTGGGAGCGCCAACGAGCCGCGCAACGCCACGCTTGTCACGGCCGCGCTCGCCATTCTGACGGTCGCCGCGGGGAACGTGAACGTCGTCGCCCGCATCATCTCCATGTTTTTCATGGTCACCTACGGCGCGCTGTGCGCCATCAGCGCGCTCGAGCACTTCGCCGCACGGCCCAGCTACCGACCCAGCTTCCGCTCCAAGTGGTACCTGAGCGCGCTCGGCGCCGTGATGTGTTTCCTGCTGATGTTCCAGATGGACCCGCTGTATGCGATTGTCGCCATCGTCGTCATGATCG
>JAOTWJ010000038.1 GCA_029862925.1 Gemmatimonadota bacterium
CCGCCGCGATCGGACCATGGGCCAGCTCGAACGCCTCCACGTCGCCCGTGGTGAGCCGGTAGTCGGGGTCGGCGGCGGCTCGGGCCGCGACGTCAATCACCACGGCCGGCGCAATCAGGCGCTCGAGGGGGAGGCGGTCGGCGGTGAGCCCGCCCGCATGGAAGTGGATCGGCGCATCGAGATGCGTACCGCCGTGCTCGGGTGCGGCAAACGTGTTCGCGGCATAGAAGAAGCCGGCCGGTGTAGGACCGTAGGCCAGCCGCTCGAGCCGAAACCGGCTGGGGGAGGTCGGCCAGTAGAGGGTGGCAGAGTCGAGCGCGTGTGAGAGGTCCACGAATTCGACGCGTGAGAGGTCCACGGGCGGGACCTCCGGCGCGCCAGCGCACCCCAGCGCCGCAATGACAACGACAAGCGCGTATCGCATAGGTCACCTCCAAGGGCTGGAGAATAGAGCCTCCTTGCCCCGCCGGCGAGCCGGAGGCAGCGTTGTCCAGACGTCAGGCGCTCCGGGCTCCGCGTGCGGCCTCGGCGTGGGGAACCGCCGCTCACCAGGAGATCACGATCATGACACGCGCGCAACTCGGCTCCCTGCTCACGGGCCTCGCGGGCGCCGGCTTTCTCGGCACGGCTGCCCTCCACGGCACCGGCTACGACTCCGTGACCCAGCTCGCCGCGCAGGGGCCCGCTGAGCTGCAGGCGCTGATGCCCGCCCTCTGGGTGGCCTTTTCGCTCGACCTCGTCGTCATCGGCCTCATCCTCGCGGTCGTTGCCCGCCGGCCCATCCCCCGCGACCGGCTGCTCCTGGCCGTGGCCGCCTTCAGCCCGGTGGGCGCGGCGCTGCTCCAGATCCGCTTCCTGGGATTCATCCCACCGTCCGCCATCCTGCTGGCACTCGGCGCCTTCACCCTCACCGCCGCCGTCGTCGTACCGCCCGCCACACGCGCCTAGCGCGCACACGGCGTCCGGGACACGCGCCTGGCCGAGTACCATTCGGGTCCCCCCCGACATATCCTATCCTCTGCACCACCACGTCCGATCAGCGGCTGCCGATCCGCCGGCGGCTGGATGATGGGACACCTCGAGGAGGTCGAGCCTGACGGATGCCCCGCGCGATCAGCGATCGCGTATCCGGCTGACGTCACTGTCGCACGGCGCCGGTTGAGCCTGTAAGCTCGGCGCCGCCGAGTTGGCGCAGGTGCTGCGCCACGTGCCCGCGATCAGTGACCCGCGTGTCCTGGTGGACGCCGCCACGCGCGACGACGCCGCCGTATTTCAGGTGGCGCCCGATCGTGCCCTCGTGGCGACGGTAGACTTCTTCACGCCCATCGTGGATGACGCGTACACGTTCGGAACGATTGCGGCGACGAACGCGTTGAGCGACCTCTACGCGATGGGGGCCAAGCCCCTGTTCGGGCTCAACCTGGTGGCCTGGCCGCGCGCCCCCGAGTTGCTCGCGCTCCTGGGAGAGACGCTGCGCGGGGGCGCGGACGTCGCGCGCCACGCGGGGATGCTCATTCTCGGGGGCCATTCCATCGACGACGCGGAGCCCAAGTACGGCCTCGTGGTGCTCGGGGAAGCGCCGCCCGATCGGATCATCACGAACGCCGGCGCCAAACCCGGAGACCGGCTCGTGCTCACCAAACCCATCGGCACGGGCATTCTCAGCACGGCACTCAAGCAATCGCTGATTTCGGAAACCGACATGGGCGACGCCATCCGCGCGATGACCACGCTCAACGCCGCCGCCATGGACGCGATGCTGGCGGTGCGCGACGCAGTGCATGCCTGCACCGACGTGACGGGCTTCGGATTGCTGGGACACCTGCACAACCTGCTCGCCGCGAGCGGGGTCGCCGCACGGATTGCACCCGCCGCGGTCCCGCACTTTCCGCACGTCCGCGAGTTGGTGGCGCGGGGCGCCGTGCCCGGCGGCACGACGCGGAACCGCGCCGCGGCCGACGCGTTCACGCGCTGGGCATCCGCCGTGGACGACGTGACGCGCACGCTGCTGTGCGACGCGCAGACGTCGGGCGGCCTGCTGATCGCCGTCGCGGCCGACAAACTCGATCCGCTGGTCCGGGAGCTCGGCGCACGGCACACGCTCGCGGCGGTCATCGGGACCGTCACCCCCGCCCCCGTCGGCGACGACGCGGTCCTCGAGGTCGCGTGACCCGGTTCGCCGTCGTCCACGCCGATGAGAGCTGCCTCGGCAACGGCCGCGACGGGCAGACACCCGGCGGTGCCGGCATGCTGATCGAGATTGTCGTCAAGGACCGCATCGAGCGCCGCGACCTCTACCTCCACGCCCCCGACACCACCAACAACCGCATGGCGCTCTCGGGCGCGATCGCGACGCTCGCCCTGCTCTCCCGCAAAGGGCGGCGGTTGCACGTGGCCTATGTCTCCGACTCGGAATACCTCGTCAAGGGCATGCGCGAGTGGGTGGCGGCCTGGCAGGCACGCGGCTGGAAGCGCAAGGGTGGCGCCATCGAGAACCTCGAGCTCTGGCAGGCCCTCGAGCAGGTGGCTGCCGGACACGCGGTGACGTGGCGCTGGGTCCGCGGCCATGCCGGCCACGCGAAGAACGAGTACGCGGATCACCTGGCGGTCCGCTCGGCCGAGCGCCAGATCACCTCGCAGGCGGCGGTCCCGTCCGCGTTCCTCGCGTGGCTGGACGCCCGCCGCGCGCGGGGGCAGTTTGCCGACTACGATCCCGATGAGGCGTTCCACTCCCTCGTGAGGGAGATCGAGGAAGCGACATGACGACCCGGATCTTCTTCAAGGACGGGGTGAGCGCGAACACCCACCCTCTGAACGTCGTGTTCGAGGACCCCGGCGCCCCGGAACGGGTGCCGCTCTTCGAGGTGTACATGCGCGTCGCCGAGGAGTTGGGGAAACGGTCCACGTGCTCCCGGTTGCAGGTGGGCACCGTCGTCACCGACGCGCGACTCGAGAACGTCCTGGCGATCGGTTACAACGGCAACGCGCGCGGGCTGCCCAACCGGTGCGACTCGACGGTGCCTGGACAATGCGGCTGCATCCACTCCGAGGTGAACGCGCTGATCAAAGCGCCCGGCGCGATCAAGGACAAGGTCGTGTTCGCCTCCAGCAGCCCGTGCTTGATGTGCGCCAAGCTCATCATCAACTCGGGGGTCACGCACGTGTACTTCCGGCACGCCTACCGCGACCCCAGCGGGGTCGAGTTGCTGGCGTCCGCCGCCGTCACTCCGGTGCTCTACGATCGCTGGGCGGACGCGTGGCGCTGATCGACCGGCAGGACGTCGAGCGGTTGTTCCGTGGCCTCGTCCAGGTGTTGGCCGAGCGCGACCCCGCTCGGCTCACCGGGACCGTCCAGGTAGCCGAGCTCTACCAGCAGCTCGTGCCCTACCGCGTGTACCGGACGCAGCTCGGCTTCGACAGCAATCTGGACTACGAGGCGGCGGTCCTCGGCCTGCTCGCAGGCGTCGGCGGCTATGCCACCCTGGAACCCGCTGAGGCGCAGGCGTCGCTCGCTGCGGAGGCGGCAAGCGCTCACCCCGACTCCGCCTCCTTCCGGGAGTTCGCGGGCGCGCGCGTGCGGCTCGACCCGGCCCGCGTCCGCGCGGTGCTCGGCGCCGCCGCGTCCTATGCGCCAGAGCCGGACCCGGAGCCGGTCGCGGTGCCCGAGCCCGCCAAGCCCGATCTGGCGGGCCCGGCCTTCCGACTCGAGACCGCGGCGGCCGCAGCGCCGATACCGACCGCCGCCGCGACGCCCCCGCCGGTGACGGGCGCCTGCGTCCAGTGCGGGCGGGGACTGCCGGCCGACCGCACCGTCGTCTTCTGCCCCTTCTGCGGGCGCCCGGTCGGCACGCTTACCTGCGTCCGCTGCGGTGACGACCTCGACTCCGAGTGGCGCTTCTGCCCGCGGTGCGGGGCAACGGTACGGCGGTGACCGCCCGCACGCTCCGCATCGCCACCATCGCCGGCGACGGGGTCGGTCCGGAAGTCGTCCGGGCCGCCGTCCCAGCCATCGAGCGGGCCGCGGCCCTCGACGGCGGCACGATCGCTTGGGACCACCTCCCCCTCGGCGCGGACCACTACCTCGCGACGGGGGAGACCCTGCCGCCGGCCGCGTTCGAGCACCTGCGGGACGACGTGGACGCCATCCTCGTCGGCGCCCTCGGCGATCCGCGCGTGCCCGGCAACGAGCACGCCCGCGACATTCTCCTCGGACTGCGGTTCCGCCTGGACCTGTACGTCAATTTTCGACCGGTCCGGTTGCTCCACCCCACCCTGACTCCGCTCCGACGGATCGGGGGATCGACCATCGACTTCGTCATCTTCCGCGAGAACACCGAGGGCAGCTACCTGGCGCGCGGGACGTCGGCCCGGGTCGGCACGGACGAGGAGGAACGGATCGCCCACGAAGTGCACACGGCGCCCAAGGTCGCCCGCATTCTGCGCGCGGCCTTCGCGTGGGCGGAGGCGCACGGCAAGACGCGCGTCACCATGGCCGACAAGTCCAACGCGATTCCCGCCCACCAGCTCTGGCGGCGGCTGTTCGCGGAGATCGGCGCGGCGCACCCCGGGATCGAACGGGAGCACCGCTACGTGGACGCGATCGCCATGGAGTTCGTGCGCGCGCCCGAGCGGTTCCAGGTGGTGGTCACGAACAACCTCTACGGCGACATCCTCTCCGACCTCGGGGCGGGGCTGGTGGGCGGGCTGGGGGTGGCGGCGAGCGCCAATCTGCACCCCGGGCGCGCGGGCCTGTTCGAGCCCGTCCACGGGTCGGCGCCCACGATCGCGGGCCAGGGCATCGCCAATCCGATGGCCGCTGTCCTCACGGGCTCGCTGCTGCTCGCCGAGCTGAGCTGCCCGCGTGGAGCCGCGGCGCTCGAGCGCGCCGTGGTCGACGTGCTCGCAACGAACGTCCGGACGCCGGACCTCGGCGGGAATGCCACCACGGCCGCCGTGGCGGACGCCATCGCGGGTCAAGTCGGCTGAGCGTCGATAGCGCGCCGAGAGCGGGGAGCAGTCCGCTCCCCGCTCCCCGCTGCCAGTGTATCTTCCCTCTCAGTACACCCCTCGACTTCCAGAGGCGTCATGAAGACCCAAGGCAACAAGAAAGACATCGTGTTCCTCTCCGGTGTCCGCACCGGGTTCGGCAAGTTCGGCGGCACCCTCAAGGACTTCTCGGCCACCCAGCTCGGCGCGATCGCGGCGACCCACGCGCTGCAGCGCTCCGGGCTCGATCCCGGCCAGATCGACCACGTGGTGTTCGGCAACGCCCAACAGACGTCGGCCGACGCGATCTACCTCGCACGCCACGTCGGGCTCCATTCCGGGCTGCCCGTGGAGGTGCCCGCGGTGACGGTCAACCGCCTCTGCGGGTCCGGCTTCGAGGCGATCATTCAGGGGGCCCAACAGATTCTGCTCGACGAGTCGAGCGCCGTGCTCTGCGGGGGGGCCGAGTCGATGAGCCAGGCGCCGCACGTGGTGCGGGGGGCGCGGTGGGGGGTTCGCCTGGGTCCGCCCGTCCCCTTCGAAGACACTCTGTGGGAAGCGCTCTCGGACCCGCAGTGCGGTTTCTCCATGGCCGAGACGGCGGAGAATCTCGCCGAGAAGTACAAGCTCACGCGCCAGGAAGTGGATGCGTACGCGCTCATGAGTCAGCAGCGCGCCAAGCGAGCCTGGGACGAGGGGGTGTTTGCCGACGAAGTCGTTCCCGTCTCGGTCAAGAACCGCAAGACGCGGCAGATGGAGGACTGGGGCGTGGACGAGCACATGCGGCCTGAGACGACGCTCGAGGGCCTCGCCAAGCTCCCGTCCTACTTCAAGAAGGACGGGTTTGTGACCGCGGGAAACGCGTCCGGGATCTGCGACGGGGCCGCGGCCACGGTGGTGGCGAGTGAGACGTACGCGGCCAAGCGCAACCTGAAGCCGCTCGGCCGGCTCGTGGCCTGGGGCGTGGCCGGCGTGGAACCAAAGTACATGGGCATCGGCCCCGCGCCGGCCGCGCGGAAGGCGCTCGCGAAGGCCGGGATGAAACTCGGGGACATGGATCTCGTCGAGGTGAACGAGGCCTTCAGCCCGCAATACGTGGCGGTGGAGAAGGAGCTCGGCCTCGACCGCGCGCGGACCAACGTGCACGGCGGCGCGATCGCCATCGGCCATCCGCTGGCGGCGAGCGGCGCCAGGATCACGATTCACCTGCTCCACGCGCTGCGGCGCATGGGCAAGAAGTACGGCCTCGGGTCGGCCTGCATCGGCGGCGGTCAGGGCGCCGCGGTGGTCGTCGAGGCCTTCTAGCCGGGAGACGGTTATGGAAATCCTGTTCGGGGTGCTTGCCGGCGCGGTCGTCTATACGCTCGCGAGTCTCCGCATTCTCAAGCAGTACGAGCGCGGCGTGACCTTCCTGCTCGGGAAGTACTGGGGCACGAAGGGGCCCGGGCTCATCTTCATCCCGGCCGGCTTCGCGCACATGCGGCGAACGTCGCTCCGCATCGTGGCCATGGATGTTCCTCCCCAAGACGTGATCACGCGCGATAACGTCTCGATCAAGGTCAACGCCGTGCTCTACACCCGGGTGAAGGACCCGGAACTGGCCGTGATCGAGATCGAGGACTACCTCTACGCCACGAGCCAGCTGGCGCAAACCACCCTGCGCAGCGTGCTCGGCGAGGTCGAGCTGGACGAATTGCTGGCCGATCGCGAGAAGATCAACACCATTCTCAAGACGATCGTGGACAAGCGGACCGACTCATGGGGGATCGAGGTGTCGGCCGTCGAGGTGAAGGACGTGGATCTGCCGGTCGAGATGAAGCGCGCGATGGCCCGGCAGGCCGAGGCCGAGCGCGAGCGACGCGCCAAGGTGATCGCCGCCGAAGGCGAGCTTCAGGCAGCCGGCAAGCTGTCGCAGGCCGCCAACGTGCTCTCCCAAAATCCGCAGGCCCTCCAGCTGCGGTATCTGCAGACCCTGGTCGAGATCGCGACGGAGAACAACTCCACCACCATCTTCCCGATCCCGATCGACCTGCTCACCCCCTTCATGGAGCTGGCGAAGCGGGCGACCAGCGCCCCGGCTGCGGAAAGCGCGGCGGACCCGAAGAGTCTGCCGGAGCGGACCGGCGCGCCGGTGCCACAGCCCGCGCGAGAGCGGGAACGCGCGTAGCGGATCATGGCGGACACCGTCCCGCCCGGCCAGCGTCTGGACCGGTCCACGCTCGAACGCGTCATCCTTCGTGCCGCGGAGCTGCAGTCGGGCGAACGGGACCTGAGTGAGGGTCTCACCGAGGAGGAGGTCCTTCGGCTCGCGTCCGAAGTCGGCATCCCGGCGCCCTACGTGCGGCAAGCCCTCGTTGAAGAGCAATCGCGCGCGGTCGTGCCGGCGGACCGGGGGCTGGCGGCGTGGCTCGCGGGCCCCCGCCACACCGCCGCCGAGCGCACGGTGCGGGGCTCGGAGTCGAAGGTCACGGCAGCCCTGGGCCACTGGATGACAGCGGGCGAGTTGCTCACGGTGAAGCGCCGGTTCCCCGACCAGACGAGCTGGGAACCACAGCGTGGCACGGTCGCGTCGCTCAAACGTTCCTTCCGGCTGGGGGGGCGGGAGTATGTGCTGGCGCGGGCACGGGAGGTCGTGGGCCGCGTCACCGCCCTTGGTCCCGACCGCTCGCACGTGCGCCTCGCCGCCGATCTGGGCAACTCCCGCAATGCGCATCTCGGCGCCGCCGGCGTCCTGGTGACCGGGGGTGCCGCGGGGGCGGCGGTCGCGGTCGTCCTCGGATTCGCCTTGCCGGTGGCGGTCCTCCCGGTGCCGCTCGCTCTCCTCGGCGCCCTCATCGTGACCCGGTCCCGGCAGGTGGAACGCTACCGCGTGGCACTGGAGCAGGTGCTCGATCGGCTCGAACACGGCGAGATTCGCGTCCCCGACCAGTCCCCAACCGCCGGGGCGAATCCTCTCAACCGGATCGCCCAGGAAATCCGTCGGCAACTCGGCACGTGACAGCATGGTGCCGCGAGGACAGATTTCAGCGGCGCATGGTCGGGGAACGGACGACGTGAGAACGGCAGGACGTGAGGGATCGTTTCACGTTTCACGTTTCACGTTTCACGACCCAATCCACTCACCGTCACCACGATTGACCCCATGGCCGATATCAAGACCGTAGGCGTGCTCGGGTGCGGCCTGATGGGCAGCGGCATCGCCCAGGTCGCCGCCGCCGCCGGCTACCGCACCGTCGTCCGGGACGTCTCGGACGAGCTGAACGCCCGAGGCCGCAAGAAGATCGAAGGCTCGCTCGCCAAGTTCGTCGAGAAAGGCAAGCTCCCGGCCGACGAGCGCGATGCCCTCCTCGGCCGGCTGACGTTCACCACCAGCGTGGGCGAGCTCAAGCCCTGCGACGTCGTGATCGAGGCCGTCACCGAGGACCTCGACGTGAAGAACGAGCTGTGGACCGAGCTCGACGGGCTCTGCGGCGCGCACACGATCTTCGCGTCGAACACATCGAGCCTCACGATCGCCGCGATGGCGGCCGCCACCAAACGCGCCGATCGGTTCGTCGGCCTGCACTTCTTCAATCCGGTCCCCCTGATGAAGCTGGTGGAGGTCGTGCGCACCGTGACGACCTCGCCCGCCACATTCGACCGCGCGATGGCCTTTGCCGCCTCCCTCGGCAAGGAACCGATCGCCGCCAAGGACAATTCCGGCTTCATTGTGAACTTGCTGCTCGTCCCCTATCTGCTCGACGCGATTCGCGCGCTCGAGCACGGGGTCGGCTCGGTCCCGGATATCGACAAAGGCATGGTCCTTGGCTGCGGCTACCCGATGGGTCCATTTACCCTGCTGGACTTCGTGGGGCTCGATACGACCCATAAGATCGCCGAGATCATGTTCGGCGAGTACCGGGACGCCAGGTACGCGCCGCCCCCCCTGCTCAAGCGCATGGTGCTCGCCGGCATGTACGGCCGGAAGTCCGGCAGGGGCTTCTACGACTACGCGACCACCCCACCCGCCGTCTGCGATCTGGGGTTGTGAGCCATGTGGGACACCGCCGCTGAGGCACACGCCGCCTTCAACGATTTGCCGGCCGCATTGCTGGTCGCCGCCGTCCTGTTTCAGCTCCTGGGCCTCGCGCTCAAGCAGGAGACGCTCCGCATGGCCGGCTTCTGGATGCTGTTCGCGGGGGCGGTCGGTGCCCTTGCGGCCGTGGCCACCGGGCTCCGGGCCGAAGCCACGATCGAGCATGGCAGTGCGGCCCACATGATCATGGAGCGCCACCAGACGCTCGCCATCACGATGACCGTGATCTTCGTGGGGCTGGCGATCTGGACCGGCTGGCGCCGAAACCGGATGGCCAAGTGGGAGACGCCCACGTTTCTGAGCATCGCCGTCCTGGGTACGCTCCTGTTGTTCTATGTCGGCCACCTGGGCGGGTCGCTCGTCTTCCGCTACGGCGCGGGAGTGCCGACGGCGACGCTGGAGGCGGCGCTCGCCGACCGCGCGGTCGGTCACGAGCACGCGCCGGGTGAGGAACACGACCACGACTCGGCCGCCCCCGTTGACTCCGCGGCCGCCGCGGGTCAGGCTTCCGGGGACCACGACCATTCCCAGGGGACTCCCCCCCACGAGCACTGACGGAGGAACAGCTTTATGCGTCGTTTGACAGTTGCGGCTCTCGCCGGTAGCGCCGTCCTCACCGCCGCCTGCGCGTCCGGTGGCGTCCGACCCAGTTTCCGACCGTTCCCCCAGGCGTTGGTGGACACGGTGAATGCCGAGCCGGCCGCCGTGATCCAGGAGATCGTGGCACGGGTCAATTCCGAGAACATGCGACCCCAGTGGTCGAGCCCAGCCGAGGGCTATCTCGAGACCCAGTGGTTCAACGTCGTCACGCAGGAGTCGGGCGTGACCGATCGGGCCAATCCCGATCGGGTCGTCCTGCTGCGGTTCTGGGCCGACCCGCTCGAGGGCGGCCGGACCAACCTCACGGCGGAAGCGGTCTACAAGTCCGGTGCGGATGCCTCCCGCCTGCCGCGTGACCAGGAGATGATGGTCCCCGACGGACACGCCGGTGACCGGCTCCTGCGACGCGTGCTCTCCGGGGTCAAGCAACGCTTCGGCCGGTGAGGGCAGCCGTGCTCGCGGCGGTGACCGTGGCCGCCTGCGTGCGCACCGGCGCGCGCCCGGTCGCGCCGGTGCTCGAAGAAGTGATTCGCGGCCGGCCGGCCGTGACGTTTGCCGCGGCGCTCCAAGCGGTGACCGACAAGGGACTGCCCTTGCGGCAGAGCGATCTGGACGCCGGCCTGATCGAGACCAACTACGTGGACCTGGCGAGTTACGACCCGCTCGGGGCCGGGGACTATCCCGTCGCCGAGCGGCAGGTCCGCTTCCGCCTCGTGATCGCGCCCGATACCGCGAGCATCGGTTCCCGGGTCGCCATCTTCGTCGTGTATACCCCGTTCCGCACGGGCATCAGCACGTCCGAGCGGAACGAGCGCGCCATTCCCCGCGATCACCCCGGCATGGCCATCGCCCGGGAATTGCGCGATCGAACCAAGCGGAGCGTCGAGGGGCAATGACCGGAGGCGATCCGGCAGACCGCGCGTTCTGCCGGGCCATCCTGCCGAGGGTGTCGCGCACGTTCGCGCTGGGCATCCGCCTCCTCCCGGACGGGTTGGAGCAGGCGGTCCGTGTCTCGTATCTGCTGTGCCGCATCGCCGACACGATCGAGGACACGGCCGATCTTCACGCGGACGCCAAGGCGGCGCTGCTGGCGCGGTGGCGCGCCGCGCTCGATGACGGGGGACCCGACGCGGCGCCGCTCGGGACCGCGTTCCCGGGACCGCGCACCGACGAGGAGCGGCTCGTGCGCGAGGCCGGCCGGGTGCTCCGCTGCTTCCGGGCCCTGGCGCCGGGCGAGCGGGCGGCGATCCGCCCGTGGGTCCAGGAGATGAGCGACGGGATGGCCGAGTTCGCGGCGCGGCGCGCGGGCCGGGACGGCCCGCTGGCAGCCCTCGCCAGCGTCGCCGAGCTCGACCGCTACTGCTATTACGTGGCCGGAACCGTCGGACACCTCCTGACCGGCCTGTTCCGGATCCACTATCCCCGGATCGGCCCCACCTGCTACGCGCGGCTCGACGGTCTCGCCACGAGCTTTGGTCTCGGCCTCCAACTCACCAACATCATCAAGGACGTCGCCGACGACCGGCGCCGCGGCTGGAGCTTCGTCCCGCGTGATCTGTGCGCGGCGGCGGGCCTCCACCCCGACGAGCTGCAGCTCCCCGAGCGGCACCTCGACGCGCGGCGCGTGATGCAGGCGTTGATCGCCAAGGCCCGGGGCCACCTGCGCGACGCCCTGAGCTACTGTACGACGCTCCCGTCGGCCGCCTACCGAATCCGGATCTTCTGCCTCACGTCGCTCTACTTCGCGATCCGGACGCTCCGTCTGGCCGAGCGCGATCCCCGGCTGCTCGATCCGCGCCACAAGGTGAAGATCACCCGCGGAGATGTCTACCGTACCGTCGCGACCACGCACGTGATCGCGCCGTTCAATCCGCTGGTCCGCAGCTACTTCCTGCGACTCGCCGGCGCCGGGCCCTGACCCGATGGCGCTCGCGCGGCCGGCCGGGTTGCGCGGCCGGTTCTTCACGGATCTCCAGACCCGCAGCGCCTACAGCGAGGGGGCCGGACCCTATCGCATCGTCCCCACCGCGGTCGCCGTGCCTGCAGACCGGGCCGACGTGGCCCTGCTCGCCCGGTACGCGACCGACCACGGCGTGCCGCTCACGCCGCGCGGTGCCGGCAGCGGCATCCCGGGGCACAACGTGGGTGCCGGGATCGTCGTGGACCTCGCGACGTTCACCCGCCCCACCAGGGTGGCGTTGGCGCGGACGGCCAACGTCGGTGCCGGCGTGACGTGCGCGGGTCTGAACGCCGTCGCCGAGCACTTCAAGCTCCGCCTGCCGCCCGATCCGTCGAGTGCGCCGTTTTGCACGATCGGCGGGATGGTGGCGACCAACGCCGCCGGCGCCCGGACCCTGCGGTTCGGCAGCATCCGCCGCTGGGTCCGCGGGGTCGAGTTCGTCACCGCCGACGGCGAGGCCGGCTGGCTGGGTCGGCGACACGCGCTGCGCCCGCACCGGCCGCGCGCCACGTCGTCGCCCCGCGTCCTGGTGGAGCGGCTCGCCGTCGAGGAGCGGATCGGCCCCGTGCGGGAGCGTATCACCGCCGCTCAACCGGCGATCGCCGCCCGGTTCCCCGCAACGCGGAAGAACTCGGCCGGCTACGCACTCGACGCCTATCTCGCCTCCGACGAGCTCGTCGATCTCGTCATCGGCGCGGAAGGCACCCTCGGCATCGTCACCCGTGTGGAGCTGCTGCTCGACCTCGTTCCCGACCGCACCGGCACCCTGCTGGTCGCCCTCGCGGATCTGGCGGACATCGGCGCGGCCGTGGAAGCCCTACGCGCCCACGACCCGGTCGCCATCGAGCTGCTCGACCGCACGTTCCTCGACCTCGCGGGCCCGGACGCCTCGCCCGTCGCCCTCGACCAGGCCGCGGCCGTTCTCCTGGTGGACGTCGAGGGTACGAGTGAGGCGGCGGTCCGGGACATGCTCGCCGCAGCCGAGCGCGCGCTGGCCGGCACGGCGCTGCGTACCGACACCGGCGTCACCGGAGCGGAACGCGACCGGCTCTGGCGGATCCGGCACGGGGCGAGCCCCGCGCTCGCGGCGCTGCCGCCCGAGCGGCGCTCGCTCCAGGTGATTGAAGACGGGTGCGTGCCGGTGGCGGCGCTCGGCAGCTACGTCGCGGGGGTCCGCGCGGCCGCGGCGGCGGCCGGAGTTCCCGTGATCGCGTTTGGGCACGCGGGAGACGGACACCTGCACGTCAACGCGCTCGTGGACACGACCGCCCCCGGCTTCGAGCGCCGCCTCGCGGCGTTGCTCGACGCCACGACCCGACTGCTCGTGGAACTGGGCGGGACCCCGAGCGGCGAGCACGGGGACGGCCGGCTCCGCGCCGGACTGCTCGAGCGGATCTACGGGCCGGCGGTGACCGCGCTGTTTGCCGACGTGAAACGCGCGTTCGATCCGGCCGGTATCTTCAACCCAGGCGTGATCGTGTCGGACGGTGCGCCGGCGTTGGCCCACCTCAAGGTCGGATCCGGGGCCGAGCCGATCCCGGACCAGGTCGCGGCCGGACTCCGGGCGCGGGAACGCGCCGGGGCGTGGGGCCTCTCCCCCCTTACCTTGGGCACGGAGGAACCGTGAAACAGTACTTGGACCTCCTGCGCCACGTGCTCGAACACGGGAAGCCCAAGGCGGACCGGACGGGCACCGGCACGCTCGCCGTGTTCGGCTACCAGACCCGGCACGACCTGAGCGCCGGGTTTCCCCTCGTGACGACCAAGAAGCTGCACCTGAAGTCGATCATCCATGAGCTCCTGTGGTTCCTGCGGGGGGAGACCAACGTGCGGTCGCTGCAGGCCGCCGGCGTCAAGATCTGGGACCAGTGGGCCGACCCGGACGGGGAGCTCGGACCCATCTACGGTTATCAGTGGCGGTCGTGGCCCGCGCCTGACGGGCGGCACATCGACCAGATCACCCAGCTCGTGGAGGAGTTGCGTCGCGACCCCGACTCCCGGCGGCTGATCGTGTCGGCATGGAACGTGGCGGATGTGCCGCGGATGGCGCTCGCGCCCTGCCATACGCTGTTCCAGTTCTATGCGGTGGAGGGCCGCCTCTCGTGCCAGTTGTACCAGCGGAGCGCCGACCTCTTCCTGGGCGTGCCGTTCAACATCGCCTCGTACGCCCTCCTCACCCTGATGGTCGCCCGAGCGGTGCGGCTCGCGCCCGGCGAGTTCGTCCACACGTTTGGTGACGCGCACATCTACACGAACCACCTCGACCAGGTGCGGCTCCAGCTCACCCGGGATCCTCGGCCGCTGCCCACCATGCACCTCAACCCCGAGATCCGGTCGCTCTTCGCGTTCCGGTACGAGGACTTCCGCCTGGAGGGGTACGACCCCCATCCGCACATCCCGGCGCCGGTGGCGGTGTGATCGTCTCCGTGATCGTGGCGATGTCGGAGGAGGGGGTGATCGGGCGGGACGGCCGCCTCCCCTGGCACCTGCCCGACGACCTGCGCGAGTTCAAGCGGCTCACGATGGGCCACGTCCTGGTGATGGGTCGCCAGACCTTCGAGTCGGTGGGGCGTGCGCTGCCCGGCCGTCGCTCCATCGTCCTGACGCGGCGGGGCGACGTGTGCCCGCCGGGCATCGAGACGGCACCGTCGCTCGAGGCGGCGTTCGACCTCGCCGCCGGCGCGCCGGAGGTGTTCGTGGCGGGGGGCGCCGCGGTCTATCGCGCCGCCCTTCCGCGCGCCGACCGGCTCTATGTCACCGTCGTGCACGCCCACGTGGCGGGTGACGTCCGGGTTCCACCCCTTGATTGGAACGCGTGGCGGCTCGAGGGTGAGACGCACCACCCGGCGGACGCGCACCACGCCTTCCCGTTCACGTTCCGGCGCTACTCGCGCATCCCTCGCGCGTCCGCGAGTCAAGAAAACCGCAGAAAAACTATTGCATAACTTCCCGCCTTCCTTTATCGTGTAGCGCAACGCAACCTCCGTCATTGGAGCGCGATGCGCATCGGGCTCGCCTACAACGAACGTCCTGCTACCGGTACCGGCGACCGGGTCCTTGGCGTCCCCCATCCACTCCCCACCACCGCCGACGCATTCGTCGAGTGGGATGAACCCGAGACCATCGCGGCCGTCGAGCGCGCGCTCGGCGCGTTCGGCGAGGTGGTGCGGCTGGAAGCGATCGACGACTTCGCCGAGCGGCTGGCGGCTGCGCGGGTGGATCTCGTGTTCAACATGGCCGAGGGACTGGCAGGGCCGAGCCGCGAGGCGCACGTGCCCGCCATTTGCGAGTTCCTCGGCGTCCCGTACACCGCGTCCGACCCGCTGACCCTCACGCTCGCCCTGCACAAGGGCCGCACCAAGGAAGTCCTTCGCGCGCGCGCCGTTCCGACGGCGCCGTTCGCGCTGCTCGAGTCCCCGGCCGACCTCGCCCGGCTGAACGGCCGACTCACCTACCCCATCTTCCTCAAGCCGGTCTGGGAGGGTTCGTCGAAGGGGATCGCGGAGGCCAACTACGCGCCCGACGCGGCCACCGCCGCCGCCCGCGCCCGCGAGCTGCTCGAGACCTACGCGCAGCCGGTCCTGGCCGAGACCTACCTGCCGGGCGACGAGTTCACGGTGGCGGTGCTCGGGAACGGGACGGAGGCGCGGGCGCTGCCGATCATCCGGTTCCGGTTCGACACGCTCCCCGCCGGCGCGCTCCCCATCATGGGCTACGAGGCGAAGTGGGTGTGGGACGACCCCACCGCGCCGCTCGACGTGCTGGAGTGCCCGGCCCGGATCCCGGACGCCCTGGCGCGCCAGGTGGCCGAGACCGCCCTCGCGGCGTACCGAGCGCTCGGGTGTCGCGACTGGTCGCGGGTGGACATCCGGCTCGACGCCGCCGGCGTGCCGAACGTGGTCGAGATCAATCCGCTGCCCGGCATCATCCCGAATCCGGCGGACAACAGTTGCTTCCCGTGCGCCGCGCGGGCGGCCGGCATGAGCTACGACGAGCTGATCCAGTCGGTGGTCCAAGTCGCCTGGCGCCGGTTGACCGGTCGCGACCTCCCGCACTCGGCGTTGGGAGCGGTCGCATGAAGACCGTCATCACGTACGACGGCGCCGCCCAGGGCTGGTCCGACGAAGACATCCGACAGGTCCTCGAATCGGTCACTCGGGTGGCGACCATCCTGCGGGACGCCGGCCACAGCGTGCAGCGGGTGCCCGTCCGGCCGGGGTTGCGCTGGCTCGCGCCGTGCCGCCGTGCCGATCTGGTCGTGAACCTGTGCGAAGGCATCGACGCGGTGAGCCGCTTCGAGAGCCTCGTTGCCGGCACGCTCGAGCTGGCCGGCGTCCCGTTCACCGGCGCGCGGCCGGAGGTGATGACCATCTGCCACCGGAAGCACGTGGCGAACGCGCTGCTCGCAGCGCACGGTCTGCCGGTGCCCCAGTGGGTCATCCCCAACGGGCATCGGGTGCCCGGAGATTTCCCCCTGCCGGCGATCGTCAAACCGGCGGCGGAAGACGCCAGCGTCGGGATCGAGCAGGCGTCGGTCGTGACCTCCCGCCGTGCCCTGGTCGACCGGATCGCTCGGATGAGCGAGCAGCACGACGAAGTCATCGTGCAGCGCTACGTCACCGGCCGCGAACTGGCCGTGGGGCTCGTCGGCGAGCAGGCCCTCCCTGTCTCCGAGATCGACTTCAGCCGGATGCCCGAGGGGGCGTGGCGGATCTTGTCGTTCAGCGCCAAGTGGGATCCGGGTAGCGACGAGGATGTCGGCAGTCAGCCGATCTGTCCCGCCGCGATCACCAAGCCGGCGGCCGACCGGTTGGTCGCACTGGCCCGGGACGCCTGGCGGGCCGTCGGAGGCAGCGGCTACGGGCGCGTGGACCTGCGGATCGACGAGACGGGCCAGCCGTGGATTCTCGAGGTCAACCCCAATCCCGACATCTCCGAAGACGCCGGGCTCGCCCGCATGGCGGGAGCGGCCGGCTGGTCCTACGAGGATCTGATTCTGCGGATCGTGAACGCGGCGCTGGCCGACGCCCAGCGGTCGAGCTCCGTGGCGATGCTTGCCGAAGGGGCCCGCACGCGCGCCGAGCGCCCCACACCCGAGCGGCAGCAGAACCTGGCCTAGCGATGTCCGCCTCCAACAACCCCGCCGGCGCAACCAGTGCCGCCGCGGCCGTGATACTGCGGCTGCCACGGGCGTCCGATCGCGACCGGGTCCGGGAAATCGTCGAGGCCACCGGTGTGTTCCGGCCGGACGAGACGCCGATCGCGCTCGAGGTGTTCGACACCGCGGTCCGGGCTCCGGGCACGGATTACTGGGCGGTCGGAGCCTACGTGAGCACTCGCATGGCCGGGTTCGCGGTGTTCGGGCCGGTGCCCTGCACGCTCGCGACGTGGGACCTGTACTGGATCGCCGTCGACCCGGCGGCCCAGGGGATGGGCATTGGGCGGAGGCTCATGGCTCACTGCGAAGAGGCGATCGTAGCGGAAGGCGGCCGACTCATCGTGGTGGAAACGTCCTCGCGGCACGACTACGCCGCGACCAGGGCGTTTTACCAGCGCTTGGGCTACGAGGCCGGCGCTGCGATCCCGGAGTACTACGCGCCGGGAGACGCCCTGATCGTGTTCACCAAGTACCTGAGGCCTTCCGCGAGCGAGTGATGGCGCATGGCTGAGTGGCAACGGATTCTCAAGGAACGGAGTCTGTCCACGTTGCAGCAGTTGGTCGACAAGTTCGGGCCCGAGCACTTCCCGGACCTCGGCCGTCTGCAGCACGCGGCGGACAACTTCGAGTTCCGCATCTCGCCCGCGATGGTCGACCTGATCAAGGAACCGGGCGACCCGATCTGGCGCCAGTACGTGCCCGACCTGCAGGAGCTGGACGTCGTGGACGGCGTCATGGACAGTCTGGGCGAGGACGCCGACAGCCCGGTGCCGAACATCACGCACCGGTATCCCGACCGGGCCCTGTTTCTCGCGAGCCCGGTCTGCGCCTCGTACTGCCGCTTCTGCACCCGTCGGCGCAAGGTCGGCGACCCCGAGAAGATTCCGATGTCGCAGTACGAAAGCGCGTTCCGTTATCTCGAAGAGCACGTGGAGATTCGCGACGTCATTCTCTCGGGCGGCGACCCGATGCTACTCTCCGACCGGAGACTGAACGACATCCTGGCGCGGCTCCGCCGGATCGAGCATCTCGAGGTCCTGCGCATCGGCAGCCGTGTGCCGTGTCACCTGCCCGAGCGTATCACCCCCGAGCTGTGCGAGATGCTGCGGAAGCACCACCCGCTCTACATCAACACGCACTTCAACCATCCCGACGAGCTGACGCCCGCTGCGGTGCGGGGTCTCAGCATGCTGGCCGACGCCGGCATCCCGCTCGGTTGTCAGACCGTGCTGCTGCGCGGCGTGAACGACGACGTGGACGTGATGAAGCTGCTGATGCAGAAGCTGCTCGCCGCCCGGGTGCGGCCTTACTACATCTATATGTGCGATAACGTGGCCGGGGTGGAGCACTTCAAGACCACCATCGAAAAGGGGCTCGAGGTCGTCGAAGGGCTGCGGGGCTGGACCAGCGGGTTGGCCGTGCCGCACTTCGTGATCGACGCCCCCGGTGGCGGCGGCAAGATTCCACTCACCCCGGAGTACGTCGTGCGGCTCACCGACGAGGAGATCGTGCTGCGCAACTTCCGCGGCGAGCAGTACGTCTGGAAACAGCCGCGCGAGGACGATGCCCTGGTGGCCGCGGCGACCGGTACCGACGGGTCCGTCGTGCCCCTGCGCGGCAAGAGCGGCAAGCCCAAGAAGAAGCGAGGGGTAAGAAAAAGTCGGTAGGCGGTCGGACGAGCAGAACGGGGTGGATCTGGCGATCCACCCCGTCGACCTTCCATCCTCCCGTCGTGCCGTCTATTTCCGCCCGTTCCCCTCTTCCTTCTCCCGCTCGGCCGCGACTTTCTGCGCCACGTCGGGTGGGACTTCCTGGTAGCTCGCGAACGAGGCCCGGAACGTCCCCCGCCCGTGCGTGATCGAGTGGAGCTGCGTGGAGTACTTATACAGCTCCGCATCCGGCACCAGCGCCCGGATCTTCTGCAGCCGACCGTCGGGCTCGGTGCCCAGAATCTGCCCCCGCCGGGACGACAGATCGCCCATGACCTCGCCCAGGTTCTCGTCCGGCGTGAGCACGTCGACCTGGAGCACGGGCTCGAGCAGGACCGGGCGGCTCTTCTCCGCCACCGTCCGGAAGGCGAGAATGCCCGCCATCTTGAAGGCCATCTCGCTCGAGTCCACGTCGTGATAGCTGCCGTCGTAGCATTCGACCTGGAAATCCACCATCGGATACCCGGCCACCGGACCCCGCTGCGCGGCCTCCTGGATCCCCTTTTCCACCGCCGGGATGTACTTGGAGGGAATCGCGCCGCCCGTGATCTTGTCCACGAACTCGTAGCCCTTGCCCCGAGGCAGCGGCTTGATGCGGATCCAGCAGTCCCCGTATTGCCCGCGGCCGCCGGTCTGCTTCTTGTGCTTCCCCTGCCCCTCAGCCGCGCCCCGGAACGTCTCCCGGTAGGCGACGCGCGGCCGGGCCAGGTCGGCGGTGACGCCGAACTTCCGCTTGAGCCGATCCACGATGATTTCCAGGTGTCGCTCCCCGCGGCCGCGCACGATCGTCTGACCCAGCTCGGCGCTGTACTCGTGATGGAACGTGGGATCTTCCTCATGCAGGCGATGGAGAGCCGTCGACAGCTTGTCCTCTTCGCCGTGCTGGTGCACCTCCACGGCCAGCGTGATCAGCGGCTCGGGCAGCGCGATCTTCGGCATGACGACCGGCACCGCCCGCGTCGACAGCGTGTCGTTCGTGTGGGTGTCCTTGAGCTTGGCCACGGAGCCGAGATCGCCGGCATGCAGCCGCGGAACCTCCAGGCGGTCCTTGCCCTGTACGATGGACAGGTGGTTGAGCTTTTCCATCGCGTCGCGCGGGGCGTTGTACACCTCCGCCCCATTCGCGATCGAGCCGGCGAGGATCCGGAAGTAGCTCACGTCGCCCACATGCGGCTCGGATACCGTCTTGAAGACGTGCGCGACGATGGGGCTCTTGTCCGTGCGCGGGATGCTGACGGGCTCGGGCGTGCCCCACCGCTCCGCTTCGACGGGCGGCCGGTCGGCCGGCGAGGGCATCAGCTCCACCAGCTTGGACAGCAGCGCGCGGGAACCGTAGGTCAGCTCCGCGGCACCACAGAGCAGCGGGAACAGCTCGCCCCGGGCCATGCCCACCTTCATCGTCGCGATCGCTTCCTCCCGCGAGATCTCCGCCCCGCCGAGATAGCGCTCGAGCAGGGTGTCGTCAGTCTCTGCGATGCGCTCGATGAGCTCCTGCTCGTAACGCGCAAATTGCTCCTGATACTCGGCCGGGATGTCCACCTCGTCGTACTCGCCGGCCTTCGTGCCGGCCTTGTAGAGGTGGCACTTCCGCGAAAACAGGTTGATGATCCCATGGAAGTCCGGGCCTTCGCCGACCGGGATCTCGATCGGGATCACCTTGGGCGTCAGGTGCTCCCGGATGTCCGTGTAGGCCTTCTCGAAGTCGGCATGCTCCTTGTCCATCATGGAGACGAAAAACATGCGCGGGATGCGCCGCTGCTCGGCGTACTCCCAGACCAGCTCGGTGCCGACCTCCACGCCTGCCGTGGCGCCCACGACCACCAGCGCACCGTCCGCCGCGTGCATCCCGGCCACGGCATCGCCCAGGAAGTCCAGGTACCCGGGGGCGTCGATCAGGTTGATCTTGGCCTCCATCCACTCGGCGTACGCGAGCGACAGGCTGATGGAATACTGGCGCTGAATCTCGTCAGGGGTGTAATCGGTGAGGGCGGTTCCGTCTTTCACGGATCCATGTCGCTTGCTGCTGCCGGCCACGAAAGCGAGGGCGTCAACGAGGGAGGTCTTGCCCGACGCTCCGTGGCCCACGACCGCGACGTTCCGGATCCGATCGGTTGTGTACTCCCGCATGGAGACACCTCCTCTTCGGGGGGATCGGGAAATTGGAGGGTGGGCAGAGCGGTGTCAAATGGCGGCGGGGGATGCCGAGACGCCGGACGCCGGGCCGCACCGCGGCGCGTCTTGGCGTCTCGGCCTCCGGGCGTCTCCCCTGTGATCCCGCTCCTACTCCCCTCGAAGTCCACCCCCTATCTTGTGGCGTGCCTCACAACGACCCCGTCCTGTCCATGGTCGTGGCCGCCGGCACGGCCCATGATCCGCGCCAGTTCTGGACCACGGTGGCTGATATCCTGCGCCGGGGCGAACGGGCCGACCGGGTTGTGCTCGAGTACACCGACCGGTGGGGCACCGGTACCGCGAAGGCTCCGAGTGATGCAACCGGAGCGGACGGCGAGACCGAGCGATGGCGGGACGGGACCGATCGCTACGTCCGGGCACACGTGGCTCCCCACATCGCCGACCGCGCCCGTCTGCAACTGCAGTTGGCGACGGCTCTGGAGCTCGCCGGCCTCGTGGGTCGCCGGGCGGTGCTGGAACACGAGCGGCGCCTAGGCACGTTCCTCATCGAGTTGGCTCGCTGGATGCGGACCGTCGCGACGGATCCGCGCCAATTGCTGCAATACACGGTCCACAGCGTCATGACCCTCACCGGAGCGCACGGAGCGGTCGTGGTCGAGCGCGGGGCGGACGGCGCCCTGCGCGTCGTCGCCGCCGCCGGCCTGACCGAGGCCCTCAGCCGCCAACCTGCCGACCTGGAAGCGAGCATTCTCGCCCGCGCGATGGCCGCCGAGTCGCCGCTCCTCGTGGACGTGCTGGGCGAGGTGCCCGACCTGCCGGTCGCGCCCGACGCCCGGGCGTCCCTCGCGGCCGCCATGCTCGTCCCACTTCCCACCACCGGCGGGGCCGCCGGCGCGCTGGCCATCTACCGCGTGGCCGATCAGCCGCGCGGCCGGGAGCGGTTTTCGCTCCAGGACGTGGCGTACCTGCAGGCGGTGGCGTCCCACATCGGGGGAGCACTGGAGTTGGCGTGGGCGATCCGCGCCGCGCAGCAGGCGGCGCACCGGGCGAGCGCCATGGTGAACGGCAGTCCCCTGCCGCTCGCCCTCGTGGATCGGCAAGGGCACGTGCTCGAGGCCAACCGCGCCTGGGCCGACCTGTTCGGACTGGAGGAGCTCGAACGCATCCGCGGACAGCATCTCGACGCCTTTGCGATGACGCTCGACCGCGCGTCCCCGGTCGAGGCGCTCGAGCTGGCGGCGAGCGGGGTGCCGTGGCGCGGGCGGGCGGTCGCCATGCGCCGCGACGAAGAGCGGAAGTGCGAGCTGTTCGTCACCCCGCTCGACGGCATGGCGGCAGAGTTCCTGCTCGCATTGCACGACCGCACCGAAGAGATCCGCGCGCGGCGCGAGCTGGTGGCGCGCGAGAAACTGGCGACCGTGGGCACGATCGCGGCCGGCGTGGCCCACGAGGTCAACAACCCCCTCGCGGCCGCCAGGATGGAGGCCGAGTTGCTGGCCATGCAGGGCGCGTCGCCCGAGGTGGCAGCCGCGAGCGCGGCCATCATTCGCGAGGTGGACCGTGCCGCCCGCATCGCGAAGAGCTTGCTGCGCCTCGCCACCCAGTCGCACGGCCAGATGCAGGACATCATGCTCGCCCAGGTGTTGCAGGACATCGTGGCCGTGCGCGGACCCCTTCTGCGCGAAAGCGGCATCGAGCTCCGGCTCGAGTCTCCGGCCGAGCCGCCGGCGGTCTTCGCGCGCGGCGGCGACGTCGATCAGATCCTGCTCCACATCCTCGCCAACGCCGAGGACGCGGTGCGCGGTCGCCATCCCGCGGTCATCACCCTCTCGGCCGAGGCGCTCGGCGCGGTCGTGCGGGTCGCCATCGACGATTCCGGCCCCGGGGTGGCCCCCGAGCACCGTGCCCGCATCTTCGATCCGTTCTTCACCACCAAGCCGCCCGACAAGGCAACCGGTCTCGGGCTTGCGATGTGCTTCCGTATCGTGAGCGAGATCGGCGGCAAGATCTGGGTCGAGGACAGTCCGATCGGCGGCGCCCGGTTCATCGTCGAGCTGCCGCGTACCGCCGTCTAGCCGGACCGATCACCCGGCACGTCGGACAGACCCCCCTCAGCCGCGCACGTGGGGTACCCCGCGTCGCGCCTCCCGCACGATGAACCGAATCGGCCGATCGTAGAACACGTAGTTCCACGCCCAGCGCGCCAGCACGGCGATCCGGTTTCGAAAGCCGATGATGAAGAAGAGATGCACGCCGAGCCACGAGACCCAGCCGAGCCAGCCCTTGAGCGCGATTCCGCGGATCAGCGCGACCCCGGCGTTGCGCCCGATCGTCGCCATGATCCCGGGGTCCTTGTAGCGGAACGGTTCTGGCGCATGACCGCGAAGATCGCGGAGCACGTTCTCCGCCACGGCACGGCCGGCCTGCATGGCCGGCTGGGCGAGCAGGGGCAGCTCGGCGCCACCCTGGACGCATCCGGCGACGTCGCCGATCGCGAATACGCGTTCCCGACCGGGCAGTCGCAGGCACGTGTCTACCTCGAGGCGGCCGTTCGGGCGGCGCGGCGCGGCGAGCCCGCCGCTCAGGCAGTTGGGCGTCACGCCGGCGGCCCAGACCAGCGTCTCGGTGGCGATCGCCTCGCCCGACTCGAGCATGACGGTGCCGTCGCCCACCGACTGCACC
>JAOTWJ010000183.1 GCA_029862925.1 Gemmatimonadota bacterium
CGCCGCCTCCGGGGTACCGATCCGCGCCAGAGCGATCCCTACGGATCGCCGCACCCGCGCGTCGGCATGCGTCGCCGCGCGGCCCAGGCCCGGCACCGCCTCCCCGATCTGCAGCTCACCGGCGAGATCCGCGGCGTTACGCACCACGTACCACTCGTGGTGGTTCAGCAGGCTGGTGACCACATCCGTCCCTTCCTCCACCTGGCGCAGCGCCCGCAGGTAGGCGCGTCGCTCCGCCTGCGTCGGCGCGTCGATCAGCAGGTCCAGGAGCAGCTTCGTCCCCTGAGTCCCCGCCCGGCGCATCATCATGACGATGTCGTCGTGATACATGTCGTCGAACACGAGCGGCGCGAACCGCCGCAAAGTATCGGCGGTCAGGATGCGGCGCAGCGCGATGCCGTATACGCGCTGCACGTCCGGGTCGCGGGTGTCGGCCTCCTGTCGAATCAGGCGGAGCACCGCTTCCAGGGCCTGATTCAGCTCGTTCGTCGCCACCGCCTTGGCGATGCCCGCCTGCACTTGGTCGAGCTTCCCGAGGAGCGCCCCGGAGTCGTGTTCGTCGGCGAGTCGCGCGACGGCGGCAGCGAGCGAGTTCGCCTGGGCCATCTGCTGCCGCATCATCTCTTGGTAGGCCGCCCCCCGGGCCGCCGGGACCAGTTCGGGCAGATCGGCGCGCGCCGGTCGCGCGCCCGTCTCCACCTGCAACGCATCCGTGACCCGCACATCACGCCGCGATCGCGACCCCTCCTCGGTCTCCCGCGACACGACGACGACCCCGGTCACACCGTCGCGTCGCAGCCGGTCCTCCAGAGCGCGACCGGCGCCTGTCTGCGCCGGCGGCTCCGCAAGCGCGCGCAAGGTCTGCACGAGATCCACCGGCGAGGGACCGTGCCCGAACTGGAGCCGGGCCACCTCGTGCACGGTGAAGCGCTCGGCCAGCCGATCCAGAAACGGCGTTGGCTCTGGGATGGGGACGCCCTCGACCGTGAGCTGGTTCTCGGCGTAGGCGAGCGTGGCGCTGCGCCTGGCGAGGAGATCCACCAGCGCATGCAGCGCCGACCGATGATCGTCGGTGGTTTCCGGGCCGCGGCTCAGCAGGTCCAGCAGGCGGCCCACGAGGACGGCAATCTTGGTTTCGTCGCGCATAGCGTGTCGGGCGAACATACCGGGCAGCATCGGGCCCGGCAACGCGGCGCCGCCGGTCAGAGCACGTCGAGGTCTTCCAGGGCCTCGCGCGCGGCGCGGCGCACGTAGGGATCACGATCCTGCAGGAGCGCCTCCAGCGCCCCGATGGCGGTCGGTCCGGCAGCGATCTTCAGGCCCTCGATGGCGGCAAGTCGCGCGCCCGGACGCCGGCGCCAGAATCGCCACCCGGTGGGCTGCGCGGTCTGCACCAGGGCCTGCACGGCCGGTGCCGACCCGAGCCGGCCGAGGGCGCGACAGTACTCCACGATGGCCTGCGCGTGGCGTTCCTTCTCCAGCGCGAGCACCAGCGCGGGCGCGAGCCCTTCCAGATCGTGCCCGATGGCCGCCCCGGCCACGGTCATCCGGAGCTCGACATTGTCATCCCGCAGCACGGACGCCAGGGACTCGACCGTTTCAGCGGTGCCGATGCGCGCCAGGGCGAACGCGGCGGAACGTCGGACCCGTGAGTCGCGATGCCGCAGGGCGCGGGCGAGCGCGGGCACCGCCTCGCGCACCCGCAGCTCGCCCAGGAGATCGGCCACGTTCCGTACCACGAACCACTCGGGATGCCCCAGCATCAGGGTCACGTGCCGCACCCCTTCGCTCGTCTGTCGCAGCAGGTCGAAGTAGTGGCGTCGTTCGGGCAGCGTTTGCGCCTGTACCAGCCGCTCCAGGAGCACGTCGGTGGCCTCCGATCCACCGCGTTGCAGGGCCGCCACCGCCAGATCCCGGTCGTCCGGCACGCGGGTGCGGTCGGCCGCGACCTGGAGCATGCCCCGCCGGAGGAGCCGCTTGAGCGCAATCCCGAAGCTGTTGCGCGGACTCCCATCGGGCAGCGCGGCTTCGAGTCGCACCAGCTCACCGACGGCGCGGAGGGCGCCGGACGGGCGGCCCGCATCGAGCTCCGCGTGCACCAGCCGCCCGACGTGGGTGAGCAGGTCCAGGACGTCCGGCGCGGAGGGATCCAGCGCGAGGCTCGCGAGTGCGGTGTCGAGCGGGGTCGTGGGCCCGGTGCCGGCGGTCGCCTCCGCGAGCGCTTCCTCGCGCTCGCCGGCGTCGAACGCTTCGGTGACGCTCAGCGGCCGGCCACCGGGCGGTATCATCTCGGGATGTACTGTGAGCACCGTGACGCTGGTCGCCTGGGACGCGCGCATCCGGTCGGCAATATCCTCGCCCTCGGCGTATCCGCCCAGGCTGACCGCCAGCGCCCGGAGCAGGTGCAGCAAGTCGGCGGCCGCCGCGTTCCTGCCGATGCGGATCTCCTCCACGCCGTGGGCATCCATCTGGGTGATCAGGGTGCGAATACCGGGCAGTGTCGCCGCGACGGGCTTTCCTTCCGCCGTCAGCTGCCCGTCGGTGAGCCGCAGCGCGACAGCGGAGATCGTGGTGAGGGCGACGAGCTTGCGGAGCCCGCGCTTGTGTTCATCGGTCGCGCGTGGCCGCCCGCGCAGCGCCTCCACGGCGCGACCCAGGGTGATGGCGAAGTTGTCGAGGTTGAGCATGGCAACAGTTCAAACAATATCCGGGCGCCGCGGACGGGGGCAAACCGGCCCCGCCCGAGGATTCACCCGGACCGTGGAGGTCGACCGCCCCTCCCGGTTACCTTTGCAGGGGTCCCGGGCGGCCATGCCTCAGCGCTCGGCACGGGCCCTGGACCACCGTCATCAACCCCCGAAAGCGCAGGGTATCTCATGCTGGCACGCGCACTTGTCGTCTCCACACTCGCCGTGGTCGTCGCGGCCGGGCCGCTCGCCGCCCAGCGCGGATCGCCCCGGCGCGTTCAGGCCGACATCGCGTTCTTGGCCGCCGATGCTCGGGAGGGGCGCGGGGTCGGCACCGGCGGCCTGGAGGCCGCGGCCGAATACATCGCCCGCGAGTTCGCCCGGATCGGCCTGACGCAGCCCTCCGACAGCGGCTTCTTCCAGCCGTTCACCATCGACTCCAGCGCGCCGGCCGCCGCGCACAGCGGGCTCGGAGGAGCCGCGGTGAAGAACGTCGTGGGCATTCTGCCTGGCCGCGGCGCCCTCGCCGGCCAGGTGGTGGTCCTCGGCGCGCATTACGACCATCTCGGGCGCGGGGGCCGCATGGTTGGCAGCCTCGATCCCGACAGCGTGGGCGTGACCCACAACGGCGCCGACGACAACGCCTCCGGTTCCGCCGCCCTGCTCGAGACCGCGCGCCTGCTGCGCGGCCGCCTGCGGGGCGATCGGCGGACGATCGTGTTCGTGGCCTTTACCGCCGAGGAAATCGGGACGATCGGATCCAACTACTACGTGAAGCACCCGGTCCTGCCCATGGACTCAACCGTCGTGATGTTGAACTTCGACATGGTGGGACGCCTGCGGGAGCAGAAGCTGCTCGCGCTCGGGGCGGAAACGGCGCCCGAGTTCCCGCATCTCCTGGATTCGCTCAACACCACGTACCGGTTCGATCTCCGCGCGTCCGGCGACGGCTGGGGACGGAGCGACCAGCAGGAGTTCTACGCGGTGGGCATTCCGGTCATCCACTTCTTCACCGACACCCACGAGGACTACCATCGGGTGACGGACGATCCCGAGACGATCAACGCCGACGGGCTGGCCATGATCGCCACGTACGCGGCCGACCTCACGACCGCGCTCGCGACGCGCCCCGAGCGGCTCACCTACATCAGCATCCCGCGGCCGGCCCCGGTCGCCGCGGGCGCGCGGGCATCGCTCGGTACGATCCCCGACATGGCCAGCTCGCCCGGTGGCGTTCGCCTGACCGGTGTCCGCGAGGGCAGCCCCGCTGCCACGGCCGGCATCCAGGGTGGAGACATCATTACCCGGATCGGGGAGTACGAGGTGAAGGACCTGTACGACATGCAAAACGCACTCGTGAAGCTGAGCCCCGGCGACGTCGTCGACGTCGTGGTGCGCCGCGGCGAGGAGACGAAGACGGTTCGGGTCACGCTTGGCGGGGGTCGTGAATAGGCCGGTCCTCGACGCCGACGGCATCGTGCGCGCGCTGCACGGCGCGTTCACGCGCGACGCCAGCCGGCAGGAGCTCCTGGAGATGACGGCCAGCCGCATCCGGGCGGCTGGCCCGCCGTACACGGGGGTCTACCTCTACATGCTGCACGCCGACGAGCTAGTGCTCGAGGCTCATGACGGCCGCCCCACCGACCATACCCGGATTCCGGTCGGCCGGGGCATCTGCGGGCGGGCGGTGGCGGAAGGCCATGACCTGAACGTGCCGGACGTCACCGCGACGGATGACTATCTCGCCTGCAGCGTCGAGACGCGGGCCGAGTTGGTCGTGCTCATCCGCCGGCACAACGAGATCCTGGGCCAGATCGACATCGACAGCGACATCCCCAACGCCTTCGACGCGGTGGAGGAGCGGGCCGTCAAGACCGTCGCGGACGCGCTGGCGGTACTGCTCTGACCGGCGGGGACAGCGTGGAGGGAGCCGTCGTCGTGAACGGTGTCGAGCTGTTCACGCGGCGCGTGGGTTCCGGACCGGGACCCGTGGTGTTGCACGGCGGGCCGGGGGCGCACCACGATTATCTCCTTCCTCAGTTTGACCGCCTCGTCGACGGTCGCAGCCTGCGGTACTACGATCAGCGCGGGGGCGGCCGCTCGCCGGTCGGTCGCGAGGTCCCCGTGGGCTGGCGCGAGCACGTGCGCGATCTCGACGCACTGCTTGCGACCTGGACGCTGCGACCCGCCACCCTGATCGGGTACTCCTGGGGCGGACTGCTCGCCCTGCTCTATGCGATCGCGCACCCCGATCGCGTCGCCCGGCTCGCGCTCGTCTGTCCCGCCCCGGCGACGGCCCAGGACCGGCGGCGCTTCGAGGCAGCGTTTGCCGAGCGGTCGCGCGCGCCCGCGATCGCCGCGGCGCGCGACGCGCTGCAGGCGTCCGGCCTGCGCGAGCAAGATCCGGACGCGTACCGGCGGCGCGCCTTCGAGCTGTCGGTGGCAGGCTATTTCCACGACCCCGAACGCGTCCGGGACCTCACGCCGTTCCGTCTGACGGGCCGCACGCAGCAGGCTGTGTGGGACAGCCTCGGCGACTACGACTTGCGCGGTGCGCTGGAGCGGCTGGCGGTCCCCGCCCGGATCTTCGCCGGCCGCCACGATCCCATCCCGATGGAGGCCACGCGCGATGCCGCGGCGCGGCTCAACGCCGACCTCGTCGTCTTCGATCGCTCCGGCCACTGCCCGCACGTGGAAGAGCCGGACCGCTTTGCCGAAGCGGTGGGAGACTGGCTCTCGCGGGCATGAGTCGGATCACCCCGTTCGAGCTGGTGTTCCGACCACTCGTGCCGGATCTGGTGACCCTGCGCAGCGCCATTGAGGGGGCGGGTCCCGAGGCGCGCGAGTGGCGTCGGTTTGGGGCACTGCCAGAGGTGCAGCGTCTGCTCGAGCGTCTCGTCCCGGCCAACGCACCGGCGATGACCGGTGCGTACCTGGCGTTGCTGTTTGCGGCGTTTCGCTACTTTGAGGCCGGCGAGCGGCTCGCGGCG
>JAOTWJ010000184.1 GCA_029862925.1 Gemmatimonadota bacterium
AAACTGCGACGTACGGCGACGTACGGTGACGTCGAGGTGCAAAGTGGCCAGTCATCCTCCCGGCACGGAGTTCTCGCTGCGGGCCGTCCAGGAACGCGCGGAGGAGCCCATCCCGCCCTACGCGGGAGCAGGCGTGCCGTTAGCGGTGGTCGCCGCCCTGAACCACGCGCGCGTCCCGGTCCGGTTCATGGAGTTCGCTGCGGCCAGCGGGTGGGCGTTCAGCTTCGGCTACACCTACTACGACGCGTCCGCCGCGTACATGGCCGTGCGGGGCAATCCCGAACGCGACGGCCCACTCGAGATGTTCGCCTTCCTCCCGCATCAGTATGGGATGGCCTATGAGATGGCCCTCACGGCTGACCCGGCCCAGCTCTGGAGCTTCGCGACGCGGCACGTCGACTCCGGCACGCCGATCATGAGCGAACACATGGACGGCGGGCTGATCGCGTCCTATCGGACGACGCGTGGACACCGCCAGCTCTTCTTCGACGGGACGGTGACCCCCGGCTGGATCGACGTGGAGGCGTTTAATCCCTACGCGGTCTACTCCTTCGTCAAGGCCGGAGACAGCCGACCCAGGCCGGGAATCATCTGTGCCGCGTTGGAGCGGGCCGTGGCGAAGGGAACGGAACACGAGTGGGAGGGTGTCCCGCAGGGGCTGGCCGCTCTGCGGCAGTACCACGCCGATGTCTCGGACGCGGCCAAGGACTTCTCCAAGTGTCCGGAGTGGTTCTGCTGGGCAGCCTTTGAACGGCTCATGGCCAGGCGTTGCGCGGAGGTCTGGCTGCGGTCGGTCGCCAGTACACTCACGGGTGACGCGAAACGCCTCATCGCCACGGCGGCCGACCGCTACGGAGAAGCCTTTCGCTGCTATGACCGGTACTTGGGGGAAACCCAGGGATGCAACCCGCCCGGCCGCACTCTCACGGAACGAGCCCGCACGCCCGCGCGGATCGGGGTCATCGCACCGCTCCTCGAGCGGGGCATCGCCGAGGAGGCTGCGGGCTTGGAGGGACTGATGGAAGCGCTGAGCCTACTTCAGTGAGCTCGCTGGAGGGCCCCCCCTCACGGCTCGAAGCGTATGATGGAGTCCCTCCGATGGGCGGACCACGGCAGGACCCTACCTCACATCACACACCAGCCGGCCCTTGATTCCGATGGTCTTCCCCGCCGGGGACGTGAGGCTCGCCGCCTCAAACGTCATCGTGACCCGCGGGAAGCCAAGTTGGCCCTCACCGCCGTCCTCGATGATGACGCTGCCCTCGCCCTTGAGTCGGTCCTCGACCGAAAAGTCGTTCAGCACGGCGAGCGAGTCTGGTGCCGCGACCATGAAGGTGGCGTCGTGCGCGCCCGGACTCTTGGTGTCCGTCTCGATCGAGCTGGGGGGCCGTGCCGGCCATGAGGGCCGTGAGGAGAAGACCCGGCAGTGAGTGGTGTGTGACGCACGAGAGACGCTAGACCCCGGTGAGCTACGGAGTCCAGGGGGCGGCCGCCGCGAACGTCACTGGCCACGCGCGATCGGGAGCGCGAGATTTCCCATCGATGCTCCCGACCCCGCAGAACAGGGCGCCGCGCGTCGCATGATCGTCCACCTGCTCGACGGCACGTACGAGCTGTTCCGTCAGTTCTACGGCCGGCGCCGCTATGCCAAGGGCAAGGACAAGCCGTACGGGGCGGTGGCGGGGGTGCTGCACTCCGTGCTGGAGTTGATCGAGCAGGGCGCCACCCATCTCGGGGTCGCCACGGACCACGTCATCGAGTCGTTCCGCAACGACCTCTGGCCCGACTACAAGACCGGAGACGGGATCGAGCCGCCGTTGTGGCGCCAGTTCCATCCCCTGGAGGACGCCCTGGCGGCCATGGGGGTCGCGGTCTGGCCGATGGTCGAACTCGAGGCCGACGACGGGCTCGCCTCGGCGGCGCGACTGGCGGCGGCGGATCCGCGGGTCGAGAAGGTGTGCATCTGGGCAAACGACAAGGATCTCGCGCAGTGCGTCCGCGGCGACCGCGTGGTCCAGGTGGACCGGCGCGCAAAGGCGATCCGTGACGCCGCCGCCGTGCGGGCCAAGTTCGGGGTGGAACCCGCGCTGCTGCCGGACTACCTGGCGCTCGTGGGGGATGCCCAGGATGGGTATCCCGGCATTCCCGGCATCGGTCCCGTCACGGCCGCGCGGCTGTTGAACCGCCACGGCCCGATCCAGGACTTCCCCCCGGGGGTGCTGGGCGACCGGCGGCACGACGCGCTGCTCTTCAAGGACCTCGCGACCCTGCGAACCGACGCGCCCCTGTTCCGCGACGTGGACGAGCTGGCGTGGCGCGGACCCGGCGACGGATTCGCAGCGTGGGCCAACCGGATGGGCGATCCGCGCCTGCTGGAGCGCTGCCTTGCCGCACGGACGGTGGCAGGCACGCCCTGAAGGGAGCGTGGCGCCCCGTCGTTCCCCTCGTTCCCGTCCTATGGTCCTCCCGCCGCTCTCCGCAATTCCGCGAGGAGTTCGCCCACGCGCTTCATCGCTTCGCCGTAGGTCGCCCAGTCGCCGGCCCGCTGCGCGGTGGTGGCGCGCTCGTACTCCGTGGCGGCCTGGCGGATCAATGCGGCAATCCGTCCGGTGGTTGCGGGGCCGACGCTCTCGGCCGCCGCGGCGATGCGTTGCGGGAGCACGGCACCAGGTTGCTCCGCGCCGCGGAACAGATCGGCCAGGCCCTGCTCGAAGGTCTCCGCCATCACGACGCGGTTCTGGTGCGCAAGCACGATACGTTTCAGCTCGGGGATGCGGCCGCCCTCGGCGCGCAGGTAGACGGCCTGCACGTAGAGCAGCGATTCCTCGATGGGAATCACCAGCAGATTGCCGCGCAGGACCTGCGACCCCCGCTGGTCCCAGAGCGAGACCTGTTGCGAGATCTCCGTGTTCTGGTTGATGCGGTTCATGATCTGCCGCGGCCCGAACACGAGGCTCTGCCGCGGGAACTGATACACCACCAGCTCGCCGTAGTGGTCGCCGTCCATGCGCGCCACCATCCACGCGGCCAGGTTGTCCTTGTCGCGCGGCGTGAAGGGGGTCATGACGATGAACTCTTCCTGCGGCTCGCCGGGCAGCTTCATGACCATGTGTCGCAGGAACGGATCACGGTCGCCGTTCTGACCGCTGAGGCTCGTGGGGATCTGCCACTGATCCTCGCGGTGATAGAAGATGTCCGGCTGCTGCATGTGATACAGCGTGTAGAGGGCCGTCTGCACGCGGAAGATGTCGTCCGGGTAGCGGAGATGGGCACGCACGTCGGCCGGCATCTCGCTCATCGGGTGAAAGATGCCGGGGAAGATCTTGGCGTACGTCTGGATGATCGGATCGGTCGAGTCGGCCATGTACGCCGTCAGGGTGCCGTCGTACGCGTCGATCACCGCCTTGACGCTGTTCCGGAGATAATTGGTCCCGTCGTCGACGGACTGCGAATAAGGGTACCGGGCGCTCCGGGTGTACGCGTCGAACATCCACACCAGTCGCCCGTCGTCGGTGATCACGAGGCACGGATCGCTGTCCCATGTAAGGAAGGGCAGCGCGGTGCGCGCGCGGTCGCGGATGTCGCGGTGGTAGAGCACCCGGCTCTCGTTGCTGATGTCGTCGGAAAGGAGAATCTTGATCGATCCAAACCGGAGGCTGTACAGCAGCTTCCGCCACAGCGAGCGGATCGGCACGCCGCCCTTACCGTCGTACGTGGTGAACGCGTTCTCGTCGCCGGCGGGGTAGTCGAACTCTCGCTGCCGCGTGTTCACGAACACGTAATCGTTCGAGACCTGGCCGAAGTAGATGCCGGGCCGAGTGATCTTGAGCGACACGTGCGAGACTGGTGGGAGGTCTTCGATGAACAGCACCGGCAGGCCTTCCTGCGTCATCTCGTTCACGGGGGTGAGCGTGAGGCCCATGCCGTGCGTGTACGTGAGGCGCTCGTTGATGAACGAGCGGGCCGGCAGCGCCGCGGGGTTCAGCTCGCGGGCGGAGAGCAGTACCTGCCGGTAGACACCGTCGATCCAGTAGCGGTCGTCGTCCACCGCGTCGAAGTCGTAGTACGTGCGGATGGACTGGATCTGCCCGAACGTCTGGAGCAGCAGGTCGCGGTCCCACAGCCGCACGTTCCGGATCGTGCCGCTGTTGGCGCGAACGTCGGCCAGCGACAGCGACTGCTCGCCGGTGAGGTCGCGTACCGTCACGTGGTTCAGGCCCCACGCCTCACGGGTGGCCGCAATGTGGTGCTCGATTTGCGGGGTCTCCCGCACCAGCTCGTTGGGGGCGACCCCGAACTTCTGGAGCGCGGCGGCGGCCCCGGCGCCCGCGAGGCTGACGCCCAGGGCGAGCACGATGGCGATCACGACGTTCCCCAGGAACTGGCGACCGCGCGCACCCCACACCACCAGCGCCGCGCCCGCCAGCGTCACCACCGCCGTGAGGCGGAGCGCGGGTGCGGTGACCGCGAGATCGGTATAGCTGGCGCCCGTCAGCGGTCCGCGGTGACTGTAGACCAGCGACGGCAGGTCCACGAACCAGCGATGCACGGCGACAATCACGAAGAGCAGGGCGATGAGGGTCGCAAGGTGGCGGCGCGCGTCGGGCTCGATCTGGAGACGCCGGCCGACCATGATGATGTCGCGCCGAATGAGATAGAGCGGAACGACCAACAACAAGCTCACGACCACGAGGCCCAGCACCCAGTCCAGCAGCCCCGATAGGGCGGGGAGCGTAAACACGTAGTAGCCGACATCTCGGCCGAACACCGGATCGGCGACGCCGAAGGGCGTGCGGGCGAGGAATGCCCGCAGCATGAGCCAGCCACGCACGGCCGAAACAGCGAAGGGGAACGCCAGGACGAGCGCGAGCGGGGTGCTCAACTTGCGGAGGAGCCCGTAGACGTCCGTCGCGCGGTTCGTGTTCCCGATCCGCACGATCACGGGATCGGGTACGACGCCCCGCTGGGCGACCCGCAGATTGACCCAGAGCACCACGAGAGCCACGGCGCCGAACCCCAATCCCAAGCCGATCTTGGTCGTCAAGCGGGTGGTGAACACCGCCGCGAAGCCCAGTTGGCCAAACCAGTACCACTCGGTCATGAACTCCGCGAACGCGGGAAGGGCGGCGCCGGCGGTCAGAACGAGGGCGATCGTGAGGAAGATCAGCGAGACCGTCGTCGTACGCTTCATCGGAAATGGACTCCGTCCGGAGAAGGCATCAGTTGCAACATAGACGGTTGTACCAGTGAACCTCGGCCCTGGGCCCGCCGGAGGGCGTGGCGTGTGCGCTCCGGCTCCGAGCCCGAGCCCGTCGAACGGGGAGTCGTCACTCTGGGTTATGGATTGCCAGCGCGCTGCGAAATGGGGCGTATTACGGTAGTCATTACCCTTGCGGCGTCATCCACCGCGGTGGCTGCGCCTCGTGCCCGGTCCAGTCGTCCCGTGCTGTCATTCGAACGGAGGGAACCCCAGTGCTTCGCTGCCCCAGCATCCTCATCGCAACGGTGCTCACCGCCACGGTCGCGTCGGTCGCGGTCGCGCAGCAGAAGGTGGACGCGATGGGCGGCATGGCCGCCGTCTCGGC
>JAOTWJ010000185.1 GCA_029862925.1 Gemmatimonadota bacterium
CCAGCAGGATACCCGACAATGGCGGGGCCGGCGAACGCGCGTAGTACGCGCGCGCCTCGCCCAGGTTCTGGAACAGCACGATGATCTGAAGCTTCGGCTTGGACATGGTCTCCCGACCCGTGTATGACTCGGGTGAACGGTGCCGTTCAGGGGTCAAGCGGGCGTCAAGCGGCCGGCGCCCCCGGGCCCGTCCCCGGCCCTGTGCGCTTGACCGTCGCTTGACGCCTGCCGGCGACCTTGCCCGCAGGACTTCCGGGGACGGAGACCATGGTATACGACACCCGCAGACGCGCCCAACGGACGGCCGGCTGGGCCACCCTGGTGGGGGGCACCTGCGTGCTGGCGTTCTGGGCGATCTACTTCACGTCCGACGCGGCCCTGGGACACGGCGACCCCGCCGTGACCGCGTTCGAGGCCGCGTTTCTGCTGGCCGACGCGGTCTTCGCGCTCACGCTGTTCGCGGCCGGCGTGTTCCTGCTTCGGGACCGGCGACCCGGGACGTTCTTCCTGGTGGCCGCCGCGGCCATGAGCATCTATCTGGCGCTGCTCGACGTGGCGTTCTACGCACGGCAGGGCCTGTATCTGCCGCTGAATGGATCCGCGGCGCTCGAGCTGGTGGTAAACGCGCTGTGTCTGATCGGCGGCGCGCTGGGGCTCCGTTGGGGCTGGATCCTGTGGAGCCGGAGGACCGCATGAGCGCCCGCGTCGTGGTGCTGATCGGCGCGGCGCGTGGCATCGGTGCGGCCACGGCGCGGCGGCTCGCCGCCCGCGGCGACGCGCTGGTCCTGGCGGATGCGGACGCCCCGGCGCTCGAAGCCGTCCGCGCGGAGCTGGCCCGCGGCGGCGCCCGCGTGATCGCGCAGGTCACGGACGTGCGGGACGTCGCAGCCCTCACCAGACTACGGGACCACGCGCGCGTGGCGTTCGGCCGCGTTGACACGCTGGTCAACTTCGCGGCGATCATCCGGCCGGCCGACCTCACCGAGCTCAGTCCCGGCGCGGTCGCCGATCAGATCCAGGTGAACTTGGTCGGCGCAATTCACGCCACGCAGGTGTTCCTGCCGGCCTTCCTCGAGGCGCGCCGCGGCCATGTGATCCACGTCGCCTCACTTGGCGGGATCGTCCCGTTGCCCCACGAGACCGTGTACTCCGCTTCCAAGTTCGGGCTGCGGGGCTTCTGCCACGCCCTCGCGCTCGAGTTGCGCGGCACCGGGGTCAAGGTCACGGTCGTGAGCCCGGACTCGGTGGACACGCAGCAGCTGGCTCTTGAGGCGGCACACGCGCCGTCCACGCTGGCGTTCACCAGCGCGGCCCTGCCAGCTGACGCGGTCGCCCGGGCCATTGCCCGCGCGCTCGACCGTCCCCGGCTCGAAGTGCTGGTGCCGGGCGCGCGCGGCGTGCTGATCAAGCTGCTCGCGTTCTCGCCGCGCCTGTTCTGGCTGCTCTACCCCCTGCTCGACCGGCTGGGCCGCTACGGGCAGGCCGCGTATCACCGGAAGGGCGCGCGACCCCGCGCTGGGCGCGCCGTTCCGCAGGAGGCACGCTCATGACCACGCTTACGCTCGTCGCCGCCCCCGCGCGGTTTCTCACGGCGCCGTTCTGGCGCGCATACGCCGTCACGATGCGGCCGTACCTGCTGTTCGTCTCGGGCATCACGGGCATCGCCGGCATCGCACTGGCGCCGGACTCGGCACCGCTTCGCGTGGGGTTCCTATCGCTGGCGTTCTTCCTGGCCTACGGGTTTGGACAGGCGCTCACGGACTGCTTCCAGCTCGACACCGACAGCCTGTCGGCGCCGTACCGGCCACTGGTGCGCGGGACGATCCGCCGGGGGGACGTGCTCGTCGTGAGCCTGCTCGGGCTTGCCGGCTGCGGTTTGCTGATCGGCGCACACGAGCCTGCCACGCTGCCGCTCGCCGCGCTCACCGTGATGGGGCTCGCCACGTACACGTGGTTCAAGCGCCGCTGGTGGGGTGGCCCGCTCTACAACGCGTGGATCGTGGCGGTCGTGCTGCTCATGGGATATCTCGCCGCGGGCGGCACGGACCTCGCCTCCTGGGCACTCGCGGGCGCGCTGGCCACGGCCCTCTTCGGCTACGCCAACTTCGTGCTGGTGGGCTACTACAAAGACGTCACCGCCGACCGGGCCACCGGCTACCGCACGCTGCCCGTGGTGTTCGGGCTCCGCGTCTCGCACCGGGTGAGCGACGCCTTTGCGGCGCTCGCCGCGGCGGGCGCCGGCCTGGCGGTGGCCGCGCTGCTCCGAAACGCCTCCGTCGTGCAGTGGCTCGTGACGGTGCCCTTCGCGGCTGCCGCCGCCGTGGCACTCGTCGTCACCCAGGTCCGCACGCACCGTGTGACCGGCGATGCCGATGCGCACCGTGCCGTCGCGCCCGTGGTGCACGCGTACCTGCTCCTCGGCGCAACCATCGCGGTCGCCGCCCGGCCGCTGTGGGCACCGGCCCTGGCGCTGTTCTACTGGGCGTTTGTCGTCACGCTGCGCAGCCGCCCCATGCCGGAGCAGATCTGATGCTGGTGCTGCTGAACCCGACCGCGGGCGGCGGGAAGGCGCGCCGCCGTTGGGAGCGCGTGGCCGCCGAGGTCGCGCGGCGCGCCGGCCCGTTCACGCTGATCGCGACTCACAGCGACGATGGGGCCCGTCAGGCCGTCGCCGCCGCGCTCGCGGCGGGCGAGACGACGTTCGTGGCTGCGGGTGGCGACGGTACGGTGAACCTCGTCGCCTCCGCGCTGCTCGCCCACAGCACCGCCGATGCCCGCCGGCACATCGCGCTCGGCGCCGTGGGCCTGGGGTCCAGCAACGACTTCCACAAGCCGCGCCGCCCCGACGCGGCGATCCATGGTGTGCCGGTGCGGCTCGATGTCGCCGGCGCCGTGCCGCACGACGTGGGACGGCTGCGGTACGTCGACGGCGACGGGCAGTGGCGCTGCCGGCGCTGGCTGCTGAACGCCAGTCTCGGCACGACGGCCGAGGGCAACCGCCGCTACAACGTCGATCCCGCCGTCGCCCGGCTCAAGCGCCTCCATCCCGACCTCGGCATGGCGTGGGCCGCGCTCACGGCCCTGTGGCAGATCGGGCCCCGGCCGATGACCGTGGCGACCGACGGCGAGCCGGCCGTGCCGCTCGACGTCACCAATCTCGCGGTGATCAAGAACCCGCACGTCTCGGGCGTGTTGCGCTACGACTCACCCTACGACCCCGCGAGCGGCTGGTTCGACGTGCACGTATTGAATGGTGCCTCGCGCAGCCGGCGCGCGCGCACGCTCGCCGCGCTCTGCCGCGGCCGCTTCCAGGGACTCCCCGGCACGATGAGCTGGCGCGCGCGCCGCCTGCGCGTGCGGACCGACGTGCCGATCGCCGTCGAGGGAGACGGCGAGATCGTGCTGACCCGCGAGGTCGAGTTCTCGCTCGACCAGCGCGCTTTGTGGGTGTGCGCATGACCGCCGTGCTCGAGCACGCGTTCATCGAGCGGCTCGCCGCCGGCCTGCCGCGGGCCCGCGCGCAGCTCAACCGCCTGCACGAGAGCGACGCGGAGCTGGTCCGGCTCCCGGGCGACGCCGGCGTGCTGGCGGTGACCACCGACGGGCTCGCCGAGGAGATCGCCACCGGTCTCTACGCAGATCCGGAGTTGATCGGCTGGATGCTGGTGACCATCAACGCGAGCGACCTGGCCGCCGTGGGCGCCGAGCCTCTGGGCATCCTCGTGTGCGAGACACTCCCGCCCGACGTCACGCCCGAGTGGCTCGCGGCGCTGAACGGGGGCATCCGGGCCGCGTGCGAGGCGACCGGCCTCGGCGTGCTGGGCGGCGACACGAATGCGGGAGCAGCAATCCATCTCGTCGGCACCGCGCTCGGCTTGATCACGCAGGGTCGTCCCCTCACGCGCCGCGGCGCACGCCCCCGCGACCGGCTCTACGCGTCGGGCCCGCTCGGGCTCGGTGGCGCGTACGCTCTCGGTCGCCTCGCGTCCGGTGGAAACGGGCAATCCGTGCCGTATCGGCCGCAGGCGCGGCTCCGTGAAGGACGACTACTCCGCGCCTTCGCCTCCGCGTGCATGGACACCAGCGACGGGGCCATCGCCACGGTGGACGAGCTGGCTCGGCGCAACGGCATCGGCTTCCGGCTCGACGAGCCTGTGGAGCGCTGGACCCATACCGCCGCGCTCGCCGCTGCCACCGCCGCAGGACTCCCGCCGTGGATGCTGCACGCGGGCCCGCACGGCGAGTTCGAGCTCGTGTTCACCGTGCCGGCCGACCGCGAGGCCGCGTTCCTCTCGGCCGCACGAACTGCCGCGTGGGATCCGGTGCCGCTGGGTCGGGCGACGGCCAAGCCGGGCATCAAGCTCCTGATCGACGCCGAGTTGCGCTCCCTTGATACCGGCCGGGTTCGCAATCTGTTCGCGGAGGTGGAGGGAGACGTGGAGAAGTACGTCGCGGGGCTGTACACGCTCCTCTCACAACAACCCGATCGCACCGCAGCCGGTCAGGTGTAACCGTAGACCGAATCCCCCACCCCGGTCCCTCCAAGCACCACCCCTTCCGACCGAACCCCACCACCCGCAGATTCGGCCTGCGTTCTCGGCTCCAGCCAAGGCCACGATGAGTCACGCTTCACCCGGGCTTCACTCGGGCTTCAGCGAACGCGGCGTAAACCGGTGGATGGATCCGCGCGTAGTACACCCTGCCGCGCATCTCACCTTTCATGCCGCAGGATGAGACCGATGCACGTCGCTATCCCACGTCCAGCAGCCTGCGGAGTCGCCCTGGCGCTCGCACTCATGCTGCCGACGCAACTGTCCGGTCAACTGCTCGATGGACGCATTGCCGGTCGCGCGCTCGACGCGCGGGGCACGCCCGCGGCGGGGGTGCGGGTCGCGGAGCCGACGTCCGGCGCCGTGGCGGTGACGGGACCGGACGGCGGGTTCGCGCTGCCGGGTCTTCGCCCCGGCCTTCACCGCCTGCGGATCACGTATCCGGACGGCACCGGCGGCACTACCGACGTCCCCGTCTACGAAGACGAGACCACCCGCGTGACGCTCCGGCCCGTGCCGGCCGGCGGGCTGGTGGCCACGTGGGTGGACGCGGCCCCCTCCGCGACGGCGTCCACCGTCCGGGCGCTCGATGCCGAAACGCTCCGGTCGCTCCCGCTGGACGCGGTGGGCGACGCGCTGCTGCTTTTCCCCGGGCTCGCCGAACCCGAACAGCAGGGCGCTCCCGCGCTGCGTGGCGGCGGCGTGGCCGAAACGGTCGTGTGGCTCGACGGCGTGCCGCTCCGCACCGGGGGCGGGCGCGCCTTCGGCATCGGCATCGCGCCCAACGCGCTCGACGGCATCACGGTGCGGAGCGGGCCACTCCCGGCCCCGTTCGGCGACGCGCAGGCGGGCGTGATTTCGCTCGTCAGCCGGATCGCGAGCGACCACTGGCGCGGCGACCTGCGCTACGCGACCGACGATCTGTTCGGGAAGGGCACGAGCATCGGGTTCAACCGGCTCGAAGGCACCGCCGGTGGCCCGCTCGCCCGCGGCGTCTCGCTG
>JAOTWJ010000039.1 GCA_029862925.1 Gemmatimonadota bacterium
CCTCGCGCCCGCGTCGCCGTGCTTCGCGCTGACGCACGAGCGGTTCCTCTACGGCCAGGCGCTGCGCGCCGCCTCCCGCACCGAGGAGGCCCGGGGCTGGCTGGCCGGCATCGGCACGCGCTGCCCATTCGACGTGACGCTGCGGGCGGACGCGCGCGCACTGACGGCCGCGCGCGCCTGAACTTCGCCCGCAGCGGTCGGGTATACTTCGGACCGATGCGACGCTCGATCATTCACCGCGCTGCCCGATGGGCCGTAACGGCGATCTCGTTCACACTCGCCGCTCCACCCGCCACCGGCCAGGTGCGTGACACCGTGCGCGCCGATTCGGCCGTGCGGCTTCCCGAGATCTTCATCACCGCCACCCGGTCCGAACAGGGATCGCGAGCCGGCAGTCCGGCGACCGCCTCGATCGACACCGCCACCGCCGCCGACCGCGCGGCGAGTCGCGTGGCCGCGGACCTGTTGCGGGATACGCCGGGCGTGCACGTGCAGCAGACCTCCGCCGGACAGGGCGCCGTGGTGCTCCGCGGCCTCGTCGGCAACCAGGTGCTGCTGCTGGTCGACGGGATCCCCCTCAACAACGGGACGTATCGCGACGGCCCCGGGCAGTATCTCGCGACCATCGATCCGGAAACCATCGACCGCCTGGACGTGCTCCGCGGGCCGGCCTCCGTGCTGTACGGCTCCGACGCGCAGGGCGGCGTGCTCAACGTGATCACGCAGCCGCATCCGCTCCGCATGGGCTGGAGCCTGGCCGGGGCGGGACACGTCTCCTCCGCCAATGCGGGCACGCGCGTCCGGCTCTCCACGGGGTACGCCGCCGGGAACCTGCGGATCGCCGGGGGCGTGACGCTGCAGCAGGCCGGCGACCTGCGGGCGGGAGGGGACGTGGGCGCCCAGCGGCCGACGGGGTTTGGGGCGTTCGGCCTCGACACGCGCGTCACGTACACGCCGACCCCCCTACACCGGCTGACGGTGGCGCTCCAGCACTTCGCGCTGGACGAGGTGCCGCGCTACGACCGGTACGTCACGTTCCGCGCACCCGCGGCGGGGCCGGACGCCGAGCACGTCTACGACCCGCAGACGCGCCAGCTCGCGTACGCACGCCATGCGTACCGACCTGGCACGCCCGGCCTGCGGGCGCTGACGACGACGGCGAGCCTTGCCGTGCAGCGCGAGGGCCGGCGGCGCCAGCGGCTCGTGAGCGGCCAACCCGCGAGCACGATCGAGTACACGCGCGACGACGTGTACACACCGGGCCTGAGTGTCGTCGGGGAGTCGCGCTTCGAGCCGGGCGATCGCGTCGTCGCGCTCACGTGGGGGGCCGAGGCGTACCGTGACGTGATGGCGAGTTGGGGCGAAATCACGGATCTCGCGACTCGGACGGCGACGCCCCTCACGCGCGCCACCGCCGCCGGCCCGCTCCCGGCCGGCCGGTACCCCGATGGCGCCACGATGGAGCGGGTGGGCGTGTTCGTGGAAGCGGACGTGGCGCTGGTGTCGCGGCTGAGCCTGGAGGCGGGCGGGCGCTGGAGCGGCTTCCGCACCGTGGCCGAGGTCGGCACGGACCTGGGCGGCCGGGCGGAGCAGCGCACGGACGCGCTCACCGGCCAGACCGGGCTGGTCGCCCGCGTTGCCGAGCCCGTGAGTCTCGCCCTGCGGCTGGCCCAGGGATTCCGCGCCCCCAACCTCTACGACCTCACCAACGTGGGGCCCGTGCCGGGCGGGGTGGTCGTTCCCAACTCGGCCGTCGGGCCGGAACGGTCACTCAGCTACGAAGCCGGGATCCGGATCGATCTCGAGCGCACGGCGGTGGACCTCGTGGCCTACCGCACGCTGATCGACGACTTCATCGACCGCGTACCGGCGACCTTCCGCGGCGACACGCTGCTCGACGGCGAGCGCGTGTTTCAGGGCCGGAACGTGGGCGATGCCCGCGTCTGGGGCGTCGAAGCCATGGCGGTCCATCGCGCGGGTCCGGTCGAGGCGCGCGGCACCCTGCTCTACACGCGCGGCGAGCAAACACTGGGTGACGGCACCGACGAGCCGATGGCAAAGATCCCGCCGCTCGCCGGTCACGCGCGCCTCCGCTGGCGTGGCGCGCAGGGGCGGTGGTGGATCGGCTACGAGCTGCGCTGGGCGGCGCGGCAGGATCGGCTGTCGAGCCGCGATCTCTTGGATCCGCGCATCGAGCCGGGCGGGACGCCGGGCTACGCCGTCCACAGCGTGCTCGCCGGCGCGACCCTGGGAACCCTCACGCTGAGTGCCGGCCTCGAGAACCTCGGCGACGTCCTGTACCGCACGCACGCCAGCGGCGTGGATGCGCCGGGCCGGCACGTGTGGGTGGGGATCGCGGTGGTCCAGGGCTGGTAACGGCCCGGGCCGACGCGCTTACGCGGAGACCTCGTGCCCCGGCCCCGCGCCCCGCGGCACCCGGATGTCCTCCACGAACTGCTGCACGTCCGCCGGCGGCGCCGGGGTGAAGCGCGCGACCGTGAGCGCCACTCCGAAGTTGAGGAGCATCCCCACCGTTCCGATCCCTTCGGGCGAGATGCCCCACAGCCAATGGTCCGCGGTGTTGAGCTCGGGGTGCAGCAGCTTGAACCACACGATGTAGCCCCCGGTGAACGCGATGCCCGTCACCATTCCACTCACCGCGCCCCACGTGTTCATCCCCTTCGTAAAGATCCCGAGCAGGATGGCCGGGAAGAAGGACGCCGCCGCGAGCCCGAAGGCGAACGCCACGACTTGCGCCACGAACCCCGGCGGATGGATCCCGAAGTGGCCCGCCAGGATCACCGCGACGCCCGCGGCGATGCGGGCGGCGATCAATTCCTGCCGCTCGGTGATCTTCGGGACGAACGTGCGCTTCAACAGATCGTGGGACACCGAGGTGGAGATCACGAGCAGCAGTCCCGCCGCGGTGGAGAGCGCCGCCGCGAGCCCGCCCGCCGCGACGAGCCCCACCACCCAGGCCGGGAGCCGGGCGATCTCTGGATTGGCCAGCACCATGATGTCGCTGTCGATCGTGAGCTCGTTTCGCGCCTCGGCCGCGGGGCCGGTGTACTGGATGATGCCGTCCCCGTTGTGGTCCTCGAACCGGATGAGCCCGGTGGCCTCCCAGTTGGTGAACCAGGCGGGCACCTCGGCATACGGACGCTCGGACACGGTGTCGAGCAGGTTGGTGCGGGCGAACGCGGCCACGGCGGGCGCCGTGGTGTAGAGGATCGCGATGAACAGCAGTGCCCAGCCGGCCGAGCTCCGCGCCTGCCGGACCTTGGGCACGGTGTAGAACCGCACGATCACGTGCGGGAGCCCCGCGGTGCCGACCATCAGCGCCGCCGTGATGAACAGCACGTCGAGCGTGCGCTTGCTGCCGTCGGTATAGGCGGAGAACCCCAGCTCGGCGGTGAGTCCGTCCAGCCGGTCCAGCAGGAACTGGCCGGAGCCGTCGGCCAGCTCGGCGCCGAACCCCAGCTGCGGGATGGCAACGCCGGTCATGAGTATGGAGATGAAAATCGCCGGCACCAGGTAGGCGAAGATCAGCACGCAGTACTGTGCCACCTGCGTGTAGGTGATGCCCTTCATGCCGCCCAGCACCGCGTAGAAGAACACGATCCCCATCCCGATCAGCACGCCCTCGTTGATCCCCACGTTGAGGAACCGCGAGAACACGATGCCCACGCCGCGCATCTGACCCGCGACGTAGGTGAACGAGACGAACAGCGCGCACACCACCGCCACCACGCGGGCGGTGTGGGAGTAGTACCGGTCGCCCACGAACTCCGGGACCGTGTACTTGCCGAACTTGCGCAGATACGGGGCCAGCAGCAGCGCCAGCAGCACGTACCCGCCGGTCCAGCCCATCAGGTACACCGACCCATCATAGCCCAGGAAGGCGATCAGTCCGGCCATGGAGATGAACGACGCGGCGCTCATCCAATCCGCGGCCGTGGCCATACCGTTCACCACGGGATGCACGCGGGCGGCGGCCACGTAGAAGTCGCCGGTCGAGCGGGCGCGGCTGAACACGGCGACGGCGAGGTAGAGCGCGAACGAGAGCGCCACCATCACGAACGTCCACGCCTGGACGTTCACGTCGTCTCCTCGTCCCGCTCGTCCACCTCGAACTGTCGGTCGAGGCGGCGCATCAGCCGCACGTACACGAAGATCAGGAGGACGAACACGTAGATGCTGCCCTGCTGCGCGAACCAGAACCCGAGCTGGAAGCCGCCGATGCGGATCCGGTTCAGCGGCTCGACCAGGAGGATGCCGAAGCCGTAGGAGACCGTGAACCAGATCGCGAGCAGGATCGCGACGTAGGTGAGGTTCTTCTTCCAGTAGTCGCGCCGCGCATGCGATTCGAGCATGGTCCTCTTCCCGTCAGCGCTGGCGCGCGGCCGCGCCGGGTGCCCGCTCGGCGATCGTGCCGTCCGCTCGCGTGAGGCGAGGGTCGGTCAGAAACATGAGGCGTCGGGGCAAGCCACGCCGCCGGCGCCGAGGTCGCGCTCGCCGGTGTCGCGGTCCGCGACGGCATACCGAAGGCGGCCCGAGGAATCGGACATGTGGGGCTCCCGGAACTGGGGCTGGGTCTCCCATTATGCAGACCGGGGCGCGGCGGGGCCAGTTTCGCCACCAGCACGGCGAAGCGCCGGCTGGACCACCGCGGGAAGAGGCGGGGGATGGCCCCAAGGGGAATCGAACCCCTGTTCCCACCTTGAAAGAGTGGTGTCCTAGCCGTTAGACGATGGGGCCGGGTCCTGCCGGAAGGCAATCTATAGCGGTAACGGGATTCGAACCCGTGTTTCGGCCTTGAGAGGGCCGCGTCCTAGTCCCCTAGACGATACCGCCGAGCGGGCCGGAATATCGCCCCGGTGGGGGGAGTTTTCAACCCAAGAGGGACAACGGGAGGACGGGATGCCGGTCAGCGACTGGCTGACACGGCGGGTGCCCCCGCTGCCTCGCGCAACAAGGCCTCGATGTCGGGCGGCTCGAGCGGCCCGGCAAAGAGAAAGCCCTGCATGAAGTCGCAGCCGAGCTCGCGCAGATAGGTCCGCTGCCCCTCGGTTTCCACCCCCTCCGCGATCACGGCCATGTTGAGGTTCCGCGCGAGCGTCACGATCGTCTTGACGATCTCCCGATTCTCCGGATCCACCTCCAACCGACCCACGAAGGACCGGTCGATCTTGAGCGCGTCCAGCCGGAACCGATGGAGGTAGCCCAGGGAGGAATACCCGGTGCCGAAATCGTCCACTTCGATCTCCACCCCGAGCCGCTTGAGCTGGGTAAGCAGCCGCACGTTGGCTTCGGCGTGGTCCATCAGGACGCTCTCGGTGATCTCGAGCCGCAACGAGCCGGGGGACATGCCGGTGACGGCGAGCGCGTCGGCAATCGTCTCGACGAGGGCCGGATCGCCGAACTGCCGGGCCGAGAGATTGACGCTCACCGGCAGCGGCCGGTCCGCGGGCGGCACGAGCGCTTGCCACCGCGTGACCTGGCGGCACGCCTCCCCCAGCACCCACCGGCCGATCGCGTTGATCAGCCCCGTTTCCTCGGCCACGCGAATGAACTCGCTCGGGGCGATCAACCCATGCTCGGGATGGTGCCACCGCAGCAGCGCTTCGAGCCCCACGAGGCGCGCCGTCTTGCCCGACACGATCGGTTGGTAGGCGAGCGTGAACTGCTGTCGCTCGAGGGCGTGGCGCAGGTCGGTCTCGAGCTGCAGCTCGCGGACGGCGCGGTCGTGCATCGCCGCGTCGAAGATCTCGTGCCGCGCCCGGCCATGCGACTTGGCGCGGTACATCGCCGTGTCGGCGTCGCGCAGCAGCTCCTCCGCCCGCTGGTAATGCGCCTCGCCGTGCGCGATCCCGATGCTGGCGCTGGTGTACACCTCGTTGGCCCCCACCTGAATCGCCGTCGCGAAGTCGGCCTGGATGCGCTCGGCAATGCGCGTCGCATCGGCCCCCTCACCGATGTCCTCGAGCAGCACCGTGAACTCGTCCCCGCCCAGCCGCGCCACCGTGTCGCCCGGGCGCACGCAGCGCAACAGGCGGCGAGCGACCTCGATGAGGAACTGGTCGCCCACCATGTGACCCAGACTGTCGTTGACGACCTTGAACCGATCGACGTCGAGGAAGAGCACGGCAAACGGATGATCGCCCCGCCGCTTGAGCCGGCCGAGCGCGCGCTCGAGCAGGGTCATGAACAGCGCGCGGTTCGGCAGGCCGGTGAGCACGTCGTGCAGCGCGTCGTGCATGAGCCGTTCTTCGGCCCATTTGCGATCCGAGATATCGGTGAGCGAACCGGCCATCCTGCTGGCCTTGCCGAGTCCGTCGCGCTCCGCCACCCCCCGGCACAGCACCCAGCGGTACGACCCGTCCTTGTGGAGGATGCGATGCTCGCTCTCGAAATGCGGCGATGGACTGCGGGCGTGGCCGTCCAGCTCGGCGCGCACCCGGGCCGCGTCCTCCGGATGGACGCGCCGCAGCCAGTCGTCCGGCGACTCGCCGATCTCGCCGCCGCCGTACCCCAGCATGGCCTTCCAGCGCGGTGAGTAGTAGATCGTGTTCGTCGCGAGGTTCCAGTCCCACAGCCCGTCGTTCGCCCCGCGGGCGGCGAGGGCATAGCGCTCTTCACTCTCACGCAGCGCCCGCTCGGTCCGGATCCGGTCGGTCACGTCGCGCACGATCCCCCGATACCCCACGATCCAGCTCTCGGCATCGCGCACGGGCGATACGGAGGCCTCGACCGTGCGCCGCAGCCCGTCCGCCCGGATGACCTCCCAGTCGAGAATGCGCTGCGGCGTCCCGCTCGCATACACCTCGCTCAACACGCCGCCAATCCGCCGCGCCGTCACCGCGTCGGTGAACTCCGGGTAGGCAAGCCCCCGGAGCCGGATGGGCGGGTACCCGAGCAGGCGCTCGAAGGTCCCGTTGAACGCCGTGATCCGGCCCGAGGTGTCCAGCTCGTAGTACCCGTCCTCGATGGCCTCGAGGACCGTCTGATAACGCTCCTCGCTCCCACGCAGCGCCCGCTCGGCGCGGGTGCGTTCGGTGATGTCACTGGTGAGCGCCAGCAGACAGCGCTCGCCGCGCAGCTCGATGACGTCCGCCGAAAACAATCCCGTGCGGAGCTCCCCGCTCTTGGTGCGGAACAGATACTCGAAGTTCCGCACGGCACCCGCCTGCTCAATCCGGGCGAGGGCCCGGTCGCGCGCCGTCGGCTCGGCCCAGAGGCCAAGGTCGAGCGTCGTCCGCCCGAGCGCCTCGTCCCGGGCCCACCCGGTGATCTCGACGAACGCGTCGTTCACCTCGATCAGCCGTCCATCCCGCAGCGTGCTGATGAGCGCCGGCCCCGGGGTGTGCCGGAACGCCTTGGAGAACTGCTCCTCGGACGCGCGCAGGGCTTCGAGCGTGCGCGTGAGCTGGCTGATGTCGCGGTACATCCCGAACACCGCGATCTGACTGCGGCCGTACAGGATGGGCGTGCCGAGCACCGAGACCGGCACGAGCGTGCCGTCCCGCCGGCGCCGGATGGTGTCGAAGCTCACCCGCCCGCCGCGCGCCACACGGGCCGTCGCCGCCTCCGCCTCGCCGCGGAGCCGGTCGGGCGCCAGCAGCTCGTCGAGCGAGCGTCCCCGCGCCTCCTTGGCCCGGTAGCCGAAGAGCCGCGTGAACTCGGAGTTGATCCGGATGACGCGACTGTCGACATCCGCCAGCACGATCGCCTGGGGGGCGAACTCGAACAGCTGATCGAGCAGCGCCCGCTCGGTGCCTTCGACGCCACCGATGGGCCGCCCCCGTGACCGGCGCACCAGCGCCCACACGAGCGTCGCGAGCGCGACGGCGAGGAGAGCCAGGAGGACGAGCGTCAGGGGCGCCATGGCGGCCATGTGCTCAGGAAGAACCATGCCGCGCGCGGGCCGGCTCGCGGCCCGCGCGCGTTCGTGATCTCGCGCACACTCGCGGCGGCGGAACGCGCGTCACTGCGCCACCAGACGGTAGACGCGCCCGGCGGCCGTCATGACGTACAGCTCGCCGCGGCCGTCCTCACCGAACGAGGTCACCTGCCCTCCCGGCGACAGGGCCGGCCACTCGCGCGGGTCGGTCGCCTGGCCGTTGGCATGGGTGAAGCTGCGGACCCAGCCCTGGCAGTAGTCGGCGTAGAAGTAGCGGCCGTGGTGTCCCGCCAGCCGAGTACCCCGGTACACGTAGCCGCCGGTGATCGAACAGCCGGCGGCGTGGGTGTACTCGGCAACCGGGAGCGTGAGCCCGAGGGGGGAACAGCCCGGCGTGTAGCAGATGCTGCCCTCCATCTGGTTCCAGCCGTAGTTCTCGCCGCCGGGGCTCGTCGCCGGCTGCACGTTCACTTCTTCGCGCGCGTTCTGGCCCACGTCGGCGGTGTACAGGTCGCCGGTGACGCGGTCGAACGAGAAGCGCCATGGATTGCGGAGCCCCCACGCCCAGATCTCCCCGCGGACGCCCGCCTGACCCAGGAACGGGTTGTCGGCGGGGACGGCGTAGGGCGACGCAGCGTCCACGTCTAGGCGGAGCATCGACCCGAGCAGCGTCGCGCGGTTCTGCCCGTTGCCGTCGGGGTCGCCCGCGTCGCCGCCGTCGCCCAATCCCACGTAGAGCATGCCGTCGGGCCCGAACGCCACGAGCCCGCCGTTGTGGTTGCCGTAGGGCTGATCGACGAACAGCACCTGACTGGCGCTCTGCACATCGACGACGTCGGGATCCGCCGAGGTCTGGTAGCGGACGATGCGCGTATCCCCGGAAGTGTCGGTGTACGACACGAAGACATACCGATTGGTGGCGTACTGCGGGTGGAACGCAATGCTGAGCAGCCCCTGCTCGCCCCCGGTACTCACCAGTGTCGTGATGTTCAGAAACGGCGTCACCAGCAACGTGTCGTTCCGGAGAATGCGCACGCGGCCGCGCTTCTCCACTACGAAGAGGCGCGCCGTGTCCCCCGGGGGCGCCGTGACGAAGACGGGGTAGACGACCTGATCGGTCACCAGCTGCAGGGCGGGTTGCACCGGCGGCTGGGCGGTGACGGTCACCGCCACCGAGTCCGTGCGCCCGAGCGCGGAGGCCACGATCGCGGCGCCGCCGGCGGCCTGGCCGGTGAGCAGCCCCGTCGGCGTCACGGTCGCCACCGCGGGATCGCGGCTCACCCAGGCGATCGCCGCCGCCAGCGTGTCGCCCGCATCGGTCGTGACCGCCGCCGCGAGCTGCTGTGTCTCGCCGACCCCGATCGTGAGGAACGGGGTCGCGACGCTGAGCGTCGTGTCGGTCACCGGTGGCTGAATCGGTCCGGTCTCGGAACAGGCTGCGGCGCTCAGCACGAGCGCCGGGAGCAAGAGCAGTCGTCGCATAGCACCCAACATAGCCGGCCCCCGCCGTTCGGGACGTGACGTGCCTCGCAGTCCGGCACCCTTCCCCGGCTATACTCCGGACGTGCGGAAAACGCTCCTCGCGCTGGTTGTGCCCGAAGGGCTCGTGCTCCTGCTGGCGGCGGTCCTGGTGCGCTGGCCGGCGGCCCTCGACGCCGCCGGTCCCGTCCTGGCGTTCCTGCCGCTCCTGGTCCCCGCCGCGGGTCTGCTGCTGGCGTGGCGTTTCGACCGGGGACGCGTGTTCTTCGCGCTGCTCGCCCTGGCGCTGGTGGACCGCGGGATCAGCTGGGCGGGCGTCGCCGGTACCAGTCCGGAGGCGGTGCGCGATCTGGCCGGGGTGCTCCTGCCCGTCGGGCTCGCGGCGCTGGCCCTCCTGCCCGACCCCGGCATCTTCACCGCCGCCGGCCTGCGGCGGGCGCTCGCGCTCGCCGCGGCGGGCGCCCTCGTGCTCGTCCTGGCCCGCCCCGAGACCGCGGCCCTGACCGCGGCGCTCGCCGGCGGACGGGTCGCCGGGGCGCTCCCGGGCGCGGGGCGGATGGGAGACCCCGCGCTCGCCGCGTTCGCGCTCGCCTTCGTGCTGCTGCTCGTGCTCACGCTGCGCGGGCAAACCCCCGAAGCCCGCGGCTTTCTCTGGGCGGCGGCCGCCGCCCTGCTGGGCCTCGCGGCGCCGGCCGGGGCCGGGGCAGCCGCCCTGCCGGCCGACGGATGGTTTCTCACCACCGCTGCGCTGGTGCTCGCCATCGCGGTGGTGGAATCGTCGTACGCCATGGCGTTCCGTGACGCGCTCACGGGCCTCCCCGGGCGCCGCGCGTTCGACAAGGCGCTGCACCGGCTGGAGGGACCCGCCGTCGTGGCGATGGTGGACGTAGACCGGTTCAAGGCCTTCAACGATCAGTACGGGCACGCGGTCGGCGACCAGGTGTTGCGGATGGTGGCGACGCGGTTGGACGACGTCGGGGCGGGAGGCCGCGTGTTTCGCTATGGGGGCGAGGAGTTCGCCATCCTCTTCGCGGGCGGACGGCTCGACGACGTGCGGCCGGCGCTCGAAGGGGTCCGGGCCGCCGTGGAAGCGGCGGAGTTCATCCTCCGCGGACCCGACCGGCCCAAGAAGAAGCCCAAGCAGACCCGGCGCCGGCGCGGCACCAACCGTGTCGCCGTCACCATCTCGATCGGTGCCGCGCACCGGGACAGTCGGGAGCCGCCGGGTGCGGAGCTCGTCGCCGCCGCCGACGGCGCGTTGTACCGCGCCAAGGAAGGCGGGCGCAACCGGGTCCGGATCGCCGGGGAGCGTGCGGCCCGCACGCGGTGACCGCAACTGGTCGCGCCCCGCTCAGGGTGTTACCGTTCAGGCGTTTCCCACCAAGGACCGACCATGGCACCCGTGACACTGCAACGGATCGTGCAAGAGCTGGAGAAGCTCAAGAAGGAAATGGACAGCGGCGCGCTGAAGCACGGTGAGTACGATCAGCGCCTCGCGCGCATGATCGGCGAGCTGCGCGACCGAAAGATCGAGGGCGACCGCGGCACCATCGACACGACGCTCGCCGACCTGCTCAAGCGCGGCGTGATCACGCCCTCCGTCCAAGCCCACATCCTCAAGCGACTCGGCATCAGCTGACGTCCCCCGCCGGCAGGGTGCGGTGCCCGGCCCACACCCGCCCCGCTCGCCATGGCGACCGCTAGCGCTCGCGACCCGACCGCGCTCACCGCCTTGCAGGCGGCGTTTCGCGCGCGTTACGGCGCGCCGGATCCGGTCGCGGTCATCCGGGCCCCGGGCCGGATCAATCTGATCGGCGAGCACATCGACTACGCCGGCCTCGCGGTGCTTCCGATGGCCCTCCAACGGCACGTGGCGCTGCTGATCCGCCCGCGCACGGACGCCGTGGTCCGCATCGCCAATCTGGATCCCGAGTTCCCGACCCGGGCCTTCGCCATCGGCCGGGACATTCCGCCGTATCCCGCCGGCGACTGGGGCAACTACGCCAAGGCGGCCGTGCAGGCGCTCGCGCGCACCCTCGACCCGCTCGACGGGTTCGACGGGGTCATCGGCTCGTCGATCCCGATCGCGGCGGGACTCAGTTCCTCGTCGGCCCTGGTGGTGGCGGCGGCGCGTGCGCTGCTCCACGTCAACGGCGCGCATCCCATGCCGCTGGCGCTCGCCCAGCAACTGGCGGAGGCGGAGCGCTACGTCGGGACCGAGGGTGGCGGGATGGATCAGGCGATCTGCCTCGGCGCCGTGGCCGGCACGGCCAGCCGGGTCGAGTTCGCTCCGCTCCGACTCACGCCGCACGCCGTGCCGCCCGACTGGCGGCTCGTCGTGGCGCATTCGCTCGCCCGCGCGGAGAAATCGGGCGCCGCGCAGCAGCGCTACAACCACCGCACCCAGGAGTGCGCCGCCGCGCTCGCCGCGGTCACGGCGCATCTCGGTCTCGCGGGGATGAGCTACCGGGAGCTGGTGGCGGCCCGCCCCCCGGCCGAGCTGCTCGAGGCCGGGGCGCGGGCGCTGGACGATCCGGTGCGACGCCGGTATCGCCACGTGATCACCGAGGTCGACCGGGTGACGCGCGGAGAGACGGCGATGGCCCGCGCCGACCTCGACGCGTTCGGCGCGGTGCTGAGCGCCGCCCACGCGAGCCTGCGGGAGGACTTCGAGGTGAGCACGGCCGCCCTCGACGAGCTGGTCCAGATCGCGACCGAGGCCGGCGCCACCGGCGCCCGGCTGACCGGGGCGGGCATGGGCGGATGCATCGTCGCGGCCGGGCGCACGGACACCGTCGACCGGATGTTGGACGAGCTCGCGGCGCGCTTCTACGCCCCGCGCAAGATCGAGGGCTCGCTCGACGACGTCCTGTTCGTGGCCGACCCCGCGGGGGGCGCGAGCGTCGAGCCGGTCTGAGCCTTCCGTCCTTCCGGCCTACTCAAACCGCACCTTCGCCATCGTGCGGAACAGCCCCACGCCGGCGATCGCCGCGACCAACGCGCAGGCGAAGCCCGGGACGAGCTTGCCGTATAGCAGAAAGCCCGTGCCGAACAGCGCGCCGTACACCACCACGCAGCCCAGGAACCAGCTCGCCAGGGCCGCGGCCGGGCTGTCGTCCGCGTCGGGGCGGAGCCGCACGGCGGCGCGCCAGCCCCGGCCGAACGGCCGGATCAGGTCGTAGAACGCCTGCAGCGTGGCCGCGGCGGCGGGGCGCGTCAGGAACGTCACCAGCAGCCAGCCGATCGTCGTGATCGCCACACCGATCACGAGCTGAAGGGAGGGGTCGAGCGGTGGGAAGCCAAGCTTGACGTGCCAGAACGTGAAGTACACGGCGACCAGGAACGAGATGGCCATGGCCGAAATCTCGCTCCACGCGTTGATCCGCCACCAGAACCACCGCAGCAGGAAGATCAGTCCCGTCCCGGCTCCGATCTGGAGCATGATCTGAAACGCCTGCATCGCGTTCTCGAGCCAGAGCGAGACGACGGCGGAGAGCACGACGAGCACGACGGTGACCAGCCGGGCGACCGTCACGTAGTGCCGGTCGTCGCGGTCGGGGGCGAGGAAGCGCCGGTAGCAGTCGTCCACGACGTACGACGCCCCCCAATTGAGGTGCGTGCTGATGGTGGACATGTAGGCCGCGGCGAGCGAGGCCACGACGAGCCCCAGAAGCCCGTGCGGCACGAACGTCAGCATCGCGGAATAGCCCAGATCGTGGCGCACGATCTTCGGATCGAGATGCGGGAACGCGGTGCCGATGGCCTCGAGGTTGGGGAACACGATGAGTGATGCGAGCGCCACGATGATCCAGGGCCACGGACGGAGCGCGTAGTGGGCAATGTTGAACCAGAGCGTGGCCTTCATGGCGTGCCGCTCATTGCGCGCCGCGAGCATGCGCTGCGCGATGTACCCACCGCCCCCGGGCTCGGCGCCGGGATACCAGGTGCTCCACCACTGGACGGCGATCGGGATCACGAACGCGACGACCGCGGTGCGCCAGTCACCGAAATCGGGCAGGAAGCTCAGCTTGTCCGCCACGGCGGGATTGGTGAGCAGCCCGTCGAGCCCGCCGACGGCGGGGTGCTGCAGCGCGTAGTAGGCCGCCGCGAACGCCCCGACGATGGCGATCGCAAACTGGAAGAAGTCCGTCACGACCACGCCCCAGAGCCCGGCAGACGCGGCGTAGACCATGGTGACGCCCGCCGCGACGATCACGGTCGTGTACTTGTCGACGCCCAGGAGTACACCTGAGATCTTGATCGCGGCGAGCGTCACGCTCGCCATGATCACTACGTTGAAGAACACGCCCAGATACAGCGCCCGGAACCCGCGCAGGAAGGCGGCCGGCCGGCCCGAATAGCGCAGCTCGTAGAAGCCCATGTCCGTGAGCACCTGGGAACGGCGCCACAGCTTGGCGTACACGAACACGGTGAGCATGCCGGTGAGCAGGAACGCCCACCACAGCCAGTTCTGCCGCACCCCGCCGGTGCGGACGAGGTCCGTGACCAGATTGGGCGTATCGGCGGAGAACGTGGTCGCCACCATGGACGTGCCCAGCAGCCACCACGGCAGCTGACGGCCCGACAGGAAGAACTCCTGCATCCCGCTCCCCGCCCGGCGGGTGAACAGGAGCCCGATGCCAACCGCCACGAATCCGTACCCGAGCACCACCAGCCAGTCCATCGTCACGAGCTGCATCAGCCGTCCGTCCTTTCCGCGCGCCGGGGCGCGGCGAGGGGCGAGGGATAGCGACCGTCCGCCACGAGCGTCGCCAGCCGAGCGGCCACCGCCTCCCGATCGTCCGCATAGGTCATGCCCATCCACCGCTCATCCGTGTGCAGCACCCGCAGCACCACCGATCCGTCCGAGACCAGCGCGTGCATGGCCGGACTGAGCTGAAACTCCGCGTGGGGAGCCGACCCGCGCGCGGCGAGAAACGCGCCGAAGCCGGCACGGAGTCGCGGCAGCAGGGCTGGCGTGAACCCCCAGAGGTTCATGGACGCAATGGCGTCCGCCGCGAGGGTGAGGCTCGCGCCGTCGGCGCTCCGCCCGACGATCGCGGCGTGCGCTGCCCGGACGTCCAGGACCTCGGTGAGGCCGCGCAGCCGGCCGTCCCCATCGACCACACACAGCCCGCGCGACACGCCGCCGTACGGCGACAGCGTGTCGGCCATGCGGTAGCCCACCAGCGCCTGCTCGTCGCGCGCGCCACCCGCGCCACGAAGGTGCGTCGCGAGGGAGCTGTACGCATCCGCTCCATAGAAATCGTCCGCATTGCTCACCGCGAACGGTCCGACAAGCTCCGTTTCCGCCGCAAGCACGGCATGCCCCGTCCCCCACGGCTTCACCCGTTCCGCCGGAATGATGACGCCGGCCCCGACGGCCTCGGGCCGCTGATGCACCAACCGGAGATCCACGTCGCGCCAGCGGGGCCCGATCCGGCGCCGGAACTCGGCTTCCAGCGCGGCGCGGATCACCAGCACGATCCGATCGAAGCCGGCGCGCAGGGCGTCGAAGATCCCGTAGTCTAGCAAGGCCTCGCCCGCCGGCCCAACCGGCGCGAACTGCTTGTGCCCGCCGTACCGGCTCGCCAGCCCGGCCGCGAGCACGACCAGGGTGAGAGGGGGCTGGGGGGAGGCCAAGACTCGCATGAAGCGTGAAACGTGAAACGTGAAACGAGATGGGGGAAGCCCCCTCCCGCCTCACGTCTCACGTTTCGCGTTTCCCTAGCGTCAGTTCGTCGCCGGCGTCTGGGCTTTGCGCGGCATCATCTCGTCTCGCATCGCGAGATGGTACACCGTCGCGGCCACGACCACAGCCGCCTGTTTCAGGTCGTCCAGCTGAAGGTGGTCGTACACATCCAGGAACGTGTGGTGCGTCATGGTGCCGTAGGCGATCGGATCCTGAATGAAATTGAAACCCGGGATCCCCGCCCGATCGAACGACAGATGGTCCGTCCCGCCGGTGTCGCCGTGCCGCACCACCACCACGCCCAGGTCGCGGAACGGCCAGAGCAGCTCCTCGAAGACCGGGATGGCCGCCTCGTTGGATTGATCCCAGATGCCGCGTAGCTTGCCGGTCCCGTTGTCCACGTTCACGTACGCCGAGATCCGCGGGTGGAGCTCCGGGTGATTGGCGACCCAGTTCCGCGAGCCGAGCAGGCCCTGCTCCTCACCGCTCCAGAGCCCGATGCGAATCGTGCGCCGTGGCTGGAGCCCGAGCGTCTTGAGAATCCGGATGGCTTCCATCATCACGACGGAGCCCGCCCCGTTGTCGGTGGCGCCCGTCCCGAGGTGCCAGGAGTCGAGGTGCGCCCCGAGCATGACGTATTCGTCCGCCTTGTCGCCACCGGGCAGGTCGGCGAGCGTGTTGTACGCCTGGAGGTCGTCGCTGAAGAACCGGTTGGTGACGCTCAGTTCGATCGTGACCGGGATGTTCCGCTCGACGTTCCGGAAGATCTGGGCGTACTGCTCCTGCGAAACCACCAGCTCGGGCAGGGGGTCCGGGTTCTTGGGATCGCGGCCCGCGGCGTTCCCGCCCCCGCGCAGGATGCCGTAGGCGCGTGATGACGGCGTCAGCACGGCAGCGACGCCCTCGCGCCGGAACATCGCGTCAGCCGAGTCGCGTACCTCCCGCATCTGCCGGACGCGGGCGAACCTGCGTTGCCGCGCGGCCGGGTCGGGGGCGTCGCGCTCCGCCGCGGCCCCCAGCAGGTCGTCGAGCGGCGTCCGGCGCGCCGGCACCTCCCACATCGCCTCGATTTCGGGCTCCGGCTGCAGCAGCACGACGGCACCCCTGAGCCGGCCGCGAAACTTCGCAAGCTCGGCCGCACTGTCGGCCGACACCACGACGGCCCGCCCGGTGACCAGACCCTTGGTGGAACCGGTCCACGCCGTCGGAATGGCCTGGAGCGCCTGCACGTAGGGCGTCACCACCCGCCCGCTGTAGCTCACCCGCTCCCAGCCGCGCCCGAATTCGCCCCACGGCTCCACGACGACGTTCAGCAGCCCCCACTCGCGGAACTTCTCGGCCGTCCAGTCGTTGGCTCGCCTCATCCCGGGCGAGCCGGTCAGCCGCGGGCCGATGACGTCGGTGAGGTGTCCGATCAACTGCGGCACCTGGGACCGCTGCAGCCCCTCCTCCCGAATCCGCTGGATCGCCCCCAGGTCCACCCGCTCCTGCACGACCTGGGCAGCCGCTCCGGGAACCAACGCGGCAACAACCAGCGCGCCGAGCAGGGCGCTCCGACGAACGTGCTGCATAGCCGTCTCCTTTGAGTTCGTGAAACGTGAAACGTGAAACGTGCAGCGGGCAGCGGGTAGGCGGAAGGACCCACCCTTTTCACGTTTCACGTTTCACGTTTCACGTTCGCGAGAGATTCCGTCGTCGCTACTTCTTCCCCAGCAGCTCGTCCGCCAGCGCCCCGGCCCCGTAGACGTTTCGCAGGGCCTCGACGATGCCGCGGGCGTCGACCCACACCGATCGCTCCACCGCCTCGCGGTACAGAAACCGGTTGGGCAGCTGCTCGATGTTCCCATCGAAGATCAGCCCGACGATCTCGGCGTCCCGGTTGATCACCGGGCTGCCCGAGTTGCCGCCGATGATGTCGTTGGTGGACACCGCATTGAGCGGCGTCGCCAGGTTCACCTTCTCCCGCGCGTCGATCCAGCGCGGCGGCAGGTGCCATGGGCTCTTGCCGCTGAACGCCGTCCAGCGGTCGTACAGCCCGTAGAAGGTCGTGAACGGCGCGGCCACGGTCCCGTTGTACGGATACCGCCGCACGACCCCGTCGGAGATCCGCAGGCTGAAGGTCGCGTCCGGCGCGACGGAGTTGCCGAACACCGCGAGCAGCGCACGCGCGATGCGCTCGTCGTGCTGTGCTTCGCGGTCCTGAAGGTCGTTCACCTTGGTGCTCAACTCCCGCTCGATGGGATCGATCACCCGCGCCAGCGCGATCACCGGATCGCTGGACGTCTGGACCGCGCCGCTGCCGCCATCGAGCAGTTGCTTCACGGCGCTGGGCGACCCGAGCGTGGTGCCGGCCACGAGCCGCTGCGCCGCTGCCGCGGGGGTTTGACCGCCGAGGGCCGCCCGCCGCGCGGGATCGGTCGCGGGCACGGCGTCCTGCATCGCCGTGAAGAACGCGGCGAGCATGCGCCGTTCGTAGGCGGTGTCCACCGGCGCCGCCAGGAAGCGCTCGAGCCCCGCGCGGTTGGCGTCGCGGAACATGCCCATCCGCTCGCCGTCGGGCTTGGCCATCTCCGTGGGGTACCGCACGACCACCCCGGCGATGGTCATGAGGCGCGAGCCGAACATGTTGAACGTCGCCACCCGGCGCCGGGCGTCGAGTGCGGCGAGGTCGGTGCGGATCTTCGCGATCTGATCCCACGCATCGCCGTAGGCCTGCTTCAGCTCGGGCTTGGCGTTCACCCTGGCCCGGAAGTTCGCTTCCCACGTGCGCTTGTGCGCCAGGCGGTCGGCATCGGTCAACCCCACCCGATAGCCGGTGATCGCCTTCTGGCTGTTCTCGAGACCGAAGAGCCGGTTGCGAAACGCCCGGGCCCGGCTCGCGTCCATGTCGCTCAGCTCGTGCAACACCGCGATCTGGCGGGCGAGGGCGTCGAGCGACGCGGGATACTGCACGTCGCGCAGATACTCGAGCTGCGCCATGGTGTTGAGGCGGCCGGTGGACCCGGGGTTGCCGACGACGAACACGAGGTCGCCCTCGGACGCGCCCCGTTCGCTCCACGTGAAGTGGTCCGTCCGCACCGGCTGTCCATTGTCGTACGCGCGGTAGAACGAGACGTCCATGTCGTGCCGCGGATACGTGAAATTGTCGGGATCGCCACCGAAGAACGCGATCGGCCCGTCGGGCGCGAACGCCAGGCGCACGTCCGTGTAGCGGCGGAAGGTGTAGAGCATGTACTTGCCGCCGCGGTACATATTGACGACCTGGCAGTTGAGCCCGGTCCCCTGCGCCTCACAGCGGTTCTGGATGTCCACGATGGTCGCGGCCCGGCGCTCGGCCGCCTGCGTGGGCGACAGGCCCGCCGGCACCGCTCCCGTCACGCTGTCCGTCACCTCGCGGATCGAGAGCAGCTGATCGAGCGTCATGTTGGGGCAGCTGCGCTCCTCGTCCCGGGTCCGCGCGTAGAAGCCGTTCTCGAGCAAGTCCTCCCCGTCGCGCGTGACCCCCTCGATACAGCCGCGCGCGCAGTGGTGGTTCGTCATGACGAGGCCGTCGGCGGACACGAACGAGGCCGAGCATCCCGGCTGCCGGACCGCCGAGAGCCGCACGTGGTTCAGCCAGTCCGGCGACGGCCGGAAATCGTAGCGTTGGGCCCAATAGTCGAGCGGGGGGATGTCGAAGGTCCACATCGTGCCGGTCTCGAGGCCGGGATACTCCGCGGACGGCGTCTGCTGCGCCGTCGCGACCCGCGCGGCGGCGAACAGCGCGGCGACCGCGAGCAGGCTGACTGCATAGCGCTTCATGAGTGAAGGTTCTCCGGCGTGAGGGAAAGCCGTATGTTCGGTGGCCGTGGCGCCCGGCGGGCGCCGTTCGGCGCAGTCGCGCAATAGCCACCCATCGGCCATGAAGGGAAGTTGAAGGCGGGGTGACAGGGATGGAAGTCCCCCGCGTGACCGGCGAAAGGAGTTGCGGATGTCTCGCATGGTGCTCGTGCTGGCGCTCGCCGTGCCCATCGGCGGGCACGCACAGGAACCCCGCGCGTGGGGCGACTCGCTGCGGTTTGCGACCTTCTCGATTGCGGCGGTGGACCGCGCCACGGGCGAGGTAGGGGTGGCGGTGACCACGCGCGTGCCCTGCGTCGGCAACGCCGTGCCGTGGGTGCGGGCGGGTGTCGGCGCCGTCGCCACCCAGGCGTTCACGCGGGTGGAGTACGGTCCCGAGCTGCTGGACCTGCTCGCCCGCGGCGTCTCGGCCGAGGACGCGCTGCGCCGCACGACGGCCACCGACCCCGGCGCCGCGCGCCGACAGATCGGCGTCATCGGGCTCGTGGGCGGGACCGCCCAGCATACCGGCGACAGCACGAATGCCTGGGCCGGCCACCGGGCGGGGGCCGACTACGTCACCCAGGGCAACCTGTTGGAGGGCCCCGCCGTGCTGGCCGCCGTGGCCGACCGCTTCGAGCGCACGGCGGCGGACGGCCGGCACCTGGCCGATCGGCTGATCGACGCGCTCCTCGCCGGTCAGGCGGCCGGCGGCGATGCGCGCAAGGGCCGCGCCCAATCCGCGGCGGTGATCGTCGCCGACGGCCGCGCCGGGATGTCGCGCCGGCCGGACGGCGTCACCGCCGACATCAACGTGTGCGAGCATCCGGAGCCCGTCGCGGAGCTGCGCCGCATCTACGCCACGATCAGCCAGACGCTCGGCTACCGTGAACTCGCGCAGGCGACGGGCGGCGACGTGTTCCAGTTGCGCGTCATCCTGCACGCCCTGGGCCTCTATCGTCCCGCGGCGGACAGCATCGCGCCGACTCGCGAGGCCTTCCTGTACACGCAGGACCTGGTGGACGCCGTGGATGCGTACCGGCGCGCCGAGGGACTCTCGACGCCCGCCGTCGGCTCCCCACCGGGGCTCGTGGACGGCGAGACCGTAGCGCGCCTCTGGGATGCCCTCCGCGCCGCGGGCAAGGACGCCGCGGTGCGCGCGCGGCTCACCGGCGTGACGGCGGTGCGCCGGTGACGGCATCCCGGCTGCTGTCGGACGTCGCCGGGCGCATCACCCACGTGCTGATGGCCCTGCCGGCCCACGAGCCCCGCATCGTGCCCCGCCTGCTCGACTGCATGGCCGCCGTGCGAGCGGCGCTGGGACCCGGCGTGCGCTGCACGATGCTGCATCATGCCGAGCACGCCGCACTCGTGTCGGAGCGGCTGGGGACGGCCAACCTCGATCTGCTCCCGTGGACCAAGCCCGCGACGCTCCGGTTTCGCGGCGGCGTGCGGCTCGAAGGCAAGACCCTCAAGCTGGGCAGCGTGCCGTGGGGCGACTTCACGCTCTGGGTGCAGGATCCGTTTCTCGTGGCACAGAACGATGAAGCCGTCTGTCTCCTCGCCTCACCGATCGTGGAGCGCCCAGACGGCGGTCTGGACGAGGACATTCCACCGCTGGTGGCCGCGCATCTCGGCTGGGGCTGTCGGCCGCTGCGGCAACCGCTGGACGGGGCCAACGTGCTGGTGGACGACGCGCACGCGGTGGTGGGCGGTGACGCGGGCGCGGAACACGACCGCGTCGCCGCACTCCCGTCGGGGAATGAATGCCCGCCACTCGTCATCCCCTCGCGCGGCGGGCAGCCGCTCAGCCACCAGGACCTGTACCTCACGCTCGCCGGCCCGCACTCGACCTCGGGGCGACCGACGGCCCTCGTCGGCAGTCAGGCCCTCGCGGCGCGCGTCGCGGGCGAGCCGTTCGAAGCCCGCGAGCGGGACGAGCGGCTCGACCGGGTGGCGACCGATCTGGCGGACGCCGGTTACCACGTCGAGCGCCTGCCGCTCACGCGGGAGCGCGCCGATCCCCGCTGGAAGCCCGGCTGGATCGGCTACAACAACGTGCTCGTCGAGACGTGGCGGGACGGCCCCACCCTGCGGCGGCGGGTCACCGTGCCCCGCTACGGGACCGACGGGGGACCGCACCTTGCCGCCCTCGATGCCGCGGCCGCCGACATCTGGACGGGGCTGGGATTCGAGGTCCGTCCCGTGGAGGCGCCGTTTACGTGGCTCGCCGTGTTCGACGGGGGAATACGCTGCATGACCAAAGTGCTCGCGCGAGAACCAGCTTGAGCCTGAAACGCGGCGAGCGCCCGGCGGGGCCGGGCGCTCGGGTTGCTCGGGTTGCTCGGGTTGCTCGGGGTGCTCGGGTTGCTCGGGGTGCTCGGGGTGCTCGGGGTGCTACGACGTCGCTAGATGCCTTCCACTAGCTTGGCCGGCGCAATGCGATCCTCCAGCTCGTCCACGTTCAGCTCGAGCTCGCCGGCGTCTTTGCCGGTCGCCTTCTTGACGGCGTCCTGCTGTTCTTTCGTCAGCTTGATGGAAACGCGCTTCGACATCGTAGCCTCCAAGGCTAGCGGGTTGGCGACAGAGTACCCGGGCAGCGTGAATTCCGCGTGAATTTGCGATCGGAGTTGTCGCCTATTGCCCTGGGCGGGCGTCCGCCATACCATGTAACTGCAACCCCGTCGGTCACTTATACATCGCGCAGTGGTCGGCGGAGCGGCGGGTTGGCGGGCACGAGGGGGGCGAAATGGCCAGCGCCCGGCGGCTGGCCGGGCGCTGGGCTCTCCGAGAGACGGAGGACTTACATCGCGAGCTTGCTGCGGACCAGGCGGGCGGGGGCGATGCGGTCTTCGAGCTCGTCCACGTTCAGCTCGAGCTCGTCGGCGTCCTTGCCGGTCGCCTTCTTGACCGCGTCTTTCTGGTCCTTCGTCAGCTTGAGGGAAACGCGTTTCGACATCGCCGCCTCCGGGAACGGGATGGGGTGAGGGTGTGTGGACCACGTTAGGGCCGGGGCGTGAATCAACCGTGAAATCGAAGGGGGGGCGGCGTCATGACGGCTGGCCCCCGAAACCGCGTGAGGCCTCAAAGCCAAGGGATGTCAATGAGTTCTGGTGAGAGCAGACGAGTCCCATTTGGCCCACGCACCTTCCACGCGTCGGGGTGGCGGGTGGCGGCATGGGCGCTCGCCCTCGTGGGGGCGGCATGCGTCGGCGGCCGCAGCCCCGAGGCGGCCACCCGGCGCACGCTCGACGTCCGGTTCGCCCCGCTCGTCGAGCGCCTGTCGGAGCCCGGCGGCTACTTCGACACCGACAACCTGATCTCGAACGAGCGGTCCTACCTCCACGTCGTCGGGGGCCTCGCCGAGCGGAACCTGGCGGGCGGCGCGTACATCGGCGTCGGCCCCGATCAGAATTTCTCCTACATTGCGGCCGTTCGGCCCGCGGTGGCCTTCATCGTCGACATCCGGCGCGACAACCTGCTCCAGCATCTGCTGTTCAAGGCCCTGTTCGCCCGGTCGCGGAACCGACTCGAGTATCTCTGCCTGCTGCACGGTCGACCGATTCCCGAGGACGTCGACGCCTGGGGGTCCCGGTCCGTGGACGAGCTGGTGGCGTACGTCGACTCCACGCCGGCAACGGCGGGCGCGACCCGGGCCGCCGCGGACACCGTCCTCGCCACGGTTCAGCGCTTTGAGGTCCCGCTGTCTCCGGAAGACGTCGCGACGCTCCGCCGGTTCCACGAGACGTTTATCGCCGCGGGACTCGATCTCCGCTTCCAGAGCTTCGGGCGGGCGCCCCTGCCCCACTATCCGACGCTGCGGCAGCTCGTGCTCGAGACCGACCGGCACGGGCAGCGTGCCGGCTACCTGGCCGACGAGGCCGCGTTTCGGTTCGTGCAGGATCTCCAGGCGCGCGACCTCGTGATCCCCGTGGTGGGCGATTTCGCCGGCGACCGCGCGCTCGCCGCGATCG
>JAOTWJ010000040.1 GCA_029862925.1 Gemmatimonadota bacterium
CCGTCTCCGGGCATCCGGGTGGCGTTCATCGTAGAGAACGGCGCGCCGGTAGAGCTGCTGGAGGACCGGACGTCCGCCGAGACGGGCCGGCCACCCGCCACCCGCTGACGGCCGGCAGCGTCGAGCACCGCCGGATGTTCCGTACCCTTCGCGCCGTCGTCGTCATCGGGTTGGTGTGGGCGCTCGCCTGGTTGCCCGTCGGCCTCGCACTCGCGCTCTACGCCGCGTCCCGGCCGGCACATCCCGGCGACCTGCTGCATCGCCCGATCGACGCCCCGCTGTTCCTGGCCGTGTGAACCCTCTGGGGTGGGCGCAGCGGAGCCACGTTCGCCACGATCCTGAGTCGCGCGGAGCAACGGCGGACGCTCGCCCGGCTCTGCCTCATTTGCACGGCGGGCTGGGGCCTGGAGCGCATGGTCAGACGATGAAAGCCGGCGGTCACCCGAGTCGGGTGACCGCCGGCGCTGACAACTCAACGAATGGTGGGAGAGATCACCCGGCGGCCGGATCACCGCTCGGGCACGTCCGCGGAGACGCGGTCAGGTCGGGATTGAAGGCGTCGATCAAGTCCTGGGCATCCCCGGCGAGATCCACACCGACCGGCTCCCAGATCTTTCCGCTGCCCCGGAGATAGATGACCTGGTTCAAGTACTCCGTGAGCTTCTCGATCGCGCCAGCCACGTTGCCGTCCTCAGAACACTTCTGCCCGGCTCGGTTGAGCTTGCCGATCAATCCCCAGCGGTCCTTATTCGCGTTGTTCCGCGAGAGGAACAGGGTGCCCGGGTCCGCCGTGTTGTCGCACAGGACCCGCAAGTCACTGTAATAGACGCCGGTCGGGAACGACGCCTCACACACCTGCAGGGTGTTCAGGTCCGGCCTCCCTTTCGCGGTCTCCAGCCCAGCAATCTGGGCGGGGTCGCTGCCCTCGCTGCATGCCAGCGATGTCGCCACCGTGGCGACGGCCAGAACGCGTACGGCTCTCATACGGCCTCCTACGAGATTGGTGTTCGGCTCGGGCCTTTCCCGAGACCGGCATGGTTCCCAGACCGTGTCCGAGAGCCATCAGGACTCCGTGACCGGGCACCACGCGCTCTCGCGGTACCGTCCACGGGGACCCACTGTGTTCGGTCTCCTGACCCCCCCCGGCCAAGAACCGACGCCGCGGGGCCTTTGACGCAATGCGCGTGCCCGCGACCACTCACTCGCCGGTCGACCGAAGAGGCGCCCCATTTCGGTGCACGCTCGTCGCCCGGCGATGCTCACTGGGCCGGCCGGCGCCACGGTGGAGCCAGGCCTGGCACGAAAGCTAATACGTTGTCATATAACGACTTATCAAACACTGCCATCACGGAGTCCGGCGAACTGATCTGACGGCGCTGGGCCGCGCAGCGGGTGCCCGCTGGACGGTGACAAGAGACACAAGAAGGGGGTGCTTTGTGACACCGGACCCGTTCGCCCGGCCGTGCGGGGCTCGGTGGGCCGCCGCCGGGCCCGCTACCACTGCTCCACCTTGGCGACCGTCACGGCGGCCCCTCCCTCCAGGACCACGATCGCACGCAGCTCGCCAGCTCCTGAAGGCCCCCCGTCCTTAGCGGTTACCTCGATCTCGAGCTCGCGGGGACTCAGCGCGATCCGGTCCAGGAACGACGCCGGATCCGCCTCAATCCGTTCGCGGGCTTGTCTCGGAAGAGCCGCGAGTACCTCGAACGCGTTTCGAAACGGTCCCGTGCCGCGCCGGGCCAGGATCGCGGCGGCTGCGGCTTGGTCCAGCGAGGGCAGGGTGGCGAGGACCACCGCCGACGCGGCGTTCACATTGATGCGGCCGTCCCCGACGACGGTCACGTGCGGGGCGACGAGGGCGTAGACTCGTGGCGTCACGCCCAGCACACCGCGAAGCTCCGCCACGGCGGTGAAGGGCCCGTTGCGGGGATGCGAGGGCGGTCGTCGCGCGGCGTACGCAGCCGCCTCGGCCCCTCCGCGGCGGACGACGCCGTCCGGGTCGCGCCAATCGAGCACCGCCGCGCTCAGTGAGACGGCCTGTGGCCGGTCCAGACCCAGCGACCCGAACAACTGCACCAGCTGGCGTTCGTCGGCGAGATTGAGGTTGACGCGCGCGCGCGCATCGTATGTGCGTGCGCGCACCGCGATCTCGTTCAGGCGGAACTGTACCGGGGGCAGGGCCATTCCCATGGGCGCGCCCCCGTCGAGTCCCAGGCGTCCCCGCCCCAGGGTCGAGTCCAGCGCATGCAGCACGCGGGCGAGGCCCGCGTGTGCCGCCCAGCGGGCACGCACGCCGTCCCGCGCGTTCGCGATCGCCCGCCGTTCCGCGCGCGCCGCCGCCTGGAATGCGATGCCGGCGGCGCCCACCGCCACCAGCATCCAGAGCACGGCGACGAGCGCGAAGCCCCCCGAACCCCGCACCCGACTCACCACGCCTCCACCGCCACCTGCGCCACGATGGGGAGCGCCAGGATCGGGGAGAGAGACTCCGGTGGCGGCGCGGCACCCAAGGTCACGTGGGTTGGTCCGGCGAGCCGCAGCTCGATCGCGAGCGGCGGTTCCGCCACCGACTCCCACTCCCGCACCCACCGCTCGCGTGCGTCGGACAGGATCAGCACGCGGATCCCGAGGTTCATCACCTCGGGGGCCACCTCCAGGGTATCAGCGGATGCGCGGTCCCCCCCCAGCGGGATCACCTCGGCCAGGAGGCCCCGGCGTGGCGAGATCGAGGACCGGTCCACCCACAACCGGATGCGGTGCGGACCGGGATACAGGTGCCCACCATGGTGGACCGCGAACTCGAGCTCGTCGAGGTGGGCGCCGACGCCGGCGCGGTGGATGACCCGGAACGATCCCGCGCCTTCGATCACCGCTGCCGAGCGCAACCAGTCCGTGAGCATTAGGCGCGCGGTGGCTGCCGCCAATGCTGGTTCCCGCGCCGCTCGCGAGCGCGCAGCCGCATCGATGGTGGTCTGGAGAACGGCATGGCCGGCCGCCACCACGAGCCCCCCCACGGCCAGGCTCACCATCAGCTCCACGAGTGTGAATCCGCGGGCGCGGGCGCTCATGGACTGAACTCCCGCTTCATGGCGCGGCCCCGCCGGTAGAACACCGTTTCCACCGCGAGGTCTCCGGCCGCCCACTCGATCACGACGGCCGCCCGCCACAGACCGTCGGCCTGCGGTTCCGGCCGCACCAACGCGCGCCAACGGTACGGGCGGGATAGCACCACGGTTCCCCAGCGAGGCTCGCTGTACATCGCCAGGGAATCGGCCGGGAGCAGCGTCAACTCGGTGAGGCGGGACTCCGCCGCCACCACGGCCTCCAAGTGACGTTCGGCGGCTGCCTGGGCTCGCAGCGTTTGCGCCCCGACCTCCAGCGCGACGATGACGGCCAGCCCGAGGATCGCGAGGGCTACGAGCGCCTCGACGAGGGTAAACCCTCGCTCAGCGCGGCCGAGTGACGACCGCACCGTTCCAGGCATCGACGGCGATCGCATACGCAGCATCGTCGTCAGAGATGTAGACCGGACCTCCTCGGCTGCGCCCGAGCGGATCGTAGGCGATCGTCGTCCAGCCGGCGTGACGGCCGATCCCAATCCGGATCGCCGGCGTCCGGCGCAGGCCGCCCCGCTGAAGGGTATCCGCTCCGGCGGTTCCCGGGGCATCCACGACCACCCAATACCGACCGGAGGCGAGCTCGAGCGTCAACACCGCCGGCACCCGGCGTGAGGCCGCCGCATCGCGCGTCGCATGCAGCGCGGACACGAGTTCCGCCGTCGCTTGCGCGGCCCCGCCCTGGCCGAGACGGTCGAAGGCGGGAACGACCACCACCGACGTGATCCCCACGATCGTGAGCACCACGAGAAGCTCCACCAGCGTGAGCCCCCCTCGCGAAGCGACCAGCCCCTTGATCACCGGCCCCCGCGGCGTTCTGCCCGGCCGGTGGGCACCGCAACGGTGTCCTGAGCGGTCGGGAGCGTGTCCGGCCGCACGTCGAGCGAATCGGGCAGCGCCCGAGGACCCGGTATCACCGCGATCGAATCCGGCAGCGTCTTGTTCAGCTGCCCCATGTGCTCCCGCAACTGCTGGATCGTTTCGTTCAGATCGTCATCGGTGCGAATGACATGCGTCGTGAGCATGAGCAGGAGTTCCGACTTGACGACCCGGTACTGCGTGGATCGGAACAGCAACCCCAGCACCGGGATGTCCATCAGGAGCGGGATCCCGCTGTGCGTGCGTTCCCGCTGGCTGTCGATCAGTCCGCCCAGCACGATGGTCTGCCCGTCTCGCACCAGTAAATCGGTTTCCGCCTCCCGAGTGTTGATCACCGGCGCCCCGAATTGGGTTTCCGCGGTCGCCGTGCTCACTTCCTGGGACACTTCGAGATTCACGTAGCCATCCGCGCTGATGGTGGGGCGGATGGAGAGTTGCGTGCCCACGTTGCGGTACTGGACGACTTGGTCCCGCACGGCGTTGTCCGTGGGGAGCGCGCGGAACACTTGGATGAACGGGCGCTGGTCGCCCACGAGGATGCGGGCCTCGCTCTTGTTCTGGGCCAGGAGAATGGGGCGCGAGAGGATGCTGACATCCCCCACACTGGCGAGGGCTCGCACCACGACGTCGGCATTGACCGAGCCGATCCCGAGGATCTGGAGTGCCACGTCGCCCGCCGAGAGGCCTTGCAGCGTGAAACCGACTTGCGGGTCGTCCCCGGGACGCGGCGGGATGTTGACGTCGATCCCCAGCGCCGTGTTTCGATTGTGTCGCACCTCGGCGACCACGACCTCGATCAGCACCTGCAGCGGCCGATGATCGAGCGCCTCGATCGCTTCGCGAATCACCTCGTAGTCGCTGGGGGTCGCGAGCACGAGGATCGTGTTACCGGCCGGATCTTCGACGATTTCGACGGGCCGCTCGAGCCTGAGAGGGATCCCCTGGTCTTGACCGGCCGCCAGCGCCGGCCGCCCCCCCGGGACGCCTGGCTGGACGGGAGCCACCTGCTGCGCGCGCAGTGCTTGCGAGAGGGGAAGCGCGTCGTCTTCGTCCGGCTGGCCTCCGGTTGCACCTGTGAGATTGAACAGTTCGTTGAGCGTCTGCAGCACGACCGATGCCCGGGCGTGACTGAGGTGGTGCACGTACAACCGCCGCTCCGATGCCTGGCCGGCCGCGATTCCCGGTGGTCTGGGCTGTGCGCGCGCCGGCTGCGCAGCCGCCGCACTCGCATCGACGATGCGAATGAACCCGTCCTGACTCACCAACTCGAGGCCGTTGGCGCGTGCGAGGCTTTCCAACAGGCTCCGTACTTCCCCTACCGGAATGGGACGGCTCGTCCGTAGCGTCACGGGGATCGCGGGAAGCTGCCCGATGACGATGTTGAGCCCGGCCGCTTCGGCGAGTGCGGCGAGGACGATTTTGATGTCGGCGTCCTCGAAGTCGAATTCCGCGACCTGCGCTTGCTCGCGTCTCGGAACCGGCTCCTGAGCGGGGGCTACGCCCGCCAGGGCGAGTACGAGACCGAAGCCCCATGCAGCGGTTCGGGCGGTCATCGGTCATTCCCTTTCGTCGATGACGCAGCCTGCGCCGGCGAGTCGACGCCGGCGGCGGGTCCAGACGCCGGCTCGGTGCCATCGGTCGAGGGCTGGCGTGCGGGGGCCGGTGTCGGGCGGGCCGTGTCCGCGGCGGCCCTGCGCTGGGCCTCTCCGGGCGGACCGGGCAGCTCGAGCACCACGGTGGTGTCCGGGCCGCTCAGGGTGACCATGCGTCGCTCCACGCTCGTCAGTTGAAGGCCCGCAACGCTGTCGCCCACCGCGACGAGCCTGGCGGACTGACGCGGCATCTGAAGGACGGCGAGCCTATCATTGCCCTTGACGGCGGTTCCCACCAGCGCGAGGCCGGCGTAGACGGGTCTCAGGCCAGGAGTGATCGCGGAAGGGAGCGGCTCGCCGGGCATGCGGTAGCGGGCCAGCGACCGCCGCCGATCCGACCGAAACGGGTCGCGGGACACGGCGGCGAACACGACGGAGGTCGGTTCCACATGACCGCTGGTGGCCACGTCTGCCATCGCCAGGTTCCACGGTTGCCCAGGCGGTCCCTCTGGAAGCGGTTCCAGTCGCCACGCCTCCCCACTGCCCCACACCGCCAGTGCGCCAGCAAGGAGGCACGCGCCCAGCGCCAGCCGGCTTCCGGGTCCCCATCGTCGAAGCGCGTTCATGGCCCACCCTCTTCCAATCGCGCGGGCGCCTCGCTCGCGGCAGCGTCCGAGAACGCGTAGCCCGTGGCCGTGAAGCTGAAGTGGACTACGGCCGGCTCCTGTGGACTCATGGCCCCAGCCGTCCGCAGGCCGCGCAGGTGCAGGCCTTCGACCCGGACGAGCTTGAGCCCTCCCTCGAGCGTGTAGAGCAGCGACATGATCCCCTCCAGGTCCGTTTCCCCCTCGACCCGGAGCGGCAGCGCCAGGAGTCCGGGGCCTGCGCTCACCGGCGGTGCGGGCTCGACCTGGGTCAACAGCACCCGGCTCATCTTGGAGGCAGCGTGGAGGTATCGGGCCAACACCGCGGTCGCCACGGCCGGGTTCTCTCCGGCGAACAGCCGGGGTGCCGCGGCGAGCAGGCGCTGCGAGCCATCCCCCCACGCGGCAGCGAACGCGGCGGCCCCGGCCACCAGCTCGGTTTCCCTGGCCAGCAGCTCCCGCTCAGCCGTCAGGCGCTCGCGAGCGGACGCGGCGCCGCGCAGGTAGGGCGAGACGACTCCCACCCACACGATGAGCGGCCCCAGCAGGATCGCGCCAACTCCCACGGCGCGGCGGTCCCGCGGAGACAACGGCGGGATTCTCATTGATGCGCTCCTTCCGGCCGCGCCCGTGACCTTCCGATCGACTCCGGATCGAGGAACAACGCGACGTCGAAGCGCTCCGCATCCACGCCGCCGTCGGCGCGCCGCGCGGCCGTCAGTGACACCTTGCCGAGCAAGGGTGACGCCTCCAGCGCCGGAACGACCGAGGAGGCCGCATTGGCGACGCCGGCCAGCCGAATCTCGATGCCGTCCGCCGTCAACGAGAGGAGGTAGGCGGAATCCGGCAGCGCCTGCGCGAGCGCGGCCAACGCCGGTGTCCAGTCGATCTCGGCTTGCTCAGCCTCCGCGAACGCCTTGAGTCGCTCCTGGACGCCGGTCACCGACCGCCGCAGCTCCAGCGCCGCCGAGACCTCCTGCGCCATGGCCCCCCGCGCGGTCGTGACCTGCCGCAGCTCGCGCGCGAGGTCGAGGCGATACAGGCCGGCCGACACGGCCAGCAGGAGGGCCGCCGCGGTGCCGAGCATCGCGATGCGCGACCTGATTCGCCGCCGCCGGACCCGCCGGGCGGCATCAGTCAGCAGCAGGGGAGCCCGTTCCGGAACGAGGGCGGCCCCGAGCGCGGCTACCGCGTCGGGCTCGAGGTAGTCCACACCCGCCCAGTCGATGGGGGCGTGACCCGTCGCGGCCGCGACCGCCTCCGTGACGTGTTCCCGCCGTTCCGCACTCGCCAGGACGATGCCCGTCACGTCGCTGGCCCCCGGCTCCGGCACATCGGCGCCGCATTCCTGCAGCCCGCGAACGAGCTCCGCGATCCCGGCGGCCGGTTGGGCCCACGGTTGAAGCGCCGTGGGCCTCCCGTCGCACAGCGCGATGCCTTCCGACCAACCGGCGGTCTCGACGGCAATGACCGTTCCCCCCCGGCGGGCTGCCGTCAGGCTCCGACAGACCGCGTGGGTGAGGGCGAGCGATGCTGCCGTCAGGCCGTCCACGGTGACGCCGGCGGCCGCGAAGCACTGCTCGATCATCTCGATCCGACGGCGGTCCGCACAAACCGCGAGGGCCGGCACCGTCTCGCCGCGCTTGCCGCGCCGCAGCCACATCGCGTCCGCCTCGACCGGCTCGGATCCGACCACGAAATAGCGGCGCACGTTCCGTGTCAGGAGCGCGCGCGCGTCACGGCGGCTGAGCCGCGGCACCGCCAGCACCTTGGCCCGGGCGATCGGCCGGCGCAGCGCGATGCTGGCGGCGGCGATGCGAACGCCCAAGGCCTCCGTCACTTCCCGCAACGCGTCGGTGAGATCCGGCCAGGTGCCGTCGTCCGCCGGCGGGCTCAGGGGGCGCGTCTGCACTTGGCCCACGCGGGGCCCCGTCAGCCCCCATCGCAACTCGACCGCGACAATGTGATCGAGCCCGATCGTGAAGCCCACGCGGGCTCGCCGACGTCGAGGTAGCCGGTCCCGCCACCGCCGGATCGCGTTCACCCACTGCCGGAGTAGGCGCACCTAGAACCCTCCTGCACGAAAGCCGTAGATGGCCTGCAGCAGCGACAGGGCCACGAATCCCGCCAGTGCGCCGAACACCACGATCATCACCGGTTCCACCAGTCGGACCAGACGCTCGAGCCCCTGCTGGAGGTCTCGCTCCGCCGAGACGGCGGCCCGGTCGAGCATCTCCACCAGCCGGCCGCTCGCTTCGCCGAGGTCCACCATCTGGACGAACAGGAACGGGAACGCTGCTCCCTGGTCCAGCGCCTGAGCCAGCCGCATGCCGGCGCGGACGTCGTCCCGCGCCTTGCGTACCTGACGCGACGCGGCCGTGTCGGACAGCCCGCTCGCCGCCACCTCCAGCGCCGGGAGGATCGGCAGCCCGCTCCCGAGCAGGGAGGAGAGCGACCGGCCAAATCGGGCCGCCACCAGCCGCTGGCGCAGCGCGCCGAGAACCGGGACCCGCAGCAGCAGCTCATCGAGGACCAGGCGCCCGGATGCCGACCGCCGATAGGCGGCGATCAGGAACACGGCCGCCACCCCACCGGCGAGCAGAAGCGGCCACCAGCGGCCCAGCCAGGCCGAGGTGGCCAACAGCAAGGCCGTCGAGCGGGGGAGGGCGGCGCCCGCCTCGGCCAGGACCGCCACGAAGCGGGGCAGCACGTACAGGACGAGCACCAAGAGGGCCGCCGCGCCGACGACGGCGACGATCGCCGGGTAGAACAGGGCGCTCAGCACCTGCGAACGCAGCGCCTCCTCGCGCTCCAGTTGCCCGGCGAGCCGGTTCAACGCGTCGGGCAGGTGGCCACCGCGCTCACCGGCCCGGATCATCCCCACCGTCAAGCGCGGGAAGATCCGACCCTGCTCGTCGAACGCCGTGGCCAGCTCCACCCCGGACCGCACGCGCTCGCGCGCCGCCAGCAGTGCCTGCGCCACGTCCCGCCGGGCCACGATGCGGCTCGTCGTGCCCAACGCGCGGTCCAGGGGGAAACCCGCCTCGATGAGCGTGGCCAGATAGCGCACCGCCTCGACGACGTCCGCCCGCCGGCTGCGGAATCCGCGACCGGTCCGCCGAGCCGCCGGCGCAGTCGACACGTCCAGCAGCAGCAGGCCGCTCGCGCTGAGCTGTCGCTCGAGGAGCGGTCCGCTCGTTGCTTCCTGGACGCCGCGGATGATGCGGCCGTCGGGCGTCGCCGCCCGGTACGCGAACTCAGGCACGGATCACTCCCAGCTCCTGATGTCCGCGTTCTCCCCCTCGCCACCTTCCTGGCCGTCCCGCCCGTAACTCACCAGATCGTACGACCACGGATTGGCCACGCCCGGGCTCCGGTAGTCGTAGGGCCGGCCCCAGGGATCAAGGGGGATCTCCTTGCGGAGGTACGGACCGCGCCAGTTGCGCGGGCGCGGGTCACTGAGCGGTTCGCGGCGCAGTGCCTCGAGGCCCTGGGTTGAGCTGGGATAGCCGTCGTTGTCCAACCGGTAGGCGTCAAGCGCCGCGCCGAACAGCTCGATCTGCGATCGGGCAGCGACGTCCTTGGCCTTCCCCACGTGGCTGAACACGTTGGGGGCCACCAGGGCGGCCAGAACTCCGAGCACGATGATGACCACCAGAATCTCGATGAGCGTGAAGCCGAGCCGGTCGCGTGTGCGTCGCATGGTCAACCCCGTTCTGCGGTACCCGCGGTCCCAGCGACCGCGGGGTGGATCACGCCGTGGTGACCCGAATGACTTCCTCCGGGGTCGTGAGGCCCGCGGCGACCTGCCGCCAGCCGTCCGTCCGGAGCGGCCGCATGCCTTGTTCCAGCGCGAGGGTCCGGATCGCTCCCGATCCCCGGCGCCGCAGCACCTCGGCCCGAATCGCTTCGTCCACCACCAGCAACTCGTAGATGGCCACGCGCCCCCGGAACCCGGTGCCGCGGCACGCCTCACACCCGGTGCCGCGGTGGACCTGCCGGATCTCCCAGCCGTCCTGCGCCAGCTGCTGCCGGACCGTGGCCGCCGGCTTCACGACCGCCGCACACGCCTCGCACGTCTTGCGCACCAGCCGCTGGGCGAACACCATCTCGACCGTACTCGCCACGAGATAGTCGGGCACGCCCAGGTCCAGCAGCCGCGTCAACGCGGACGTCGCGTCGTTGGTGTGCAGCGTGGAGAGCACCAGGTGCCCCGTGAGGGCGGCCTGAATGCAGATCTCCGCCGTCTCCGGATCCCGCATTTCCCCTACCAAGAGCACGTCGGGGTCCTGCCGGAGGATCGAACGCAGGGCGCGCGCGAACGTGAGTCCACCCTTCGGCCGCACGGGCACCTGGGCGACGCCGGGGAGCTGATACTCCACCGGGTCTTCCACGGACACGATCTTCTCCCGTCCGCTGCTGATCTCCTCGAGCAGCGCGTACAGCGTGGTGGTCTTGCCGCTTCCCGTGGGGCCCGTCGCCAGCAACACCCCCTGGGGTCTCGTGCCGAACTGTCGAATGGCCGCCAGCGTGTCGTCCCCCATGCCGAGGGATTCCAGGCGGCGCCGTTCGTGCTGGGCATCGAGCAGCCGCAGCACGACGCTCTCCCCGTGCAGCGTGGGGAGCGTACTCACGCGGACGTCCAGCTCGCGGCCGTCCACCCGCAGGCGCACGCGGCCGTCCTGGGGTAGCCGCCGCTCGGCGATATCCAACTCCGCCATGATCTTCAGTCGGCTGACCACCGCGGCTCGCAGTGCCGGCGGTGGAGCGGGTGCCTCTTGGAGCACCCCGTCGATTCGGTAGCGCACCCGGAGTCCCCGGCCTTCGGCCTCGATGTGGACGTCGCTCGCCCGGGCCGCGACGGCTTCCCCCAGGAGCAGGTTCACCAGGCGCACCACCGGCGCCTGGTTCGCCAGGCCCTCGAGGTCGTGCGCCACCAATTCGTCGTCCGTCGCGTCGCCCGTGCCGAACTCGTAGCCGGCGATGAACTCCGCCGCGGTGGATCCCTCGGCCCCATACGCGCGCCGCACGGCCGCGAGGAGTTCCTCCTCCGGGGCGGAGACGAGCTGCACGCCGGCGCCGAACAGCTCGGTCAGCTCGGCTACCGCCTGGGGATCCGGCGGCCCGGCATGGGCGACCAGGACGTGCCCATTCCGCCGCGCGATCGGCAGCAGCCGATGCTCCTCGAGATACTCCGCCGTCAGCGCGTCGCTGAGTCGGCTGATTTCGCCCAGCGCCGGTGCCGCGAGTTCCCCGCGGTTCGCCATCACCGCTGCTCCGGTCCCCCCGCGCGGATCACCAGCGGGAACGTGTCCTCGAACGCGAGGGAGAGGGTTTTGGTCGCGACGATCAGGTTGTAGGGACCACTCCGCGGCAGCGTGAGGTCGACCGCGTAGATCCCGTCCTCCACGTATCGTGCCAGCTCGCGTTGGCTCCACCCGCGGCTCGAAAACACCCACACCCACAGATCCGTGAGCTCGCCCCGCGGCTCGTCCGTGTAGTAGTCGGCGAGCCGGAACCGCAGCTCCGTCGCTTCTCCCACGGGGAGGGTCGTCGCTGCCGGCACTTGGGTGATGCGGAGACGCGGCTTCGTCTCCCGCTTGACCTCCGGGTTCTTGGCGACCTGGAAATCGAAGCAGTTGACGACGCGCGGGTGGTCCAACAGGAAGACCACGTCCCACTCACCGTCGGCCGGCGCCTTGAACGTGGTCTGGTACACGCCGGGAGCGGTCTGGCGCAGGGCGCGGTCCACCACCAGCGTCGCCTTGGGCTCGAAGGGATACGTGTCCACCCGACCGGCGGGCATCGGCATGCTCATCATGTAGTGGTACAGGTAGATCGACTTCTCGGCCGCGTTGGGCACGTAGATCGCGTCGGCCATGTGGTGCGCCGCCGGCGCGATCGCCGCGGCTGTGGCATTGCTGCCGTACTTGGCGGGCGCCTGCCGGCCCGTCTCGAACGACATGACCTTCGCCTTGCCCTCCGCCTCGAGCACGTCGAACGGGATCATCACCACGTTCGGCGAGCCGCTCGCCCGGACGTAGGCGAAGTTCTCGGTGAAGGCCACCTGATCGGGTGCCGTCCCGAACGGCAGGACGTCGACGATCGTCGCCCGCGTCCCGTCGATGATGGAGACCTCGTCGGCGGCCGGGTTGGGTGCGAAGCCCCACCGACCGCCCGGCCCAAACGCGACGGCTCCCACGCCGGGCTTGCCGGCCAGCCGGGCGACGATCTGCTGGCGCGCCGGATCGAGCACCACGATCGATCCGTCGTCTTCGTGGGTCACGTACACGGTCTTCCCCGACTCCGACCAGGCCAACCCCATCGGATGCGGGCCCGTGGGTAGCTCGTGGACCACCGCGAAGCGCCGGATGTCGATGGTGGACACCGTCCCGCTCCGGTGGTTGGCCACGAACGCGTACTGACCGTCGGCGCTGAAGGCGATCTCGCGCGCGCCGGCCCCGGTCGGGATGTGCTGCACCGGTGCCAGCGACACGGGATCGATCACCGTCACCCCGGGCGAGCTGCCCCCCGGTCCGCCATCAACCACCCACAGGTAGCGCCCATCCGGCTGGAACGTGATGCGCGTGGGCCGGAGCCCCACCGGGATGTTGGTCTGCACCCGCCACATGCTCGTGTTCACCACCGCCACCGTGTTGAGCTGGGGCATGGTGACGAAGAGCCGCTCGTTGTCGGGCGTCAGCGCCCAGTCCTCTCCTTCACTGCCGAGCGGGGCCGCCGCGTACAGCTTGCTGATGTTGAAGCCCACGATGGGATCGTAGACGGCCACCGCGTTGCCCGCGGTCAGGGCGAGGACATACGAACTGTTGAGATCCACCGCGGGCCGGACTTGCAGGGTGCCGCGCAGGTAGGACTGGATCTTGTCCCGGCAGGCGGCGAGTTCGGTCACGGTGCCGGCCTTGCGCGCGTCGATCCACCCGGCTGGGCTCAGGTCGGTCAGCGGCCTGCCCGTGGCACTGTCCGAGAACACGAACCGCACGCCCACGTCCTCGCCCTCCAGCACGGCGGACGCATCCGCCCGGCTGATCGCGGGCCGGGCCAGCGTCAGCTCGACCTTCACGCCGTTCTGAACGACGGACTTCGCGAGCAACGGTGTTCCGAGCGCCGTGTCGGCGGTCGAGGCCGGCGGCCGGGTGCCGTGCGCGGCATGCTGCTCATGTTGCGCCATCGCTCGCGAACCCATCGCCATCAAGGTGACGGCGACCAGGGCGCTCATCTGACGGAATCCCACAACGCACCTCGCTCGGTCCAAGACCCGTAGAAACACACAGCCTGGCGCGAGGCCAGGCTGTGCCGGCGGGTGGTGCTGAGCCGTGCGGACACGGCCAGCAAGAGGGATTCACCCGCAGGTCCCTCTAACCCGCGACGATCAACCTTGCTGACGTTCGCCGGGCGTGACTCGCCCCGGAAAACGCGCCTCGCTTGTGATCCAACTCGGGTGAGACAGGGGTCCAGCCCCTGCCTCACCCGCGTCCTGCTGTTACTGCGTCCCGCTCATGTCCGGCAGGCACTCGCGGTTACCGATATTGCCACCCTTGTTCTGAGCGCACACCCGCAGCAGCCCCCAGATGCCGCCGTCGAACTGGAAGGAGGCGAAGTCGCGGAACAGATAGTCTCCGGTCACGCCGCCCTTGCCACCGGCGCCGTGCGTGATCAGGAAGTTGCCGCCATAACTCGGACCGATACCTTCCTGGTCTCCCCGCCACTCCGACAGCGGCTGCTCCCCCATCTTTCGCGACTTGTCCGTGAACGGCTGCGTCAGCCACCCGTGGCCGTGCAGCGTGAACACGTGGTTCCGCGCGTGCCCGCCCGACTGGACTACTCGGAACCGGACGTCGGTCCCCACTTCCACCGTGAAGATCGGTGTCTCGGGATCGCCGCCCACTTGCGCGTTGCTCAGCGCATCGCGGAACGCCTCATCCCGGGTGAACTCGAGCGACGCGTCCGGGGCGAAGCCCAACCGCAGCCACATGGGCTCGGTCTTGTAGTTCAGCGCCCGCTGGCCGGAATCCTCCGGATCCTCGGAGTCGGCCAGGTTGGGTACGGCGTTGGCATCACCGGCAGCCGCGTTGCCGCAGCCGACGCAGCGCAGGTTCAGGTCGTCCTGGAAGACCAGAGCGAAGTCACGGAACTTGGTCGTCGTCCCGTCCGCTTTCGTGACGGTGACGGTGGCCGAGACCCTGCTGCACCTCGCGCCCGAGGGACAAACCTCGCGGCCCCTGTCCAGCGTGAATCCGTCTCCCATCCAGGTGGATCCCTCGGGCTCGATGATGAGAGCCCCGATCGCACCCTTCTGGCTGTGCTTGATGCGATCGGAGGACATGAGTGGCGTGGCCCCGAACTCCGTGGGCACCGCCACCCGGAACCCATCCTCCTTCCCGGCGCAGAACTCCACAGGCTTGCCAAAGCGGCACACCACCTGGTCACCAGCGTACCACTGGTAGGTGATCACGCCGCCCGGCGCCGCCGTCTGGACCGGATTCCAGCCCACGTTGGCCCCGTCGCTGTCGTACATGTCGTACTGCACGAGGCCCGCGTGGAGCCCCACGTTGTTGGATGGCGCGAGCTGGTTCGCCTGGAACTGGTCAATGATCATGGGCATCGTGCTGAAGCCCGCATTGTCCGGCATGACGGCTGGCAGCCAGTTCTCCAGGGTGATGAGCAGGCAGTCGCCTGCCGCAGCCCGGATGACCAGCGGCTCCGGGGTGATGCCCGGCTTGAGCGTCGTCTTCCCGCCCTTGGTCTGCAGGTCGTTCTTGTGAACGTAGAGGATCGCGTTGGGATCCGTCAGCGGGCCGCCGTTGACGGCGCGCGAGTTGTACACTAGCGCGCCGCCCGGCAGGAGGTCCCGAGCCAGGATCGCCACGATGTTGAAGGTCTTGTTCCGCGGATCCCGATTGCCCAGAGGGTACACCGGACAGGACGCCCGGAAATCTCTTGGATTTACGTTGCGCGGCCCCTTGCCGGTGGGGTTGGTGGACAGGGTGGCCAACGGGGCCTCGCCCGCCTGGTCGCCCTGGATCCCCTGATAGGCGCGCATGATGCCCCAGGTGCCGTTCCACAGGTTGTCCACTGCGGAGCCGCCCTGGTAGAGGTAATCCTCCCACGGCACCTCACCTTCACCCTTGACGGCCCCCATCGCCGGTATCTCGAACTCGAAGTGCTCGGAGATGCCGTACATCTGGGAGCTGCGGTAGCCCGAGTTGGCCCAGCTCGGCTCGAACAGCCAGCGGAGGCCGTGCACGGTGAAGTTGTGTCCTTCCTCGTGCGCACCCACCAATGTCCTGACTTGGACCTTGTCCCCCTCGTATGTCCGGAACAACGGGGTGGCCGGGTCGCCGGCCAGTACACCGCCAGTAAGCGGCGCCACCGGCCACGTGGCCGGGTCAGCATCCATCAGCGGATCTGCCCGCTTGATGGGCGTGCCGTTGGCGGCCAGCCCCAGCGTCGAGCGGAACGCATGCGACAGGTCGCCCGCGACGCCTGCGGCCTGCGTGTTGGTCAAGGGATCCCGGATGCGGAGCGGCAGTGGCTCGTTCCGATAGTTGAGCAGGAACGTCCCCGGGTCGTCCGCCGAGATGGCTTCCGGGCACGGCCGCGCCACGCCACCGGGACACTGCGGAGCCACTTGGAGCAGGAACGGCAGGCCGATCTCCGCCTTGGCGGGCGGGTTGACGGCGTTGGCCGGGTCGTGCATACCCATCAGCGTGACGCCGGTGATTTCGTCCGTGATCGGCTTCAGAGCGTTGTTGGCCCCGGCCCGGTACGCCAGCGCGAAGTCCTGCGCCTCGAACATGAACTCGCGGTACGAGTCGGTCTCATCCTTCGGCGTGGCGGGATTGTCCGGCACCTCGATGATCGCCTGCCAGCTGGTGGGGCCACCGTCGCTCCGCCCGCCCATTGGCTGACCCGACTCGGCCATCTTCCAGGTCGAGTTCTCGGGCTCGATCAACAGGCCTGCGTAGTACCCGGCCTGCTGCTGAGTGGACGGCGCGAAGTGGTCGTGCGTGTAGACCGTCCGGAGCGTCCGGTCGTCGCCGCTGTTGTTGATCAGCTTGTCGGCGTACCACCGTTGGATCGTGGTCTGGGCGCCTACGTGCAGCCCCGTGGCCACCACCTCCGGTACGTTCTTGAAGATCGGATGCTCGGTGGCCACCGGACAGACGATCTGCCCGTTGCCGTCTGCCTGGCCGTCGCGCGGGTCGGTTGGCTCCGCGCACTCATTGAACACCCGGATGGCGTGAATCCGCTCGGTGACCTCGTCCGGTGCCAGGCTGCCGTCCTCGTAGTTCCAGCCGTTGGCCGACCCGTCCGACGACGTGACGTCGAACTTCACCAGGTGGATGTGCTGGCCGAGCACGTCGGTCGGTGTGCGCACCTGGAAGTCGTCCAGCTGGTACACGTTGGGGAACAGGTTCGTGATGTAGAAGTTGATGCAGCTGTTGGAATTGGCCCGGAAAAAGAAGGGCTCCGGCGGCTTGGCGCCGCTCAGGAAGTTGCCGACATCCTGATCCAGCGCCTCCATGTGGTGCTGCGGGTTCTTCCAGCCCAGCTTGTTGTACGTAGCGTTGAGCCGGAAGCCCGCCGCACGGTACGTGTACGTGCGGCTGTGGGTAGACGGTTTCCCGTAGTCGTCCACGCACGGATCCGCGAATGGCGCGCCCGGCTTCCCGGGAAGCCCGTTGACGCGGAAGGCCGCCGACACCGCCGAAGTCCCAGTAGCCGGGGCGATGTAGCTGGGCTGACCACCCGTGATCCCCGTCGCCACACCCGTCACCGGGTTCTGGGCGGCGTGGAAGCGCATCGCGTTGACCTCGAGCGGCGTGCCCGTCTCCGGCAGGAAGGTCACGTCGAGCTCGTCGTTGACCTTGTCGAAGTCGAGCCGGTTGAGCGGCGGGGCGTGCGCGACCCCACCATTCACCACGTGTCGGGGCAACCCCCCGTCCACCTCGGTGTCGAGCGGCGGCTTGGGCGGCCGGTGACCGGCTACACCGGGGATATAGAACGGATACCCTGGCATGTCCGCCGTCGGCATCGGCGCCATGGCGAGTCCCGGAATGGGGACCACGCCCGGGTTGGGCGTGCCGGCCACGATCTCGCCGTCAGGCAGGGCGCGCGTGTCGACGGGGTTCCCAGCACGCACCACGCCGGCTGCGTCAACCGGCGTACCGAATTCGTACACGTCGTGGTTGCGCCACATCGCCCACATCCCCTGGGCGAAGTGCGGGTAGAAGTGGCAGTGGAAGATGGCGTCGCCCGGCGTCTTGTTCCGGTTGCCGCCGCCGTCGTACGCGATGTCGTACGTGTACGACGAGCCGGGGCCAATGGCTTGGCTATCCAGGTACGACGATTCGGCGGCGTCCGGGGTGTACAGCCACTGGTGGGCGTGCAGGTGGAAGATGTGATGTTCCTTGGGACCCGCGTGCAGGTTGCGGATCTTCACGTGGTCGTTCACGTAACTGTGATAGACGTTGGACGGATCGTCCGGATAGAGCGCCACCGTGGCGATGTTACCGGTGGCCGGATCGCTGGCGTTGGCCAGCACGTCCGTCACCATCGCCGGATCGCCCACGGCCCACGAGGTGAGGAAGAACTCCTCGTACTTGCACTCGTTGCACTGGCCTTCGGGGCCCAGGCCCAGCCGGTTGGCGATGATCTCGGAGCCGATCCCGCCGGTCCCGTAGTTGATCGCGAACCCGTCCCGCACGCTGTGCAGCGTGTGTGACAGCACCGGGTCGTTGTACGCGTCGAAGGCCTGCACGGCCTTGATGTCGTCGTGGAAGATGACCGTGAATTCGCGGAACGGCTGGCAGCGGTTGGGCGACGCCGGGACGGGTGAGTAGGTCCACCCGTTACACAGCGACTCCCGCCCAGGGCCGGTGATGATCGCCGCCAAATCGGAATGCACGATCTCGCCGCCGTTCGTCATTCTGAGGATCGGCACGCCCGCCCGCGGGTGTCCCGGCGGATACGTCGCGTCATAGTCGAGGATCGGCTGGCGACCCGGCGTGAATGCGGGTGCGCCCGTCCCATATCCCGCCTGGGCCAGCACCATGTCTTCGTTCGTGAGCTGGCTGCGGTACCACTCGGAGCCCTTGGGCTCCACGGTCACCGCACCGAATAGCCCGAACGCGATGGTGCCGCCGTCGCCCTCGCTGCCCGTCTGGGCACCCGCGCTGTACATCAGGTTGGTGCCCTCACGCTGGGCGTAGAGGTAGTACGTGTCCGAATTCCCTGGAGTGACCAGGCTGGTGGCGTTGCGGCCCACGTTGGAGCCGTCGGAGCCGATCGTGCCCAGCAGCTGCATGCCGATCACGTGGATCGACGCGGCCCGCTCGGCCGGTTGGTTGTCCCAGTTCGGGATGTTGGGGTCCCCCTCGGTCAAGATGCCCGGGGGCGCCCCGGGGACCTGCTGCGGGACGGTGCTCTGCTCAACCCGCGGATCAGAAAGCAGGTTCGTGAAGTTGATCTGCAGGCAGTCACCCCGATTGACGCGCAGGGTCAACGGGCGCGGCCGCTTGTCCGGCCGCAGCATGACCTTGCCTGGCCCGCCGGCGGTTCCTGGTTTAGCGACCACGTCCCGCGCCAGCGCGTAGATCATCCCCGGCGCGAAGGCCCCGCGGCGGTTGTAGATGAAGACCTGATCCAACGCCACGACGTTGGCGGTAACCCATGCACCGTTGTCCGGACACTCGGGCCTCCCTTGCGCTTGGACGCCGGCCGGGACCGCGAGGATCCCAACGCAGGCGGCAGCGAAGGACAGCCAGGCTCTCAGGACGTGTGACCCCTGCATAACAACCCTCCCGGGTGACTCATGGCGGCCAGATCTCTCCGCGAGAACGGGCCGATAGGGCCCGATCTCCGACAGCTTCGGGACTGTTCCCCTCGGCAATCTCTGGGACTGTTCCCCTTAGCAATCTCTATGCCGTGGCGGCGACGACTGTAAGTCTTTTCGCATCAATCGGTTGACCAATGACGACGAACTGCCAGGCGCACAGCTTCAGTGCGCGGCTTTGTGCGCCAGGTCACAAAACGGTGCGTCCGTCGCGGCAGCGTGGGGCCAAGGAATTCGCCGGCAGCAGAACCCCCGCGACGCGGCATTGGTCGGCTCCGGACGAGCCGCACGGTCGTTCGGTGGCTGGGGAGGCACCCGGACGGTGCGTGCGGCAGGGCTTGGGGCACCGTAATTGTGCGCAGATCCAGGTGCGGCGCTGCCTCGCCGCTCGCGGCCTGTGATTCCGCAAGTGTTTTCTGCTCTCTTGGTTACAGCTGACAGCGAGGTCGAGGGTGCACCTTCCTGCCGGGGATGATCGTCCGCGCGCGATCCTTGCCATGGGGCCCCATCACGGGGTCCCCATCACGGCCATGGGGCCCAATCACGCGGGTGCGTTTCGACACCAAAACCCCGTCGCTGCCAGACCGAGAGGCTGGTACGTTTTAATCCAGCCTGGTACGAAACCGTACAGCTAGCCAGGCCGCGCAGCGCCGCTAGTGCTTACAGGACAATCACCTACATGTATCACAAGACCGGTATGCTAAGTGCGGAAGGGCCAGTGTTGCGGGAGGAGGGGGAGGTGCCGAAACGCTCCCTGGCCATTGTCCAACTGTCCCCGGCGTTCTCGGAGCTCTGGGATGAGCTCGCACGGGGGTTTGGCGTAGCCGTTCAGGTATACGCGCCGACCGATGCGTGTCCGGTGCACGCGCCTGACCTCGTTGGGAGCATCGTGGCCGCCGGCGGAGCCGAGTGGGAGGCCGTGCAGTGGCTCGACGATCACTGGGTGGGGTCCGAGCGGCCGCTGTTCGTCGTCGGTGCGGATCCGGGAAGACGCGTGGCGATCGCGTTGGTTACCCACGGCGCGACGGACTACTTCGCGATGCCCGCGGATCTCGAGATCTTCCGCAATGCCGTGGCTGCAGCGGTGGAGCGCGCCGGCGAGACGGTCCCCCGGGCGGGAGGACCGGTTGCCGTGAAGGCGGAGGCGTTCCGCGACATCTTCGGAGAGAGCCCCGCGTTGCGAGAGGTACTGGGACGCGCCGCGCGCATTCTCGCGCACGCCGATGCGACGGCGCTGATCATGGGGGAGACGGGGACGGGCAAAGAGTTGTTGGCCCGCGCGATCCACGACGGTGGCCCGCGGAGTGCCGCCCCTTTCGTGGCGGTAAACTGCACGGCCCTCCCCGAGCGGTTGATCGAGTCGGAGCTGTTCGGCCACGAACGGGGGGCGTTCACGGACGCCCACGCGACGAAACCCGGGTTGTTCGAGGTCGCGGAGGGAGGCACGCTCTTCCTCGACGAGGTGGGCACGCTGGCCCCGGATCTCCAAGGGAAGCTGCTCCGCGTGCTCGAGGACAAGGAGGTCCGTCGCGTCGGCGGGACCAAGTCGCGGCGGGTCGACGTGCGCGTGATTGCGGCCACCAATGAGCCGTTGGAGGCCTCGCTCGGTGACGGACGGTTCCGGCAGGATCTCTACTTTCGGCTCGGCGTTATCGTCTTCACCATGCCACCGCTGCGTGAGCGGGGGGATGACGTGCTGGTGATCGCGCGGACGTTGCTGGATCGGCTGGCGCGGCACTACGGACTTCCCGCGCCCATCCTGACCGAACGCGCGCAGCGCGCGCTTCGTGCCTACCACTGGCCGGGCAACGTCCGCGAACTCAAGAACGCCATCGAGCGCGCGCTCCTGCTGTCGGCTCCCGGGGAGCTGGATTTGGGGGAGCTGGGCGTCGCGGGGCCGACGCGGGCACCCGCGCGGCCCAGCCCGCTTCCCTTTCCGGCTCCGCTGGAAACGATCGACGAGGCTGCGGCGCAGGCCGCGCTGGCGCTCTGTGCCGGTAATCGCAGCGAAACGGCACGCGTGCTGCGCATCTCACGCCAACGGTTGCGTCGCTTGCTGCGCAGGCATCCCTCGCAGGACTAAACGATCCACCAGGGAGGGCGAGTGAACGTACATGCATGGATGGTCGGCCTTGCCGGACTCAGCCTCGTGGCGGCCTGCACGGAACCAGCCACGGCGCCGGGTGACCGGGATCTGGGCGGAATCGCTCCCAGCGCCGACTGGACGTACGGTGGGTCGAACCAGGCGACTGAACAGCACATCCTCGTGGAGCAAGATGCAGCGCCGCCCCTCGAGGCGTATTATCGCGAGTTCTGGGCGGTCGCCGGGAAGAGCCGGTCATTCACGATCCGGTACAAGGCCGCATGGCGCGATCGGGAGCACGACGAGGAGGACGACGCACCCACGTTCTGGCGTCTCAGTCTCGGCGAGCACTCGCTGCGCGCCCTGCCTGACGGCACGCCACTGGCCGACGGCGACTCGGTGCTGATCAGCGTCACGGTGGACCCCAGCCGCCTGATCGTGGACATGGGGCCCGACGCGCTGCAATTCGATCCGGACGAGCCAGCCCGACTCACGCTGTTCTACGGGTACGCGAATCCCGACGTGGACCGTGACGGGGACGTCGATCGGGACGACGATGCCATCAAGGCCAGCCGGCTCAGCATCTGGTTCCGGGCCAACGAACAGTCCCCGTGGGAGAAGGTGAGCGCCTGGCACGACCGGGAGCGGCAGCGCTTCCACGCGTTCATCGACCATTTCTCGGGATACACCGTGTCGTGGTAGTCGCGAACCTGCGGGACTCGCTCGCCGAACTCAACTGGGTTCGCAATCTCACCGACCAGGGGCGCTTCGCCGAGGTGATCGGGTGGCTCCGGGATCGGGAGCCGGATGCAATCACCGGCTCGCCGACCTTGGCGCTCTGCTGCGGGATTGCGCACGGCCGGCTGGGACATCACGATCAGGCCGCGCGCTGGGTGGACACGGTGCTGAGTTACACCGGTGATCGACCGCTGCACACCCGTGCGCTGAACGTGCGCGGGGCGATCGCGCTCGAGACCGGTCGGCTCGACGAGGCTAGCGACTATTTCGTGCGCGCCCTGGCCGAAGCCAAGGCCCAGGGAGCCCTCGGGACGCTGGGCCGGTGCTGCAACAACCTCGGGATCGTCGCCAATCTTCGTGGCCAGCACCTCGACGCGGTGAGCTGGTACACGCTCGCGCTCGCGGCCTTTCAGCGCGCGGGGTGGGCGCAGGGGATCGCGGAGACCGAAAACGACCTCCGGATCACATATCGGGACCTGGGGCAGCTCGACTACGCGCTGGAGTCCGCCGACCGTGCCGTGTACGCGGCGGAGGGAACTGGCAACCTGTCACTGCTCGCGTCCGCTATCGCGGGACGCGCTGAGATTCGCGCGTTGCGTGGGGAACCCCAGATCGCCGACCGCGAGATTCACCGGGCGTTGATGATCCATCGCGATCAGGAAGACGTGATGGGTGAGGCGGAGGACCTTCGGGTCCTTGCGTTGACCACCGCCGCACTCGGGGATCTGGATCGAGCGGAGCGGACGTATCGCGAAGCGATCGAGCAAGCCGAGGTCCACCACCGACCGGCGCTCGGTGCCGAGGCCGGCCGGGACCTCGCGTTGCTGCTGGCGGAGCAGGGTCGCTACGATGAAGCGCGTGACGTGGCGCGCGCGGCCCGGGTCTGGTTCTCCCAGCTCGGTGCAGAAGCCCAAGTCCGACGCCTGGACGCCCT
>JAOTWJ010000186.1 GCA_029862925.1 Gemmatimonadota bacterium
AAGGGTGGGCGTAGACGCTCAAGTCAGGTGGTGCTCCCGCATCTTCCGCCGCAGGGTGTTCCGGTGAACGCCCAGAACCTCGGCGGCTTCCGCCAAGCGCCCGCCGGTGGCCGCGAGGACGCGGCGAATGTGGCGCAGCTCCACCTCCTGCAACGGCAGCAACCCATCCGTTCCCCCGGGTTCCAGAGGAGGTATCGGCGGGCTGACGTCTCCCCTAATCTCGGGGGGCAGGTGTTCCACGCCAACGACGGACGCGTCGCCCCACAGCGCGATCACCCGCTCGATCACGTTGCGCAATTCGCGCACGTTGCCGGGCCAAGGGTACCGGCCGAGCCTCTCGAGCGCCGGATCCGAGAGTGTGGGGCAGGGGGTGTCATACTGGCAGGCATACCGAGTGAGGAAGTGCTCGGCCAAGGCCGGAATGTCCTCGACGCGCTCGCGTAGCGGGGGGAGGTGGATCACGATCACCGCAAGTCGGAAGTAGAGATCCTCGCGGAACTTCCCAGCCTCGATGCACCTCGGGAGGTTGCGATGCGTGGCGGCGACGACTCTCCCGTCGACGGGAATCACCTTCTCGTCGCCGAGCCGCTCGATCGCGCGCTCCTCCAAGCACCGGAGGATCTTCGCCTGGAGTGCCAGGCTCATGTCCCCGATCTCGTCCAAGAAGATGGTGCCGCCCGAGGCACGCTCGAAGCGCCCTTTTCGGTCTTTCTCTGCGCCCGTATACGCGCCCTTCACGTGCCCGAACAGTTCGGACTCGAGCATCGGGTCCGGTAGCGCCGCGCAGTTGACGGCCACGAAGGGGTTGGCGGCCCGAGCACTGTAGCGGTGAATCACGCCGGCCAGGACTTCCTTTCCCGTCCCGCTCTCGCCGGTGAGCAGCACCGTCGCGTCGGTTGCCGCGGCCTGCAGGGCAGTGTTGAGTGCCTGCAATGTGGCCGGGCTCCGCCCGACCAGGTGATGCTGCTCGAAGGGACACCTCCGCGCGAAGGAAGCCAGCCGCTCGCGGGCGGTGTGTGCGGGGCGGGGGCGATCCGATTCGGCGAGCACTTCGACCACCTGGGAGACGCTGCACGTCTCCCGATCGTCGCAGTTGCCACAAGCTTCAACGACGCGCGGGTTGCTCCCCAAACGCATCCCCTCCAACGCAATGGGTGCATGCCTACGTCGCCGACCGCTCGGGATGGCCTCGTGCCTTCGCCGTCGCTGGGCCGGTGTTCCCCCGGGCAACGCCGGCGTCCCACTTGCTGAAGGCCTTGGCGCCGTGGCGTTGGCATATAGCCTGCCTTGCACGGGCGCGCAAGCCGGTCGGTCCGCCGTAAGCGCCCGGAAAAGCAAGAGTTGTGCCGCTGAGGGACAGGGGTGTGGCCTGGTACGTCCAGGCCGGCCCCGATGTCGAGATTGCCGGGCGCGCGCGTCCGCGTGGCGGCTGTGGCGATGGGCGCAACACTCGTCGGGGCCGTGGACTCAGACTTCCCCAGGAAGGGTCGCATCACCGGCGGGCTGTGGCGGTGTGGTTGTCGCGTGGTACGGTCTGTGGAGGAAGTGCCAACCCGCCCTGACGGGCGGACTTCAAACTCGGACTTCAGAATCAGCGACAGATCGGTGCCCTGCCCGGCCAGGTGGACGACCGCAGGTGGCGTGGCCCCACGGATGTCTCGACAAGTCATGACTTTACGGCCCCTGGCCCTGCCCACGCGCCGCTCGCCTGACACGCGGGGCTTCTACGACGGCCTGGCATCACCGGCCAGGCGCTGTCGTGTGACGAGGGTGCGCCTGGCCCGCTCATGCTCCAGGGCGATCACGGACCGGTCGAGTTCCGGAACATCGTGCTCACCCCAATCACCCCAGCGAAGTAGCTGCAGGCTGAGCGCCCGGGGACGGGGAGCCCCCGCCCGCTCGAACTTCGGGTTCGTAGGAGGGCGCGCAAGCGGCCACTCGGCCCATCCTGCCCGCGAGCGGGCGGCGCCCCCCGTCGCCTCGGCGACAGATCGGGCCGACTAGCGGCCTCAGCCGCGTCCTTCCACGAAACCGCCATCGCACGGCCCTGCCTTTGGAGCCGGGCGCCATGGTGGAACGGAGCCGATGCGGCGCCCGGCGCGGGGCCGGGCGCGGTCGTGACATCGGAACGGTACGAGAGCCCTTCGGCCGAGCTAGGGATGTATGCACCTCGCCGAAAACTGGTCTACACGCTGGGTCGGGGGCGACGTCTTGAGGTCGAGGACCCAGACGAGGTGCACCATGTAGCGCGAGCCAGATGGACTCGACATCTGGAGGTTGAAGGTGCGCGTAGACACGTCGCCTGGCCCGGCTGGTCCAGGAATGTCGCTGCCCTGCCACGTCTCCTCGTAGCGACCCGTGTAGCCGTCACTCGTCGTGCTCGTCGTCCGTACGCGGATCACTCTGTTGTTGGGATGCGGTTGAATCCACAGCGTGCCCGTCGCGACGCCGGTGAAGGGCAAACCTGTACATGGGTTCACGCCCTGGATCGGAATGTTCTCGAGCTCGATCTCGATCGGTCCTGCGTGCTCGCTGAGCTGCGGCCCATCGGGTGCCGTCGGCGCATCCTGGGCGCACGCGACGCCCAGCAGGGCGACGGCGAATGCGGGGATGAGGCGGGTCAAGCGCATGGTGACCTCCTTGAGATGGTGCAAGGGTGGGCTATCGCGGTTCGCTGGCCGTCGCTGGTCCCGGCCCGTAGCTTGCCAAGTGATAGAGAAGGCCCGTCACGCAATGCTCACAGGACCATCAACCCCCAGCCCACCGGCGCCGAGGATCTCCGAGCGGCCCCGATGACGGCGTTCACCGTTCGTCTCCTCGGGTCGGCCGAGATCTGCGATGCCGCCGGTGAAGCGTCGGCGACGTCACTGCATCAGCCCAAGCGCCTGGGACTGCTCTCGTATCTCGCCACCGCGCGCCCCCGCGGATTCCACCGTCGCGATAAGCTGGTCGCCCTGTTGTGGCCGGAAGCGACGCAGACGCAGGCCCGCCATTCCCTGAGCCAGGCGCTGCACGTGCTGCGGTCCGAGCTGGGCGACGCGGCCGTGACGAGTCGCGGCGACAGTGACGTGGCACTCGACGACGCGCTGATCGGGTGCGATGTGGTCGATTTCGAGCGGGCGGTGGATGAGGGCGAGTACGAGCAGGCGCTCGCGCTGTACCGCGGCCATCTGCTGGACGGCCTGTTCGTCCGCGACGCCCCCGAGTTTGAGCGGTGGCTGGACGACGAACGCACCAGGCTGAGGGAGAAGGCGGCCGGGGCGGCGTGGGCGCTGGCGCACGAGCACATCGGGGCGAGCCGCCTGGTGGCTGCCGAGCGGACCGCCCAGCGGGCGTTGTTGCTGGTCGCGACCGACGAGAGCGAGATCCGACGCTTCGTCCAGGCGCTGGCGGACGCGGGCGACCGGGCCGCGGCGCTCCGGTTCTACGAGAAGTTCGCCAGCCGACTCCGGTCGGAATACGCCATCGAGCCGGATCCGGTGACCGTTGCCGTCGCCCAGTCGCTCGCGGCGACCACGGAGGATGTCGCGCCGATCCCAGCGCCATCGGGCCGGGTGCCCCCGCGCCCGACGCCCGTCGGGACCGCGGCCGCGCGTCGCCGCCCGTTCCGCCTCGGCGCGGCCCTGGCGGTGGTGGTCATCGTTGCGACACCGCTCGCGCTGCTGCTCGTCGGTCGGCGCGATGACGCCCTCGACCCCAATCGGGTCCTCGTCGTGGCGTTCACGGACAACAGCGGACGGGAAGAGGCCGCGATGCTGGGGAGCTGGGCCCAGGACCACATCATCCAAGTGCTCAGCGACGCGGAATTCGTGGAGGTGGTCGATCCTCTGACGACCCTGGAGGTGGCGGAAGACGCCGCGCCGGCCGGCGGGGCAGGTGAGCCCGGGGACATCATGGCGCTCGCCGCGGCCGCCCAGGTGGGGACCATCGTGTCCGGCAGCTACTATGCCGAGGGCGATTCCCTGCACGTGCAGGCCCGGATCACTGACGCCAATGCCGGCCGCCTGATCGGCACCGCGGGGCCCGTCGTCGGCCCCATTGCCGCACCACGCGAGCTGGTCGCTGCCATCGGGCACGAGGTCGCCCTGGTGCTTGCGCCGCTGCTCGATCACGCGCTGGGACCGTTCGAACCCACGGTGCAACCGGGATCCTACGAGGCGTACCAGGCGTACCGGGAAGGGCTCAGAGTGATGGCGGCGGGAGAAGACTGGCTCGTGGCCGCCCGGCATTTCGAGCGGGCGGTGGCAGCGGACTCGACGTTCGCGCGTGCGCGACTGTGGGCCGCGCAGATCCACATGCTCGCCGGAGGCTACAACAACGACTGGCCTGGTGTCGCGAAGGCGGAGTCCCTGCTCGCGCCCCTGGTCGAGGCCCCCAGACGGTTGAGTCGCTATGACCGCTGCCGACTCGACTTCGTGCGAGCGGTGACGCCGCCGCGACACGTGCCGTCGATGTACGAGGCCACGCGTTGCATGGTGGAGGCGGCACCGGGCTCGGAGGACGCGCGGGGTGAACTTGCGGTCAACGCGCTGCGCGTCAATCGTCCCCGGGAGGCGCTGGCCCTCTGGCGGAATTCCCAGATCCTGAAGAAGCGCCCGGGGCACTGGACCACCCGGGCGACCGCGTACCACATGCTCGGCGACTACCGGCGCGAGTTAGATGTCAGTCGCCAAGGCCTGGAGCGGTATCCCCAGCACCTCCTCATGATGCTCGGGGAGGCCCGCGCGTTGGCGGCGCTCGGCCGATCGGAGGAAGCGACGGACATCGCGGACCAGATGCGCGCGCTGCCCTCACGGGAGGGAACGGCCGGGTGGGTCGGTCTGGTGGCCGATGAGCTCAGAGCGCACGACCATCGCGACGCGGCCCGGGCCGCGCTCGGTGAGGCGATCGCATGGTTCAGGTCCCGGCTGCTCGATACCGAAGGGGCCCGCGCCGGGCTGGCAGGGTTGCTGTACCGGGCGGGGCAGTGGGACGAGGCCCTGCCCCTGTATGCGGCGCTCGCCGAGGAGTATCCTGAGAACACCGCGCATCTGGCCGCGTTGGGCCGGGTGGCCGCGCGACGCGGCGACCGCGAGGAGGCCACGAGAGTCAGTGAGGATCTCCGCTCGTCGCGCCACGCGCTCATGGAGGGCTACCGGACGCTGGAACGCGCCAGGATCGCCGCGGTGCTCGGAGACGAGGAGCGGGCGATGGCCTTGCTTCGTCAGTCGTTCGACTACGGAGCCAACTGGGCGCGCTGGCCGTTGCTGCACAGTGACATGGACTTCGAAGTCCTGCACAACCACCCGCCCTTCCGGGAGTTCTTGCGCCCCAAGGGATAGGAGCTGGGTCCACCGGTCTGGGCCGCCGGGCGCGGGCGGTGCGGGCGGAGCCCCGCTGTGTCACGACACTCATCGTTATCGGAATCCCCACCACCGTACGGCGGGAGAACGAACGGTACCTCGAGCAGTTCAAGATGCACGTGTCGGGCTACGAGACGAGCGAGTTCGGCATCGAGTGGATGCGTTTCGAGCCGGGTTGCCTGCTTCC
>JAOTWJ010000002.1 GCA_029862925.1 Gemmatimonadota bacterium
ATGTTCACCGGTTCCAACCAACCGTACCATGAGTATGCCTTCATCATTCCTCCGGGGTTCATCACGCCCGCCAAGACCTGGGAGTGGGACGTCACGAACACGGTCACCACGTTCGAGTTCGAGGTGTTCGTCGAAGCGGACGTCCCGCACCCGAACGGCTTTGTGCAGATGACCCCCGAGAGGGCGGCAATCACGATCGGCGGGAACGTCACGATCGCCGCGTCCGTCCGCGATGTGGTGAACCGCACGGGATCGGGCACGATCACGTTCTCGAGCGCCGACGAGGCGATCGCCACGGTCAACCCCACGACCGGGCAAGTAACCGGCGTGGGGCCCGGCACCGTGACTATCACCGCCACGAGCAGCGGGCCCGAGGCACCTGGGGTAGCCACCATCACGATCCCGGAGGCCGGCTTTCAGATCCGGCTGCGCTACCTCACCGCCGCCACGGCGAGCCAGCAGCTCGCGTTCACCAACGCCGCGGCGCGGTGGCAGTCGCATTTGACCGCGGATCTGTCGCTCGTCGCGGTCAGCTCCTCTGGGTTCCCGTTCTGTGGCGGCATTCCGGTCAACGAGGTCGTGGATGACCTGGTCATACAGGTCATCTTGGGGCCGATCGACGGTGTGGGAGGAATCCTGGGGTCGGCAGGCCCCTGCGCCCTGCGGTTCAGCAACGACCTGCCAGCCTGGGGCATCATGATCTTCGATACCGCTGATCTGGCCGCCCTCGAGGCGGACGGCCGGTTCCCAGCGGTGATCCTGCACGAGATGGGGCACGTGCTTGGCTTTGGCACCCTGTGGGACGACGGGATCCTGCTCGTCGGCGGTGGGGGCACCGGCGACCCGCGGTTCACCGGCGCCGCCGCCATCGCTGAGTACGTCGCCCTCGGCGCGACCGGGGCGCAATGCAATCCTCCCACGATCACCGACCAGTGCGTCCCGGTCGAGGGCACGGGTGCGGAGGGGACGATCGACGCGCATTGGCGCGAGATCTCCTGCGGGACCTGTCAGACGACCGACTTTTTCGGACGCGAGCTGATGACCGGCTTCATCTCGCCGGTGGGCACCCCCAACCCCCTGAGCATCGTCTCGATCGCCCAATTCACCGACCTGGGTTATCCGACCGTGGTCACGACCGGCGCGGATCCCTACACGCTGAACACGGCCGCCGCCGCCATCGCGGCAGGACCGCCGCTCAAGCTGGTGAATGATGTCTGGCGTGGGCCGCTGTACCGCATCGAGGACGACGGAACCATGACGATGGTGCGGCCGGACCGGCGGTAGGCCGACATGAAGTCGTCCCTGCCGGCGCTCGCGGGCCTGTGCGTTCTCCTCGCCGGATCGATCGGGTGCGGAGACGCCACGGGCCCGCAGTTTCTCCTCGAGGTGACGATCGACGGTCGCCTGGAGCGCAGCGCCGTCGTCGACATGCGCGTGCGCTTCCAGGGCCTGCTCGTCCCTGACTCGCTGGTCCAGCTGACGGTGGAACCCGCGACGGCCGTGCAGTTCCTGTCGGCCACCCGCGCCCGCCTCGTGAGCGCCGAGTCGGTCACCGTGCGCGCCGAAGCGGAGGTCGAGCCTGGCCGAATCGAGCGCGGACAGCGTGCCGTCGCGGTGGCCGTGCCGCCGCGCATCGTGTTCGACCTGCTGAACGCCGGCAACCGGGACATCTACAGCATCACGCTCGATGGCATGGACCTGGTCCGCCTCACCACAGCCAACGGGGACGACGTCGATCCCACCGCCACCGGCACCCTCGTCGTCTTCACGAGCTTTCGAGACGGGAACGCCGAGCTGTACTCCGTTCCCTCAAGCGGGGGCACGGCCGTGCGGCTCACGACCAGCGCTCAGGACGAGACTCAGCCGGAGCTGTCGCGCGACGGCGCCCGTCTGGCGTTCGCCGCGAACGCGAGCGGGGTCCCGCGGATCTGGACCGCCAACAGCGACGGGAGCGGCGCGCAGGCGGCCACGCCCGGCTTCAGCAATCCGGCCGCGGTCGAGGCGTCGCCCAGCTGGGCACCCACGGGCGCTGGGCTGGTGTTCGTGTCCACCACCAACGGCACCTCGGATCTGTTCACGGTTCAGACCGGTGGGGCGCCCAGCGGACTGCTCACCGGGAGCGACACCGACGTCGAGCCGGCCTGGAGCCCCGACGGCACCCGGGTCGTGTTTGCCTCGGATCGCACGGGCGACGGCGAGCTGTTCCTCCTCACGATCGCGACGGGGGCCCTGGTGCGGCTCACCAACCGGACGGGCGACGACGGCGAGCCGGCCTGGCTGCCCGACGGCCGCATCGTGTACACGGTCTTTGGCAGCGGCGCTCCCGCGCTGCGCTGGCTGGATCCCGCCGATCCCAGTGCGGTCTTCGATATCCCGACTTCCGGCGGCGAGGCACGACGTCCGGCGGGGATCTTCTGATCCGGCCAGCAGCCATGCCGGGCAGTCGGTCGCTCCGGTCGCTGGCCCGAGGCATACGGGTCGCCCTCGCCACCCCCTCCCACATCGAGCACCGGCTGCCCGCGCTCCTGGCGTGGTCCCGTGACAACGCCGTCGTTGCATCGGATCCCACGGCCGCGATCACGACCGCCCATCGGGCGCTCCGTATCCTCGCCCGCATCCCCGGGGGCCCCTGGCGCAACACGTGTCTGTATCGCGGTGCCGCCGAGTGCCTCCTGCTCCGCGCTCACGGCGTCGCGGCCCGGCTCAGCATCGGCGTCGAGAGCCGGCCACACTCGGCCCCTGGCGTCGAGGCCCACGCCTGGGTGGAGACGGACGCGGAACGCGTGGCGCCGCGGTCGGCGCCGCCCACGCCGGCGACCGTCCGGCTGACCGGCTCGCGGCAGCGACACCCGTCCCGCGGGTGAACGCGCCGCACGCCGCCGTGCGATGGTCCCTCCTCGCCGACGGCTCGCTCACCCTCCAGGTCGATCCCCGTCTTCGGTCCGCGATGGACCCATGGGTGCCGCTGCGGTGCCCGGCACTCGTTGCGGGTGCGACGACAGCCGCGACGATCGACGTGCAATGCGCGAGCTCGCCCGCACCGAGCCTGCCAGGCGCCCCCGCCACCCTGCGGCTCGGCACCGTGGAGGCGCGCGTCGATGACGACCGTGCGCGGGTATCGCTGATCGGCCCGTCCGGCGTCCACGGCACCGTGGACCTGGAAGAGCGCCGAGCGAAAATTCGCTCGCCAGACCCCACCCCCGAGGTCGCCGCGGACCTCTACAGCATGCTCACGATTGCCTCTGCGTTCCTGCTGGGGCGGCTGCGGCGCGTGCTGCTGCACGCCGCCGCGGTGGTCCCGCCCGCGGGCGACGCGTGGCTGCTCGTGGGCGATGCGCGCGCCGGCAAAACGACGACCAGCCTGAATCTCGTCACGATCGGCTGGGACTACTGCTCCGACGACCAGGTCGTCCTGTCGCTGGAAGGCGACCAGTCGCTCGCGGTGGAAGGATGGCTGCGCCCGTTCCACGTGGATGCGGGCTGGCGGGCCGGCCGCACGAGCGAAACCCGGGAATCGGTCGAGCCGTCGAGCGTCGGCCCCGGAGGCTGGCAGCGGCGCGCAGCACTGGCTGGAGCCGTGTTTCTCGATCTGCAGCCCGATTCGCCCACGGAAGTCGCGCGGCTCGGCAAGGCGGACGCGCTCGCCGCGATCGTGCGCCAGACGCCGTGGCTCATGGCCGACCCCGTCCAGGCCCCAGCGATCCTGGCCCTGCTCATCGCCGCGATCCAGCAGCCCACCGTTCGCCTGCGCCTCGGACGCGATACGTATCGCGACGCGGCGCGACTGCTGGTGTGCCTCCAGCCGATCGTCGGTGCCGCGTGACTCAGCCGATGCGCGGCGCGAGACCGGCGCGGCCCAACGCGCGCCGTGCCGCCACCACCAGGGGGACCGCCAGCGCCAGGGCCACGGGGAGACGCAGCAGGCGGAAGAACAGGAGCCAGCGGCGGCCGAGCGCGGGAAACCGGCGCTGAACCCATGCAATGAAGGCGAATCGGGACGGTTCCATTGGGATCGAGGTCTCTCGAGTCCAGAAGCCGCGACGCTCGATCGGACCGCCGAGGATCGCGAACACCAGGTTGGAGGCCGTCACCGGCAGGTTGCCGGGCAGGTGCACCATGCCTTTCGCTCTCAGTCGCACCACATAGTTCGTGAGCGCAACCGTCTCGAACGCGTCGATGGGCGGCTTGGCATCGTTGATCGCGCGCGCCATCGCGAGCTGAGCGTCCATGACTCCGGCGGCCGGATGTTCGGCGGCGCGGCGCGCGAGCGCCGCGGACTCGTCCGGGGAACACTCGGCGATCGCGTCCGCCAGGAGCAGCACGTCCCGGATCTGACCCCGTCGATAGATGTGATCCACCGTGACGTGCGCGAGAATGTTCCACGCGTGCTCCAGGGCGCTCAGCCGCGCCAGCCCGGGCGCACCCGGGAGCGATCGCACGTTCTCCAGTGCCGCGCCGTGCGGCAGCCCCTGTTCGCGGTCTTTCGACACGTGGATCTCGATGTCCAGGGATCCGGGCGCCGCTCGAACGTCCAAGTGACGATGGCTGCCGGACCCAACGAGCGGGCGGTACCCCGCCGCGTCGAGCGCCGCAGCGAAGCGGGCAACCTCGCGCGGCGGCAGCACGAGGTCGAGATCGTCCAGATCGAAGGATCGGTCGTCGAGGGTCAGGGAGGCGCCGCCTCTGAGGAGAATCGGTCGGCAGCCGGTCTCGCGCGCCAGGTGCGAAAGGACCTGCAGCTGCGACCGGGCAACGAGAATCCGCTGGAGTTCCGCTCTGGCCGTCGCGCTGAGGAGTTCCTGCGCAAATCGCGGAAGGTCCCGCAGCAGGCCACCCGGGCACCGGGCGAGCGCCGCCGCACAGCGCTCGGCCGCCAGAAAGAGCCTCCAGGTGGTGGGCACGATGTCACCGAGGACCGCGCGGTCGCCGAACTCCGCTTCGGAGCGACCGGATGAGAGACACGCGAAGGCCCAGCGTCGCAGCGCGAGCGCGTGCAACGGACTCGGTTCCCGGTTGGTCCTGGTCGAGGTAGGCACGACGGCGATCGCGATGGTGGATGCGGACAGCGGCGAACCGATCGCCCGAGAATGTGCGGCGCAGGGGTGTACCGCGCCAGAGCGGGTGTGCCTGGCCCACGCCCGGCGTCTCGCCCAGTGGTTGCGCGTGCCCGTCGTCCGGGGGAGATTGGTCGAGTAAGACGTGAGCGGCGGTGCGACATCCGGCCCCAGAGCCCCGGAGTCGCACGCGAGGAAGACGGCGGAGCATGGCGACCGGAGACTCTGCTCGACGAGTCGCGCGGGCCGTGCAGTCGCCGCGCCCCAGCTGCGATGCCGGATCGATCCCCACGAGGAGACCGCTGATGGGTCGAGTGATCGGGAGCGTGATCGCAGGCATGTCGTGGTGTTCGCCCTGGTGTTCGGGCTCATGTCGCTGACGTATGCCGCCCTCGGCGCCGAGCGGGCGTTTCAGCCAGGCGGCTGGGAGATCTCGGGCATCTGGATCGCGACCGCAATCGTCGTGGGCCTCGTCGCAGCCGTCGTCGGCGGGTACGTCTGCGCGATGATCGCGAAAGACGCGCGTGGCCCCCTCGCCCTGATCGGGCTCGTGGTGGTGCTCGGCCTCGTCTTCGCGATCCCGGTCCTCACCGGAGATCCCGGCACCGCCGGCCCGCGGCCCGAAGGCGCCTCGATGGCGGACGCCATGGCGAACGCCGTCCAGCCCGCCTGGATCGCGCTGCTCAACCCGCTGCTGGGCGCCGTAGGCGTCTGGCTCGGCGCGCGCCTCCGCAAGCCGACGCCCGCATGACCGCAGTCACCCAGCGCCTGCACGGGGCGATTGGGGATCGCTATCGCATCGAGCGCGAGCTCGGCGCGGGCGGGATGGCCACGGTGTATCTCGCGCACGACGTGCGGCACGACCGCAAGGTGGCGCTCAAGGTGCTGCGTCCCGAGCTGGCGGCCGTTCTCGGGGCGGAGCGGTTCCTGAACGAGATCCGGGTCACCGCCAACCTGCAGCACCCGCACATCCTGCCGCTGTTCGATTCCGGCGAGGCCGAGTCGCTGCTGTTCTACGTGATGCCGTATCTCGAGGGCGAGTCGCTGCGCCAGCGCGTCGATCGCGAGCGGCAGCTGGGCGTCGAAGAGGCCGTACGGCTCGCGCAGGAGGTGGCCGCGGCGCTCGACTACGCCCACCGCCAGAACGTGGTGCACCGCGACATCAAGCCGGCCAACATCCTGCTGCACGACGGCAGCGCGCAGGTGGCGGATTTCGGGATCGCCCTGGCGCTCCGGAAGGCGGGGGGCGATCGCCTCACGCAGACCGGGCTCTCGCTGGGCACGCCCCACTACATGAGTCCCGAGCAGGCGACGGGCGATCGCGACATCGACGCCCGGACCGACATCTACTCGCTGGGCGCCGTGCTCTACGAGATGCTGGCCGGCGAGCCGCCCCACACCGGCGGCACCATCCAGGCGGTGATCTCCAAGGTCGTGACCGAGGTGCCCAAGCCGCTGGGCGACCTGCGGCACTCGGTGCCCGCGCACGTGGCGATGGCGGTGGAGAAGGCGCTCGCGAAGATCCCGGCCGACCGGTTCGCCACGGCGGCCGACTTCGCGACCGCGCTCAAGACCCCGGGCTTCACGCTTGCCTCCGCGCGCACCACGCGCGCCGAGTCCGCACGCGGAGCCGGGCGTACGTGGTCGGCGGTGTTGCCCACCGGCTGGCCGGGCTGGGTCACCGTGGCGCTGGTGGCGGCCGCCGGCATCGCCGCGGGACTCCTGCTGGGGCGGCCGGCAGCCCCCGCGCCCGCCGTGGGCCGGTTCGTGATCGAGACGGACTCCGGCGTGCAGCTGTCGGGCGCCCCGGTGAGCACGGTGGCGTTGTCGCCCGACGGCCGGAACTTGGTGTACGTTGGCGCCACGCCCCGCGGGTCGCAACTCCACCTGCGGCGGCTCGAGGATCTGACCGTGACGCCCATCGCGGGCACGGAAGGCGGGGTGGGGCCCTTCTTCACCCCGGACGGCGAGGCGGTGGGGTTCTTTGTCGGCGGCGGCGTGCGGAAGGTCGCGCTGAGCGGCGGGGCACCCATCACCATCCCGGGCGCCCCCAACACGGTGTTCACGCAGTGGGCGGTGTGGCTCGATAACGAGTCGCTCGTCATCACGGCGGGCGACGGCTCGCTCCACCGTGTCTCCCCCGACGGCACGTCCGCCCTCATCGCGCGTCCCGACTCCGCCAACGGAGAGACGTCGCTCAACCCGACCGCCGCGCTGCCGGACGGTCGCACCGTGCTCGTCACCGCCGCCACCCAGGGCGGGGTCAACGGCCGGGGCGTCGCCATTGACGTGGCCTCGGGCGAGCGCCACACGATCCTCGACGGACCGATCAACGCCATGTCGTACGACGGCGGGAGCCTCGTCTGGGCCCAGCCGGACGGCACCCTGCTCGGGGCTGTGTTCGATCCCAAGGCGCTCCGCATCACCGGCTCACCGGTGACCCTGGCGCAGGGGGTGCGCGTGTCGGTGGGCGGACCGGCGCAGTTCTACGTCTCACAGCGCGGATCCCTCGTCTACGTGCCCGAGTTGCCGTTCCGGCTGATGATGGTGGATCGCACCGGCCGGCCGGAGTTCATCACCGACGTGCAACGCCGGTTCCACAGCCCGCGGTTCTCCCCCGACGGCCGGCGCGTCGCGGTGGACTTCACCCAGCAGGGCAGCCGCGACGTCTGGTCCCTGGATCTCGGCCAGCGCACGCTCACCCGGCTCACCTTCGACGACGATGGGCACGATCCGGTGTGGACCCGGGACGGGCGCGTGGCCTACGCCACTTCGCGGGGAGGGAACATCGGGATCTTCATGCGCAATGCCGACGGGAGCGGCGTCGCGGAATCCGTCTACGTGGGCACCACGGCCGCCATTACAGCTGGCGCCTTCGCGATCGACGGGAAACACGTCGCCACCATTGCGCTGGGGACGGCGGGGAGCTGGGACATCGGCCTCCTCCCGCTGGACGGCTCGCGGACACCCGAGCCACTGCTCGCAACGCCGTTCAACGAAGGCTGGCCGGCCATCTCGCCGGACGGGCGCTGGCTCGCCTATCAGTCCGACGAGTCGGGGCAGTTCGAGGTGTACGTGCGGCCCCTCACCGGACGCGGCGCCAAGGTGCTCGTCTCGCAGAACGGCGGCAGCGAGCCGGTGTGGAACCCCGACGGACGGGAGCTGTTCTATCGCGGGATCGCCACGCAGGGCTCGCCCATCATGAGCGCGACCATCCGCACGAGCCCCGAATTCCAAGTGCTGTCCCGCACCACGCTGTTCGATGCGGCGAGCTACGAGCAGGCGTCGCCGCATGCCAACTACGACGTCTCACCCGACGGCCGGCGTTTCGTCATGGTCCACCAGGGCGAGCTCTCCCGCATCGTCGTCATCCTGAACTGGATCGAGGAGGTCCGCCGCCGCAGCGGCGCAGGCCGCTGACGGCCGCGCGGCCAGCGGTACCCCGACCCCAGAGCGGGTGATCGAAAGGAGGCAGCACATGGCTACGGCCCCAACTCGCACCCCCACGTCCACGCGCAAGCCGCGCGCGCACGAGATCGACATGCACGGCCTCACGCATCTCGGCAAGGTGCGGAAGTCGAATCAGGATCACTTCCTGATCTGCGAGCTCAAGAAGCAGATGGACGTGCACCTTACCAGCTTGCCCGATGCCGCCGCGCTCATGGGCGCGGAGCGCCTCGCGTACATGGTGATGGTCGCCGACGGGGTCGGGAGCCGGAGCGCCGGCGAGGAGGCCAGCCGCCGGGCCCTCCACGGGATCACGCAGTACGTCATCCAGGCGCTCCGCTGCTACTACACGGCCGACTCCACCGACGAGACCGCGTTCGCGGAAGCCCTCCAGGGATCGGCGCTCCAGGTGCACGCGGACCTGGCGAAACTCGCGGAGGAGGATCCCGAGCGTCGCGGGATGGCCACGACGCTGACCCTCTGGATTGGCGTGTGGCCCAAGGCCTATCTCGTCCAGGTGGGGGACAGCCGGTTCTACCTCCTGCGCAAGGGCGAGCTCACCCAGGTGTCGCACGATCAGACGATGGCGCAGGAGCTGATCGATCAGGGCGTCTTCACGCGCACCGACGCGTTCAACACTCGGTGGGCGAACGTGCTGTCCAGCTCGCTGGGCGGGCAGCAGAGCGCGCCCGTCGTCACCCAGCTGGAGCAGGACTGGGGGCAAGTGGGGCTGCTGTGCAGCGACGGCCTCACCAAGCATGTGAGCGACGAGCGCATCAAGGAGCGGCTCCTGCAGATGACGACCGCCAAGCAGACCTGCGAGGACCTCCTCCAAGACGCGCTCGACGGCGGCGGCAGTGACAACATCACCATCATCGTGGGCCGTGACATCAAGAAGGACCCCGACTGAAGGGAGATTCCGTGAAGCGTTTGCGACGTCGGTCCGTGATTACCTTCTGCGCCGCCGCGGCCCTCGGGCTGCCGGCCGGCACCACCGCGCAGGAGCCAACTGGAGGCCCGTACACCGCCGCGCAGGCGACGGGCGGCGCCGCCGTCTATGGCGGCCGCTGCGCCACGTGTCACGGCCCGAACCTCGACGCGGCGGGCGTGCCGCCGCTGAGCGGGCCCGCCTTCGCGGCCGCCTGGGGCCGGGCCGACCGCTCGCTCGGCGACCTGTTCTACGTCCTGCGCACCACGATGCCCCCCGGCCGGACCGCGGATCTGCGCGAGGAAGAGCACCTCGCCGTGCTCGCGTACATCCTGCAGCGCAATGGCGTCCCGCCCGGCGATGCGCCGTTGGCGGCCGCGGGCCTCGACGGGCAGCGCTTCGTTCCCCCGGCCAGGGCCGCCGCTCCCGCCCGCGGGCCCGCGCCGGCGTTCATCGCCGGTCCGAGGGGCTTGAAGCCGCGTGGCGTGGGTCCGTCTCACGGTGACCTCCTTGGCGCCGCCGACAACCCCAACGACTGGCTGTTCCACACGCACGACTACACGGGCCGCCGGTACGTGGCCCGGAGTCAGATTCACCGCGGCAACGTGGCGGCGCTCCGCCCGGTGTGTGCCTATCAGCTGGCGGATCTGGGCAACTTCCAGACGGGCCCCATCGTCCATCAGGGCGTCATGTACCTCACGACGGCGCATTTGACCGTGGCCATCGACGCCGCGACGTGCCGGCCGCGGTGGAAGCACGTCTGGGAAGTCCAGGACCGTGACGTGTGGACCAACAACCGTGGCGTCGCCGTCAAGGACGGCCGCGTGGTGCGCGCCACGTCGGACGGCTACCTCTTCGCGCTCGACGCCGCGGACGGCACGCTCCTGTGGGCCCGGCATGCCGCCTACGCCGACAGCGGCGAGACTTTCACCATGGCCCCGCTGATCTACGACGATCTCATCCTGCTCGGGCCGGCGGGAAGCGAGAACGCCATCAAGGGCTGGATCGGGGCGTTCCGCGCGCTGGCGTGGTAGGGCGCCGGACGCGGCCCCCGCCCTGCGGGCCGACGTGCGCGAGGCCGCCCCCGATTGCCCGCCGGGGACGGCCTCGACGCACCGCCTCCTCCCTGTCGCTCGTTCGCTACCGGTGGTTCGCCGCCGCGACCTTGAGCACCACCCGATAACGCGACTCGTGGCTCGCGAAGTCCAGTGTTTCGATCGTCGACTGCGCCGAGGCACCATCCGTTGGCCGGATCACCAGCAGCTGCGGCGTGCCGAGCACATCGTCCCGCATCTCGTTCACGATCGACAGGAACCACGTGAAGGACGCCGCATCGTCCGTCCCACCATTCAGCCGGACGTAGAGCTGATAGAGCTCGACGGCGTGCTGGAACCGCTCGACCGCACGCTCGGTGTCACCGTCCTCCTGCTCGAACAGCGCGACGGCCACCTGCATGGGCTCGAGTCCGTCACGATCCACCAGTGGCGCACCGGCCGCTGATGCGACCGGGGCGTCACCGGCATGCACGAACCGGTAGACGGGCGAGTGCGCCGTGGCCGCGGGCCCGTCGCCGTTGTGCAGCACGGCCACCGCCACGTACGGCCGGTCGGACTCGTGGTCGACGTGCCAGGGCTTGGATTGGAGACACAGCAGCTCGAGCAGGCGCACCGTCATCCCATCCTCGGCGGCGGTCCCGACCGGGACGATCCGCAGCACGTCGCTCGTAGTGGGTGCGGGCTCGTTCTCGATATAGCGCGGAGGCAGCTCGTCGAGTACCTGCAGGCGTGTCGCCAAGGCGGCGAGCAGGTTGCGCATATCGCGCCGGGCCACCGCGTCGACCGGCGCGCGCACGGCCGAGGCGGGCACGCTTCGCAACGCGGTTGCCGCGAAGGTCTCCTCCAACTGTCGAATCTTGTTCGCGATCGCGATCCGGGTCTCAGGATCCGTCGGACCCGCGTTGCGCCAGGCCACGACGCTGCCGGGGCGGTTCCCGGCCGGCCACACGAGCTGGACGTCCCCGCGCAGCGTGGGGGTGCCGCGCGTCACCAGCTTGAGCAGCCACTGGTCGCCAGCCCGCCAGGAACCCACCCGGTGCGCTAGCTGGACGGTCCCCTGCCCTTCCGCCCGCGCCACCGGCCTGGACTTGCCCGGCGCGAACAGCAGCGCTTCCACTGTCTCATTCGTCGCCCAGGTGGCCTTGATCGCCAGCGGCCCGTTGGCCTGGACGGGAATGAGGAACTCGAAGTGGGACCCGCCGCCGAACGGGAAGTGCTGGACACGCGGTGCCTGGGCGGTTGTCGCAACGGGCAGCGCGATCAGCGCAGCGAGCGCCAACACAGCGGCGAGCCGCGGGATGTGTGTGGACATATTGGCCTCCAATCACTATCGGTGAGCTCCTGTTGCGGCGTCGAGTCGCGCGCGGCGCCAATCGGATGCACCATGTTAGAACCACGGCGTCGGACGTCCGGCGACCGCCTCTTGGTCGCACATCGTTCGGTTCTCGGCCCGTCCCTCCGGGTCCCCCGCGCCGATGTCCGGGCGGAAACCGGACGACGCGCCGCTGATACCGTCCTCATCGTCAAGGGCGAAGGGCCGACCCGGAACGGCGGTAAGGGGACGCTCGCGATCGGCAATTCCGTCCGCCGCGGGTGGCACCGAGCGGTTCCGCGTGCCATCGTGGGGAAGTGGCCGGCTGGCGGTGGCCGCCAACTGCAACGCCACGGAGGGCTGCGTGTACGGTTTGCACCTGCTCGGCGGTCTGTCGCTGCACGGTCCCGACGGCCCAATCAAGGCACGCAGCGGCAGTCAGCGCCGCCCGTTGGCGTTGCTCGCCTTGCTCGCCATCGCCGGCGAGGATGGCTTGACGCGCGACCGGCTGATCGGTCTGCTCTGGCCCGAAATGGACGAGCCGCGGGCGCGCCACAACCTCTCCGACGTCGCTCACAACATTCGCCATGACCTCGGACCGGAGTGCCTCCTTACCCGGGGCGACGTGCTGTGGCTCGCGCAAACATGCGTCACGGCCGACGTCGTGCAATTCGAGGAGGCGCTGGCGCGCGCTGATCTGGAGAGCGCCTCCCGGCTCTACCGGGGGCCGTTCCTCGACGGATTCCACCTCGGTGCTGGCGCCGCATTCGACCAGTGGGTCGAACGCGAACGGCAGCGACTCGCCGCACGGTGCGCCGACGCGCTCGACGCGCTGGCCCGGGCTTCGGCGGAGGCGGGGGACTTCGACGCCGCCGTCGCCTGGTGGCAGCAGCGCCTGTTGCACAACCCGTACTGCAGCCATGCCGCCGTGGGTTTGCTGGACGCGCTGGCCGCTCGGGGGGATCGGGCAGACGCCATCCGCAGCGCGGAAGCGCACGTGCACCGCCTGCGCCGGGAACTCGGCGTCGAACCCGACTCAAACGTGCTGCACGCGGTCGAGCGCCTGCGCAGGGCCGAGCCGCACCGCGATCCCTCGTCACGTCCACTGACGACTCCCCAGGAGCCGGTTCAGGGGACGGCGCCGGCGGACGACGATCGGCTGACACGCCGAGCGCGACGCGTACGCCGCGCCGTGGCTGGGACGGGAACGGTGCTCGTGATCGCGGTGGGCACCGCCGTCATCGTCCGCGCGGTGCGGGACGTGCCCCCGCTCGACCCCAATGCCCTGGCCGTGGCCCCCTTCCAGCTGCTGGGGGCCGGTATTGAGCCCTTCTGGGCGGAAGGCGCCGCGGAGCTGGTTGCGCTCAAGCTCGACGGGGCCGGCCCGTTGAGCGCCGCATCGATCGAAACGGTCGCCCGGCACTCGAAGTCGGCACGCGGCCGGCACGCCGCGCGACGACTGGGCATCCGCCTAGGCGCCGGCCTCGTGTTCACGGCAGCGATCGTGGCATCCGGGCCGGATTCGCTCAAAGTGGACGGCACGCTGCACGATGTCTCGACGCGACGCGTGCTCATGGAGATCTCGCTGTATAGCGATCGCGACCGGCTCGATCACGTCGCGAACGAACTCGCCCTCGCGATCATGACGGCGATCGCCGCGGATCGTCCACTCGGTGCGTGGCGCTTGTCGTCAGTCGGTTCCACCGCCGCGACCGCGGTCCGGGCGTATCTCGAGGCCGAGTATCATTTCCGGCGGTTCCAGCTCGATTCCGCCCGACGCGCGTACGAGCGCGCCATCGCAATCGACTCCACGTTTGCCCTGGCGTACCGCGGACTCAGTGAAGTCGAATCCTGGGGGGCGCATGACCTCGGGCACAGTTCGGGCCACTCGCTCCGTGCCGGGGCGTTGAACCGGGGCCTCGCGCGCCGCGAGAGCCTGTTGATCGTGGCGGATTCCGTCAGAGCCGCTCTCGAGGAGCCCGGCGATCTCCCGGCCCTGGAACCCCTCCGCCAGCGTCTCTTCAGCACCGTCGACGCCGTGCGCAAGGCCTACCCCACCGATCCCGACGCGTGGTTCCGGTATGGGGACGCCAAGTTCCACTGCGGCGTGACCGCTGATGCGACGGGCGAAGAGAGCCGTGACGCGTTCAGCCGGGCACTGACGCTCGACCCGTCGTTCGCCCCGCCGTACATCCACCTTATCGAGCTGGACTTCATGCAGCCGGGCGAACATGCCGCGCGGTCCGGGCTCGAGCAGTTCCTCGACCTGCGGTCGTCCGGTACCTGGGCGGACGCCGTGCATCTCCTGGCCGATCTCCTCTCGCCCGCGGCCGAACGTCGCGCCAACGGTGCGCGGCGACTGGACTCCCTGACGACCATCGCCGGCGCGCGCCTGCCCAGTCCATTCGCGGACGGCGACGCCACGTTGACCCTGCATGTCGCCGCGCATCTCGCGGAACGGGGGGTGGACTCGGGCGAGATCGGGCTGCGCCTCTACCGCCGTTGGGGGTGGGCCCCCGGTCACGCGCTCGAGGCCGCGTACCGCGGGCACCTCGCGGAAGCCGTCGCCGTCTTGTACGCCAACCAACGGCCGGAGGTCACGTGGCCGTTCGACCCGCGGATCCTGCTGGCGCGGCTCGCCGTGGTGGGCGGACTCGCTCCCGACACGGCCGCGCAGCTGTTTGCCGGGATGCTGGCGCGCGGCGACTCCCTCGTGATACGGGCGTTGCCGTGGTTCGCCGAGCGCGGGGATTCGGCGTCCCTCCGCCGGGCGGTTGCGCTGCTCACGGCATCGGCGGATTCGTCGCACCGCCCCCGCGCGCGCTACGCCCGTGAGGCCGTGCGCGGGTACCTGCTGCTCCTGCAGGGAGACACCGTTGGCGGCGCGGAGGTGCTGGCGGCGTTACCACCCTGGTGCTACGGCTTTGCGTGCTACCAGGAGCAGGTTGCCGCGGCCCGCGCGCTGGCCCGGGCGGGGCACGTCAGCGCCGCCGCAGGCGTGTTCGACCGACTCCAAGTCCCGCTCGACCGGGTCTTGCCGCCCGATTACCCCCTCGTCGTGCTGGAACACGCCCGGGTGCGGGATCACCTCGGGGAGCGCGACCGCGCCGCGACACTCTTTCGGTATGTGGCCGCCGTCTGGCAGCACGCCGATCCGACGCTGCAGCCCTACGTCATCGAAGCCCGGAAAGCCCTGGCGCGCCTCAGCGCGGAAACGCCTCCGGCAGCCCCCCGTCCACGGTGAGGATGTCGCCCGTGGTGTAGCGGAACCGATCGCTCGCCAGCAGCACTGCCAGATCCGCCACGGTCTCGGCGGGAATCAGCGACACGCCCATCAGGTTGCGCTGCCGGTACGCCTCCAGTTGGGCCTCCACCGACACGCCGCGGCTCGCGGCCCGCTCCTCCACGAACCGCCGGAACAGCGGCGTCTCGATCTGATCCGCGTTGATCGCGTTGACCCGGATGCCGTCGGCGCCCAGCTCGACGGCGGCGACGCGTAGCGCCTGGAGCAGCGCCGCCTTGCTCCCGCCATAGGCGACCGCCTCGCGGCCGGGCGCGAGCGCGGCCTTCGACACCGACGCGACGATCGCCCCCCCCAAGCCCTGGCGCCGCATCACGGTGGCGGCGGCACCCATCGCCATCACCGCACCCAGGTAGTGCACCTCGAGCTGACGCTGCAGATCCTCGCGCCGGATGTCCGTGACGGCGGCAAACCGCGGCGGCAAGCCCGCCGTGTAGAACAGACAGTCGAGCCCGCCGTATTCCCGCACGGTGCGACGCACCAGCGCGGCCACACTGGCGTCGTCCCGCACGTCCACGCCCACGCCCACCGCGCGGCCCGCCAATGTCGACTCGATCTCCGCGGCCGCCACCTCGGCGGCGCCGGCATCGAGATCCGCCACCACCACGTGCGCCCCGGCTTCCGCGAAGCGGCGCGCCGCCGCCCGGCCGATGCCGCTGCCGCCGCCGATCACGATCGCGATGCGGCGCGGGAGCAGCAGCGTGCGGCGCTCGTGCGCGATCGCCTCCTCCACCTTGCGCCGCTCGAGCGGCCAGTGCTCGAACTCGAACACGTCGGCATCCGGCAGAAACTCGAACCGGTCCACCGCTTCGGCGTGCGCGATGGTCTCGAGCACGGCCCGGTAACAGAGGTTCGCGGTCACGGCGCTCCGCTTGTCCTTGAACGCCGTGATCATCCCGAGCCCGGGGACCAGGACGACCTTGGCCCAGTCGGCGAGCGGCTGCTCGCCCCCCCGGGCGTGGCGATCGTGATAGGCCTGATACGCCTCTCGCTCCCGCGCGACACCCGTGCGCGCCGCCTCCGCCAGCCGCTCCGGCGGCGCGGAGAGATCCAGGTCCAGCCAGAGCGGCTGTCGGCCCGCGCGCAGGATGTGCTCCGGCGTCGCCACCCCCCGCCGCACCAGGTCCGGCACCCGTTCGGTACCCAAGGTCGCCAACACGTCCTCGGCGTCGTCGAAGTGCAGGATGACGCGGTCGTCCCCGCTCAGCGCCCCGCGCACCGCGGGCAGGACCGCCTCCGCCGCGCGCTGGCGGTCGTCGGGTCCCGGCACCGGCGTGCGCACCGCACCCAGGATGCGCCGTCCCTTGCGGCACGTCTCGAGGTACTGCTCGATCCGGCCGACCGCACGCTGCAAATGGGCATAGCAGGCGGGCGCGTCGTCCCCCCACACCACCAGCCCGTGGTGCGCCAGCGCCAGCCCGATGGCCGTGGCGGGGAGCCGCGCCACCAGCTCGCGCACGCTCGCCGCGAGGGGAAAGCCCGGGCGGGCGTACGGTACGTAGACGATCTCTCCCTCGAACAGCTCCGCCACCAGCCGTTCCGCCGTGCCGTCGGGCACGTTGGTGAGGCTCATCGTCGCGACGTCGTGCGTGTGCGCGATCACCCGGTGCGGCAGCAGCGAGTGGAGCGGGGTCTCGACGCTCGGCGTGGGGGCGTCTTGGTCGAGCATGCAGCTCGCCATGAACCGCATCATCTCCTGATCGCTCATGCGGTCCGCGGTCCCCAGACGGCCAAGTGCGTCGAGCGAGAGCCGGGCAAACCCGCGCCGACCGATCGTGCGGAGATCCGTGCCGCTCCCCTTCACCAGGAGCGCGGTGTCGACGCGGTCGCCCACGCGATGCGGCACCTTGATCGAGGTGTTGCCGCCGCCGGGCTGCACGAGCCCGGTCTCCCGCCCGATCAGATTGGAGAGATGGACGAGCTGGTCCAGCTCGTCGCCGCCCGCCGGGCCGGCGCCCCAGGGCTCGGCGGCGCGGCGGGTCGCGGGTCGATCAGCCATGTCGGAACGAACGGACCGAGGTGGCGGGGGGTCCGTCAGGCGGGCGCCCGCTCTGCCGCTGCCAGCTCGACGTCCGGTTTGACCTCGTCATCCAGCCGCACGCGCCCGCGCTCGTCCCGCACCACCCGGGAGTAGAGCGACAGGTGCTTGTCGAAGAGGAATCGGAACAGGAGCCGCGTCCACGAGTGATGCGCCGAGAGCGACTCGTACGCCTCGGGCGCGATCGCATGGATCCGCGGCAGGCGGTTCCAGGGCACCGACGGGAAATCGTGGTGCTCGTTGTGGTAGCCCACGTTGAACGCGAGGCGGTTGAGCGGCCCGTAGTAGCTAAAGGTCTCCTGCTCGCCGTCGGCGGTCAGATAGTGCCGTTGAATCCAGCGGGCGCCAAGTGGATGCAGGCCGATCGAGAAGGCGAGCGACAGACCAAAGTAGACCAGCGCCTTCGGCCCCCAGAGCACCGCCACCGCCACGTCGAACGCGAGCTGGACGACGATGTTGGTGACGCTCCAGCGATCCAGCAGGGGCACCTCACGCAGGCGGAGCGGCCGCAGCATCTGGAAGAACGGGTAAAACAGCAGCCACAGCACCTTGCCGAACACCGAATGGCCCACGAGGCGCGCCTCCCACAGCGACGGGAGATCCGCATCCAGCCCGTACACGCCCTGGAAGGCGTGGTGCTTGAGGTGGTACTTGCGGAACGCGATCGCGCTGGGGAAGAACAGCGGCAGGTTCGCGAACAGGCCGGTGACCAGGTTTGGCAACTGCCTGCGGAACACGAGCCGGTGCGCGCACTCGTGGATCATCACGAAGAGGGCGTGGTTGGCGAAGGCCCCCACGAGGTACGCGGCGCCCAGCACGATCCACCACGAGCGGTCGCGGACGGCGAACGCGATCGCCAGCTGCAAGGCCACGATCCCCGCCGTCCACCAGAACGTGCCGGCATTCGTGCCGATCAGGGTCCGGATCTCCGGATGGCGGCGCAGAATGGCCTGGGTCCGGGCGCGATGGGGCTCGGGACTGGTGGAGTGGACGAAGGCGTCAGCCAAGGCGGCTCCGGGTGGAATGGAGGGGGCGGGCGCGCAGAAAGGTGCCACCGGGGAGCGTTGAGCGCCAGCCGCCCCGCCCCGCTCCACTGCTCCCGGTCCCGCTCCGAGCGAGTAGGTTTAGAGACCATGGCCACCCCAGCCATCTACCTCGACAACGCCGCCACCACCCCGGTGCTCCCGGAGGTGCGGGACGTCATGCTGCCGTTCCTGGACGCCACGGCGTTCGGCAATCCCTCGTCCCGCCACCGCTTCGGCCGCGTGGCCCGGGCGGCGGTCGAGCGGGCCCGCGCGCAGGTGGCCGCCGCGATCGGCGCGGAGCCCGGCTGGATCTACTTCACGAGCGGCGGCACCGAGGCCGACAACCTCGCCGTGCTCGGCGGGGCGCTCGCCGCCAAGGCCGGCGGCCGGCCGTTCCGGGTCGCGGTGAGCGCCACGGAGCACAAAGCCGTGCTCGCCGCCGCCCACGCGGTGGACGGGCTCGGCGGCGAGGCGGTCACGCTCCCCGTGGACGGCGACGGGCTGGTGGACCTCGGGGGGCTGGACGAGGCGCTGGCGGGTGGGGTCGCGCTGGTCGCGGTCATGTGGGTCAACAACGAGGTCGGTACCATCCAGCACGTGGCCACGCTCGCCGACCGGTGCGCGGCGGCCGGTGCCTGGCTGGTGTGTGACGCCGTCCAGGCGCTCGGCAAAGTGCCGTGCGCGCTCGCCGACCTACCCCGCGCCATGCTCGCGCTCTCCGCCCACAAGATCGGCGGTCCCAAGGGGACGGGCGCGCTGGTGGTGCCCGACGCCCACGCGGTGCACCCGCTGATTCACGGCGGGGGTCAGCAGGGCGGGCTACGGCCGGGCACGGAGAACGTCGCCGGAGTCGTCGGCTTCGGGCAGGCGGCGGAGCGCGCGGGACGCCAGGCGCACGCGGCCGCCGCGCACGTGGGGGCGCTGCGCGACGCGCTCGAAGCCGGGCTCACGCGCGCCATCGCCGACGCGGTGGTGCACGCGGCCCGGGTGCCGCGGGCCCCGCACGTGACGAACATCGCGTTCCCCGGCACCGACAGCGAGGCGCTGTTGATGCACCTCGATCTCGCGGGCGTCTGCTGCTCCTCCGGATCGGCCTGCACGACCGGCGCGGTGACGCCGTCCCACGTGCTCACGGCCATGGGTGTGCCGCGCGACCGCGCCGTGGCCTCGCTGCGCTTCTCTTTCGGCCCGCAGAACACGATGGCCGAGGTGGAGCAGGCGCTGGACGTCGTGCCGCAGGTGGTGGAGAAGGTGCGGAGTCTGGGGGCGGTGCTGCGGCGATGACGAGGCAGCGACGCAACCAGGAAGCGCGGCAGCGCGTGCTCGTCGCGATGTCCGGCGGCGTGGATTCGTCGGTGGCTGCGGCCCTGCTCGTCGAGCAGGGCTACGAAGTGATCGGCGCCACGATGAAGCTGTTCTGCTACGGCGACGACGTGCCCGACCGGCCCTGCTGCTCGCTCGATTCCATCGCCGACGCCCGTGCCGTCGCTGACCGGCTCGGCATTTCCCACTACCTGCTCAATCTGGAAGACCGGTTCGGGCGCGACGTGATCGGTAACTTCGTGGACGAGTACGCCCACGGCCGGACGCCCATCCCGTGCGTGCGCTGCAACTCGTTCACCAAGTTCCGCGATCTCCTGGCCCATGCCGACGCGCTGGAGTGCGACGCGATCGCGACCGGGCACTACGTCGTCCAGCGTGACGGGGCGCTCTATCGCGGCCGCGATGCGAACAAGGACCAGAGTTACTTCCTGTGGGGCATCGACCGGAGCGTGGTCGCCCGCATGCGCACGCCGGTGGGCGAGTGCACCAAGGCCGAAACGCGGGCGGCGGCGCGGACGCTGGGGCTGGTGACCGCCGACAAGCCGGAGTCGGTCGAGATCTGCTTCGTCCCGACGGGCGACTACTTGCCGGTGCTCGAGCAGCACCTCCCCAGCGACGCGCCCGCGCTGGCGCCGGGGCCGGTCGTCACGACGACCGGCACCGTGGTCGGCGAGCACCAGGGCTTCGCGCGCTTCACCATCGGGCAGCGCCGCGGGCTACCGGGCGGATTTCCGGAGCCGATGTACGTCGTCGCCATCGTCCCGGACGCGTGCACGGTCGTGATCGGCACCGAGCGTGACCTCTACGGCCGAGTGGTCACGCTCGACGAGCTCAACTGGCTCACGGCCGACCCGCCGCGCCCCGGCGACACGTGCGACGTGCAGGTACGCTATCGCGCGCCAGCCGTTCCCGCGCGCGTGGCGCCCAACGGCGGGCCGCCGGGATCCCTGCGGCTCGAGTTGCTGGAGCCGGTCCGCGCGATCGCGCCCGGGCAGTCCGGCGTGCTGTACGACGGCTCGCGCCTGCTCGGCGGGGGTATCATCACCGGCCAGGAGCCACGGTGGACCTCGTCGGCGACGTGACCGGCCGCGTCGGGCTCGAGCGGGAACGCGTGGAGACCGCGCTGGGCAGCCTGCTGCTCGTCATGCGCATGGGCACCGACGCCCACACGTGGGACCTGTTCAAGACGGCCGTGCCCGACGCGTCCCGGCTGCTCGCGCTCGGCACCGTGCGGGTGGGCGGTCGGTCGGGGGAGATCATGGGACTCACGCGGCCCGGTGCCGTGCGTCGCAGCCTCGAGACGGCCGCCTTTTCCGCCGACGAGGTCGGTGACGTGGCGCAGGCGCTGCGCGACGCGGTCCAGGACCGCCTCGAAGGCGACCCCGCCGCTCGGCTCCTCCTCGCCCTCGACCGTGCGCTCAGCTGACCGCCACTCATCCAGTCCGTCCGGAGGTTTGATGTTTCGTTCCCGTCTGCTGCCCCTGTCCCTGCTGTCCCTGCTGCTCGGCGGCGCCCTGGCCGCCCAGGATACCGCCACGACGGCCTGGCGCATCGACGCGCCGCACGGCCCGACGGACACGATCCGGTTCGAGACCACCGAGGGCACGTGGCTCAACCTGGATGTCAGTCCCGACGGGCGCTGGATCGTGTTCGACCTGCTGGGCGACCTCTACCGCCTGCCGATCGCGGGCGGGCGCGCGGAGCAGCTCACGACGGGGCCCGCGTTCGACCATCAGCCGCGGTACAGTCCCGACGGGCGGACGCTCGTGTTCGTGAGCGACCGGAGCGGGAAGGACAACCTGTGGCTGCTGGACGCGGACGGGGCGAACCCCCGCGCCCTCACCACGCTCGACGACAGCTTCCCCACCAGTGCCGTCTGGATGCCCGACGGGGAGTACCTCGTCGCCAAACGCCACGTCCGGAACACCCGGTCGCTCGGCGGGGGCGAGATCTGGCTGTTCCACGTGCGCGGCGGCTCGGGCGTCAAGCTCAAGGACAAGACGAGCTTCACGTCGGACCAGAACGAGCCGTACCCGTCGCGCGACGGGCGGTGGGTCTACTACAGCTGGACGGGTCCGTTCGACTACAACAAGGACCCGCACGGCGGGATCTTCCAGATCTCGCGAGTGGATCGCACGAACGGCGAGGTCGAGCCGGTGACCACCGAGCCCGGTGGCGCGATCCGCCCGACCGTTTCGCCCGACGGCCAGTCGCTCGCGTTCCTGCGCCGTGTCGGCCTCAAGACCGTCCTCGTGCTCCGCGATCTCGCGACCGGCGCCGAGCGGCACGTGTTCGACGGCCTGGACCACGACCAGATGGAAACGTGGACCGTGCACGGCGCGTATCCCGCGTTCCAGTGGATGCCCGACGGCGCGTCCCTCGTGATCAGCTACGGCGGGGGATTCCATCGCATCGACGTGACGAGCGGCAACGCCACACCGATTCCGTTCACCGCCCAGGTCGAGCAGGCCGTGACCCAGGCGCTGCGGTTCCAATACCGGATCGACGACGCGTCCGTGCGCGCCCGCACCATCCGGTGGCCGGTGCTCTCCCCGGACGGCACCACCCTCGTGTTCCAGGCGCTGGGCAGCCTGTGGCAGATGCGGTACCAGGCCGGCAGCCAGCCCGCGCGGCTCACCGACGGCACCGCGTTCGAGTTCGCCCCGAGCTACTCGACGGACGGGCGGTTCCTCGCGTACGTCACGTGGGACGACAGCCTGGGCGGTCACGTGTGGAAGACCCCGGTCGGGGGGCGCGCGCGGCCGGTGCGGCTCACCACCCAGCCCAATCAGTACGCGAACCCGGCGTTCTCGCCCGACGGCCGCCGCCTCGCGATCGTGCGCGGAAGCGGCGCCGTCAACCGGGGCGACGACCTCGCCGCGGAGCCGTATCTCTACGTCAGCGTCCTGAGCGCCGACGGCGGCCCACTCACCGACGTGCTGCGCACGGCCAATCGCGGGGCGGGCCGGCGCATGCCGCGCGTGTGGTGGAGCGCCGACGGCGAGCGACTCTACGTGCAGGAGTCGCGCGACGGCAAGACGGCGCTCTCGACGGTCAAGCTGGACGGGACCGACCTCAAGCAGCTCGCCGTGAACGAGCGGGCCGAGGAGATGGTGCCCTCGCCCGACGGCCGGTGGGTGGCGTTCAAGGAGCTGCACAACGTGTACGTGGCGCCGCTCGCGCGTACGGGCCAGCCGGTCACGCTCGAGGCCAAGCAGGCGGGCGTGAAGGTCGCCCAGCTGTCGCGCTACGGGGGCGACTGGCTGGCGTGGCGCGCCGACTCGCGTGCCGTGACGTGGACGTTGGGCCCGGTCGTATACGAGCAGACGCTCGACGCGGCCTACGCGCCCGCCGACTCGGCCACGCCCGCCGAGCCCACCGACTGGCAGCGCGGCAACGCCAAGATCCCCGCCCGCATCACGGAGATCGCGCTCTCCGTCCCGAAGGACCAGCCGCGCGGCGCCGTGGTGTTGCGCGGGGCGCGGGTCGTGACCATGCGTGGCGACGAGGTGGTCGAGCGTGCCGACGTCGTGATCCGCGGCACCCGCATTGCGCAGATCTGCCCCACGCCGTGCCCCGACATCCCCACGACCGCACGCGTCATCCCGGTCACCAGCAAGACGATCATCCCGGGGCTGGTGGACGTGCACGCGCACATGGGCTACCAGACGCTGGACATCACGCCGCAACGGTTCTGGCCGTACCGCGCGAACCTCGCCTACGGCGTCACCACGACGCACGATCCGTCGGCGTCCACGCAGGCGGTGTTCACGCAGGCCGAACTCGTGGAGGCCGGCCGCATGGTGGGGCCACGCGTCTACTCCACCGGGTTCATCCTCTACGGCGCCGAGAACGCCAACAAGGCGGTGACGACGAGTCTCGAGGACGCGCGGGCACACCTGCGCCGGCTCAAGGCCGTCGGCGCCTTCTCGGTAAAGAGCTACAACCAGATGCGGCGCGACAGCCGCCAGTGGATCATCCAGGCCGCCCGGGACGAGGAGATGCTGGTCGTGCCCGAGGGCGGCTCGATGCTGCAGCAGAACCTCACCATGATCCTGGACGGTCACACGGGCATCGAGCACGCCATTCCCGTGGCCCCGCTCCGGAACGACGCGCTCACCCTGCTCGGCCGGAGCCGCACCGGCTACACGCCGACGTTGGTCGTGGGGTATGGCGGCGTGTGGGGGGAGAATTACTGGTACCAGGAATCCGACGTGTTCAAGAACGAGCGGCTCCGCCAGTTCGTGCCGACCGACCGGCTCGACGCCCGGGCGCGACGCCGCATGCTCGTCCCCGACGACGAGTTCTACCACATCGAGCTGGCGAAGACGGCGCGGGACGTCGTGCGCGCGGGCGGCTCCGTCCAGCTCGGCGCTCATGGACAGCTGCAGGGCCTGGGCGCGCATTGGGAGCTGTGGATGTTCGCGCAGGGCGGCATGACGCCCATGGAGGCGCTCCGGGCCGCCACGCTCTCAGGCGCCGAGTACCTCGGGCTGCAGCGGGATCTGGGGTCGCTGGAGGCCGGCAAGCTCGCCGATCTCGTCATTCTCGACGGCAACCCGCTCGAGAACATCCGCGACACCGAGAAGATCGCGATGGTGATGAAGAACGGGGTCTTGTACGACGCCGACATGAATCAGCTGTGGCCTGACAGGCGGGATGACGGACGGACGGAAGGACGGCCAGGTCCGAGGGGGAGGCGGTAGGTGCCGGGATTCCTCGCGCGGACGCTGATCACGGCGTTCGGCCTCTGGCTCGCCGATGTGCTGCTCGCGGGCGTGCACTTCGATGGCGCCCTGGCGCTGTTCATCGCGGCGCTGCTGCTGGGGCTGACGAACGCCTTCATCCGCCCGATCGTGGTCGTGCTCACGCTCCCCATCACGCTGCTGACGCTCGGGTTCTTTCTGCTGGTGGTGAACGGGCTGATGGTACTGTTGGTGGCCTATTTCATGCCGAGTTTCCATCTGGAAGGGCTGTGGACGGCGATCCTCGCCTCGATCATCGTGGGGCTCACCGGCTGGGCCGCGAACGCGTTCATCGGGGAGAAGGGGACGGTGGAAGTGTGGCGGGTGAAGCGGGGGGGGCAGTAGCGCCGGGAGCGGGACGCGCTCACCGCTCCCCACCCGGCGTCTCCGGAGCGGCGGCCACCGGCCGGTAGACCGCGTCGAACGTCGGCCGCCACGTCGCGCCGCCATCCACGGAGATCTCGATCACCTGCCGCACCGTCCCGTCGGCATTCGGCGTGAGCGTGGTCCGGTCCAGCCACTCCCGCTCGCCGTGGCGGATCAGGCCCTCGAATCGGATGGCGCCGCCCGGGAGCGAGTCGGTGCGCTGTCGCTTTTCCTTGGTCCCCCCGGGCGCCAGCGCGCCACCCGTCACCCACACCTGCTGCCAATGCCGCGCCCCGGGAGGCACATAGAAGAGCGAGCGGCCCTCGCCCCCACTCGCCGAGCGCCACTCTTCCGTGATCGCGCACCCCTGGAGGATCTTGGTAATGCGGTTGGTGCCGACCTGCGTGGGGCCGCTCCACACCGTCCACGTCCCTACCCAGAAGTCGAGCGTTGCGAACAGTGGATCGTCGGCGCAGGCAGGTGCTGCCTGCTGCGCCACAAGCGCGGGCACGGGAAGGACGGCGGCCAGACTGGTGCCGAATACGACTCGCGCGAACGATGCCCTCCGCATGGCACGACTCCTGAGCGGATCGGGGGACCTCATTTCGACGCTCACCGAGAGCGGCGAACCGGCTCCGAGGAGTATGCCACGCGTCGCCCCGATCCGAAACCGCGACGGTCGCTGCTCAACGGCCACCGTGCCTCGCACGTAGAGGAGCGAGAAGTCGGATGAGTTTCGCACACACCCATCCCAGTCCCCCGGAGGCTCGCTTCATGAGAACCCACCGCATCGTGCTGGCGTGCGTCGCCCTCCTGGCCCTCGCCCCACCCGAGAACGGGTCGGCCCAGGAGCCGCAGACGTCCGCCGATGCGGCGGTCGTCCGCCTCGTTCTCGCCCCCGAGGGCAACGAGGCGCGCTACCGCGTGCGCGAACAGCTGGCCGGCGTGGCGTTCCCCAGCGATGCCGTCGGCGTGACCACCGGGCTCGCCGGCGCGCTCGTCATCGGCGCCGATGGGCGCCCGGTTCGGGCGCTGTCGGCGTTCACCGTGGACGTTACGGGCCTCGAGAGCGACCGGGACCGGCGCGATCGCTATGTGTCCCGCCGCACGCTGGTCACCGACTCGTTTCCCGCCGTCACGCTCGTCCCCACCGAGCTCCGCAACCTCCCGCAGCCGCTCCCGACTGACGGGACGTTCGCGTTCGAGCTGGTCGGCGACCTGACCATCAAGGGGATGACCCGATCCACCACGTGGCAGGTGACGGCGACCGCCACGTCCGACGGGTTCACGGGCACCGCATCCACGGCCTTCCGCTTCGACGACTTCGGCCTGACCAGGCCGCGCGTGGCGGTGGTGCTGAGCGTGGACGAGACGATCCGCCTGGAATACGACTTCCGGTTACTCCGCGTGACGCCCGCCCGGGAATGACGCGGCCGCCTGAGGCGAGGGGTCGTCAGGGCTCCGACAGGAACCGCAGGATCTCCGTCATCAACCGCTCCCCCTGGTCCGTGTCAAAGAGGAGCTGCGCGTGGGCGGAGCCGTCGAGTATCAGCAGCTCCTTGGGCGCCAGCGTCCGCTCGTACTGCGCGCGAATCGTGACCAGGCGCGGCGAGCCGTCCGCGTACGGGTCGTCGCGCGCCGTCACGAAGAGCGTGCGGCCGGTCACGCGCTCCGGGTGGGCAATCGCCCCGTGGGCGAGCAGCACCAGGCGATCGATCGTGCCGGGCGCCGCCGCCGCAGCCTCGGCGGCGGCCGTGCCTCCCATGCTGCCCCCGATCACCGCCACCGTGGTCGCGCCCGTCTCGCGCAGGTAGCGCACGGCGGCCAATACATCGTAGCGGAACCCGTCATCCGCGGGCGGCAACCGGTCCCCGCCGCGCGACTGCCCGTAGCCGCGGAAGTCGATCGCCACCACCCGGAAGCCGGCCTCGGCCAGCGCCTGGGCCTGTGACCGCCAGCTCTCCTTGTCGAACCGGCCCCCGTGGGCCAGCACTACGCCGCGCGGGCCGCCGCCGTACACGTCGGCGGAGACGCGACCACCGTCCTCGGTGGGAAACGCGCTCGCCTCCTGGGCAGAGAGCCTACCGGGGATCGGCAACGCGGCCGCGAGCACGGCGGCGATGGTCAGCGCGAGTCGCACTCCCCGAGCTATGCTGAGCACGGCGATCCTCCGCCGACCAACGTGCGGGCTTGATCGCCAGTGCGCAACTCAGCCGCTCGGAGGTTTTCGGGATCAGCCGTCCCGGAATGCCAGGAGTAGTGACGAACGCGACGAAAACCGGCACCATCAGCCCTCACGTTCCACGCTCACTTCTCGGTTCTTGGCCCGGGACGGGGATGCCACCCAGTAGACCGCTAATCCAACAGTGATCTGGGTCACAAACGCGTCTTGCCGACCCTCCGACCTCGGAGCATACTGGACGCGAAGCGTGTCCTCGCCCTTCAACCGGGGGTGACTCGTGCAGACCCCACGCTCATTCTTTCGTCTCCCGGCGATCGCGTGCCTTGCGTTCGCCGCCGGTCTCTGGTCCGCCTGCGGCGACCAGGATCGACCGACTCTCACCGAACCCTCGTTCAGAGCGTCGCGGGCCGACGATGTCCGCGGCGCGATCGCCGCCCAGGAGCGGCACACCGACGCCCTGCTCCGGATTCCCGGGGTCGTCGGAACCGCGGTCGGCCTCCTGCCCGACGGGCGGGCGGCGGTGCGGATCTTCCTCGCACACGCCGATGTCCGCGGCATCCCCACCACCCTGGATGGGGTACCCGCGCGCGGCCTCGTGACCGGCCAGTTCGTGGCGTTCAGTGACCCCACGGCGCGCCAACGGCCCGCGCCACTGGGCTTCTCGGTGGGACACCCGGCCATCACCGCCGGCTCCATCGGTGCGCGGGTCCTGGACGGGGCCGGCACGGTCTACCTCCTGAGCAACAACCACGTGCTCGCCAACGGCAACAACGCGAGTCTCGGGGACGCCGCGTTGCAACCGGGCCCGTTCGACGGCGGCACGCCCGCGGACCAGATCGGCACCCTCGCGGCCTTCAAGCCAATCGTCTTCACCAGCAACGCCTCGAACACGATCGACGCGGCTCTCGCGCTGTCCAATACGGCCGATCTCGGCAACGCGACGCCCGCCGACGACGGCTACGGCACACCGAGCAGCACCATCTACGGGGATGCCAACGCCGACGGCGTGTTCGATGACGTGAGCGCGCTGCTTGGCCTGGCGGTGCAGAAGTACGGCCGCACGACGGGGCGCACGTTCGGCCAGGTCACCGGCATCAACGCGACCGTCACGATCTGCTACGAGGTCCTGTGGATCTTCTGCATGAAGTCGGCCCGGTTCGTGAACCAGCTCATCGTCGAGCCCGGGAGCTTCAGCGGCGGCGGCGACTCGGGCTCGCTCATCGTGACGAACGACGGAAACCGGAATCCCGTCGGCCTGTTGTTCGCCGGGAGCAGCACGCAGACCATCGCCAATCGGATCGACCTCGTCCTGAACGAGTTCGGCGTCACGGTGGACGGCACTGCCTCGCCACCCCCCACACCGCTGACCGACATCGCGGTTACCGGTGTGAGCGCACCCGCGTCCGTCACCCAAGGGCAAACGGCGGACGTCGTGGTGACGGTGCGGAACGTGGGGAACGAGAACGTGGCGGCTGACATCGGCGTGACTCTGCAGGACGCGACTGCCGACGTCACGATCGGTACTCAGAGCGTGTCCGGGCTGGCGCCGGGCGCCGTGACTACCCTGACCTTCGCCTGGAACACGACCGGGAGCTTGGCCGGGGCGCACACGCTCACGGCGAGCCACGACTTGGCCGACGAGAATCCGTCCAATGATCAGGCGTCCACCACGTCCCAGGTGAACCCACCCGGGACCGGCAATGGGATTCACGTGGGCGATCTGGACGGCGTCAGCTCGACGAACGGGAATCGGTGGTCCGCGACGGTTGAGGTGACGGTGCACGACGCCGGGCACGCTCCGATCAACGGGGCTACCGTTCGTGGCGTGTGGAACCCGTCCGGGCTCGCCTCGGACGAGTGCACCACCGGTGAGCTCGGCGGGAACGGCACGTGCATCTTCCTGTTCCCGTACATCCGGAACCGTGTGGCGTCGGTGACGTTCACCGTCACCAGCATCACGATGACGGGTCGCACGTACCTGGCCGCCGAGAACCATGATGTCGACGGCAGCAGCAACGGCACGGTGGTTACGGTCCGGCGGCCGTAGCGGCCGGGTTCGTCTCGCGGCGGCGGCGCTCCTCGTGCTGGGGTGCGCCGCCCCGCGCTCGCCGGAGGAGTCGGGACACATGCCGGCACGGACCATCGAGCAGGCGCTCGACGCCTATGTCGACTCGCTGATGGCCATACCCGGCGTCGTCGGGGTGGCCATCGGACGGTGTGACGACGCCCCGTGTATTCGCGTCTTTCTGGTGGATAGCGCCGCCGCCGCGCGGGCGAAAATTCCCGGTCGGCTCGATGGCTATCCGGTGCGCGCCGAGGTGACGGGTCCCATCCGCCCGCGAGGCGCCGGCGATACCTGACGAAGGGGTTCGAGAGTGCCCGAGCCGTGCGGCCACCGCAGGGTCGGCCGCACGGCTTCGGTCCCAGGCCCGCTAATTGACCACCCCGCACGCTACGGGAAGACCGGCCGGCGCCGCAGCGGCTGCCGGGTCGGCACTCAGATCCGTTCCCGCGGCCACGCCGTGGAGCACCACGGTGCGGTTGGCCAAGTCCAGCGGACCGCCGAGCGCGGCCTCCAGATCCGCTACCGAGCCGCTCGCCATGAAGGTGATCGCGCCCCCGGCGTTATCGGGATTCGGGAGCGTGGTGGGGTCGGGGCCCGGCGTGGCAAGATCCCCGTCGAGCCAGAAGAGCACCGGACCGAAGAACGGCACGCCATCACCCAGGCTTACGATGCCGTCGCCGCCATCATCGCCGGGTGAGGGGCAGCCGGAGGCCATGTGCACGTGCTGGGCGTGGGGCATGCCGGGCTGAAGGCCGGACGCGTTCACGCGGACCGTGAGCACCCCGTCCTTGATCTTGAAGTTGGCGATGCCCTGCACTGGGCGGTAGCTGAACGCGCCGTTCAGCGGACGGAGCTGCGCCGCGTACGTCTGCGCTTCGCCTTGCGACACGGCGGGTCTCGCCTCCCGGCTCAGCAGCGGCTCGCCCGGCGCAGTCGACCCGTCCTGCGCGCAGGACATGAGCGCGAGGCCGAGGACGGCCAGGCCGACGAGCGATGATGCTGCCGACGGCGTGGGAGGGGAGTGGCGGCGTGATCGCGTCATGCGGACCTCCTTGTGGGAGCTGGGGTGGCTGGCGTCCCAGTCATTCCGGGACGCACCTGGGAGAGCCACATTCACGGCACGACGATTCAGCTTGAACGACCCGGCCAACTGAACGATCCCACCGCCCAGCACCGCCCGATTCGCTCGCCGCCCTGGCGGCCGCCGAGGCAACCCGCACTCTTTCACGGCGTGAACCGCGCGACCCCTCCGCCCACGAGCCCACCGCGCTGCCCCTCCCCAGCCCAACGCTGCAACGTCACACGGTACTCGATGCCCCGCCGAAGCGGTGCGGGCGCGCGGAGCTCGACCGCACCGGCAGGCGTTTGCCCGTAGCGCACCTCGGGCACGATGACGTTGGCGCCCTCCCCACTGACCCGCCACACCGACTCGGCCCCGCGACTCATGTCGGCAACCTCCAGCATGGCCACCGGGCAGGCCGGCGTCCATTGGAAGTCGGGTGTCGTCCCGCCGGTGAACGCCACGGTGACGACATCGCCCGGACACGGAACCTCATGCTCCGGGAGATCGGGACGACCACATGCGGTTGCCGCAGCGGCAACCACGAGCAGGGTGAGCCGCGGCCGGCGCAGGAACGTCACTCCAAGTGGCTGCGCAGCATCCACGCGTTCTTTGCGTGCACGTCAAGTCGCCGCGTCGCGAGATCCGCCGTCGCCTGATCGCCCGCGGCGTCTGCGGCCGCGAACACGTCGCGCGCCACCGCGGCGACCGCTTCCTGGTCGGCGACCAGCCTCCGGATCATATCGTCCGCGCCGGGCTTGCCCGTTTCCTCCTTCACGGCGCTGAGCGGCGCGAATTCCGCCGAGCGCCCGAATTCGCTCGGCGATCTCGTCGATCGCCGTGGCATATTCCGTGTACTGCAGTTCGAACAACGTGTGGAGCGTGGTGAACATCCGCCCCGTGACGTTCCAATGGTAATTGTGCGTCTTGACGTACAGCGTATAACTGCTCGCGAGCAGCCTGGCGAGGGGATCCACGACTGCACGATTCGGTGGACTCACGGTCTGTCCTCCGTTCTGGGATTCTCAGTCCACATCTCACTACCCTGAAGCTAGACACCCGCGGCGCGCATGCGCGACCCCTGAACCGGCCACCCGCCCAACCGCCCTCAACTCGCCGCCTTGCCGTCCTTCACGTACCGATCGAACCACTCGATCATCCGCGCCACCACGTCCATCACGCTCTCCCGCGCCGCGTACCCATGCGACTCGAACGGGAGCTGTACGTACTCGACCGTCGCCCCGTGCCCCTTGAGCGCGTGGTACATCCGCTCCGACTGAATGGGGAACGTGCCCGAGTTGTTGTCGTTCATCCCGTGAATCAGCAGGATCGGCTCGTTGATCTGGTCGGCGAAGGTGAACGGCATCATCGCCAGGTACACGTCCCGGGCCTCCCAGAACGTGCGCCGCTCGTTCTGGAACCCGAACGGGGTCAGGGTGCGGTTGTACGCGCCACTCCGGGCCACGCCCGCCTTGAACAGGTCGGAGTGCGCCAGCAGGTTGGCCGTGGCGAACGCCCCGTAGCTGTGCCCACCCACGCCAAAGTTGCCGTCGGCGATGCCACGCGCCATCAGGTGGTCGATCGCGGCCTTCGCCCCCGCGACGGTCTGCTCGACGTACGTGTCGTTCGCGCTGTCCCCACCGACCACGGGGAGCGTGGGGTTGTCGAGCACCGCATAGCCCTGCGTGAGCAGGAACAGATGGGACGAGCCACCCGGCAACACGAACCGGTTGGGACTCCCGGTCACCTGCCCCGCCGCGTCCGCCGACGCGAACTCGCGCGGATAGATCCAGAAGACCACCGGCACGCGCTGGCCGTCCTGGTAGCCGGTCGGGTAGTAGAGCGTGCCCGACAGCGCGACCCCGTCGGCGCGCTCGTACGTAAGCAGCTCGCGCCGCACCGTGGCCAGCTCCGGCGCGGGGTTCTCGAGCTCCGTGAGGGCGACCGGCGCCGCGCGGCTCCGCACGTCCCTGAGCAGGTAGTTGGGCGGGGCGGTGCGGCTCTCCTGCCGGGTGACGACGCGGCGGCCCTGCGCGTCGAGCAGCGCGGCGACGCTCTCGTACACGTCGCCCTCGGACTGCCACAGCCGTTCCGTCTTGCGGTTTTCCAGGTTCATCCGGTCGAGGAACGGCCGGTCCCCCTCCGGCGAGGCCCCGGCCCCGCGCAGGTACACCCACCTGCCGTCCCGGCTCTGCAGAAGCACGGTCTCCCCCGCCGCGTCCCGCGTCAGGACCGGCGTGCCCGGATCGCCGTAGCGATCCTCGGCGCTGCGGTCCATCAGGATGCGCCACCCCGCAGCCGGGCGGTGCGTGTCGATCTTCCAGACGCGCATCCGCCGCGTCGGCCGGTCGTACTCGCTGACCAGTGCGAGCCCATCGCGGCCCCAGCGGGTGCCGGCGTACCGGTACGCCAGCCGACCGAGCTCGACCGGCACCGTGAACGGCGCCGCGATCGAGACGACCCGGTCGCGGACCTCGGCGCGCCGGCGGTTGTCGCCGCCGTCCAGGGCCTCGACGTAGACCACCGTCGCCTCCTCGCCCGGCCGCCACTGCGCGCTGCGTGGCCCGGTCGGGACGCCGTCCACCGGCACCTGCTCGGCGGGGGGTAGCGACGCCAGCGTCACCGCGCGTTCCCCGCGCAGGGTCCACACCTCCAGCTCCCGCGCGAACGACCACACCGGCACGAGATACGAGTAGGGCCGCACGACCCGGGTGACGAGCAGCAGCCGGCCGCCCGGGGCCGGATCGTGCTGGAGGAAGATTCCCGGTGAGCCAACCGCGGTCCGGGCGCCCGTCGTTACGTCGAGCAGCACCAGCTGGCTCGTGGCGTAGTGGTCGAACAGCCGCTCGTCGTGCGGTGACTCGAGCAGGTCCTGATACGTCCGGACCGGGGCCGCCCGGCCCTCGTTGCGCTGCACGATGGGACCCGTGGGCACGAAAGGCGCCTGGGGTAACGGGCCGCGATCCGCCGGCACCAGCCTGCAGAGCAGTTGGGTGGCACTCGGCATCCACGTGCAGGGCGCGCCCAGAACGCCGTTCAACTCGGGACCCGTGACAGCCCGGCTCGCGCCCGAGGCCGTCTCGCCGACCCACAGCTCCACGCCGCGGTCGGTCGTGGTGGTGAACGCGAACCGCGCCCCGTCGGGCGCCCAGGACACGTCGTCCAGCCTGGCGCCCGGCGGCATGGGGATCGGTCGGCGCGTGCCGGTCGCGACGTCGTACAGCGTGAGGCCCTGCGCGAGGCGCACCCTGAACGCCGCGTTGGTCTGCGGATTGATCCGCAGCCCCGCCAGCCGCAGCATCGGCTGTGCGAGGTCGGCGAGGGCGGGAAGTCCCTCGCGCTCCACGAGCAGCAGGGCGGTCCCCGTGGGCGACTCCTCGACGGCCGGCAGCGGTGGCGCGTCCATGATGCGGCGCACAATGTCGGGCGGCGCGCGGTACGGCTCCTGCGCCCCGGCGGGCGGCAGGGCAAGCAGCAGCGCGAACAGCACGAGTGAGGGGTGTTTCACGGAATCCTCGCGGCTGGGGAACGCCGCAAAGCTACGCCACTGCCGCGCCCGGTGCCACGCCGCCCCCCTGCCCCTCGTGCCGCCCCAGCCCGTACTTTCTCTCCATGCATCCTCCCGCCCTGCTCCGCGACCTCGTGATCCTGGTGGCGGCGGCCATTCCGGTCGTGGCCCTCTTTCAGCGGTTTCGGATCCCGAGCATCGTGGGGTTCCTGCTCACGGGTGTGGCAATCGGCCCGTCCGGCCTGCACCTCATCGCCGACACCGCGTCCGTGAGCGAGCTGGCCGAGATGGGCGTGGTACTCCTGCTGTTCGCGATCGGGCTGGAGCTTTCCCTGAGTCGCGTGCTCCGGCTGGGACGCGTGCTCGTCCAGGGGGGCACGGTGCAGGTCGTCGGCACGCTGCTTCTCGTGACGGGCCTGGCGCTGGCGGCCGGGGAACCGGTGGAACGGGCCGTGCTGTTCGGTGCGCTGGGCGCCCTCTCCTCGACCGCCATCATCCTCAAGGTGTACTCGGAGCGCGGGACGCTCGACTCCCCCGACGGGCGGCTCGTGGTCCCCATCGCCCTGTATCAGGACCTCGCGATCATCCCCCTGGTCCTGCTGGTCGGCCTGCTCGGTGGCGCCGGCGGCTCCGTGGGCGGCGCGGTCGTCAAGGTGGGCGGCAGCATCCTGCTCGTGGCCGTCCTGGTGCTCGGAGGCCGCGCTGTCATCCCGTGGGTGCTGGCGCAGGTCGCGCGCGTGCGCAGTCGGGAGTTGTTCACCCTCGCGATCGTGTTCCTCGGCATCGCGGCGGCGTACGTCACACAGCTCGCCGGGCTGTCCCTCGCCCTCGGGGCGTTTCTCGCCGGGCTCGTCATCTCGGAGTCCGAATACGGCGCCCAGGCCCTCTCCGATGTCGTCCCGTTCCGGGACACGCTCACCGGGATCTTCTTCGCGTCGGTGGGGATGCTGCTGGACCTGTCCTTCGTGGCCCGACAGCCGGCGCTGGTGGTGGGTGTCGCGGTCGGCGTGATCGTGCTCAAGGCCGGCGTCGCGGCCGCCGCCGGACTGTCCCTCCGCCGGCCGCTCCACACCAGCCTCGTCGCGGGCCTCGGCCTCGCCCAGGTGGGCGAGTTCTCGTTCGTGCTCGCGACCATGGCGCTCCCCGCGGGACTGCTGCCGCCGGACGCCTATCAGCTGTTTCTCAGCGCCTCCGTCATCACGATGTTCGCCGCCCCGTTCGTCATCGCCGCGGCGCCCGCGATGGCCACGGCGATCTGCCGTGTCGCCCATCAGCCCGAGCCCGTCCTGTCGGAGGAGGAAGACGAAGACGTCCACGCCCTGCGGGATCACGTCGTCATCGTGGGCTACGGGGTGAACGGCCGCAATCTGGCGCGCGTGCTCGACGGCGCGGGCGTCCCGTACGTCATCCTCGAGCAGAATCCCGACACAGTGACCGCTGCGCGGGCCGAGCTGCAGCCGATCCTGTTCGGCGACGCCACGCGGCCTGCGGTGCTCGAGCGCGTGCACCTCGAGCGGGCCCGGGCCATCGTGTTTGCCATCTCGTCCCCGGCCGACGAGATTCGCGGCGTCGCCGCCGCGCGGGCCGCGAGCCCGACCGTGCACATCATCGTGCGCACCCGCTACGTGCGGGCCATGCAGGATCTCCTGGACGCGGGCGCCAACGAGGTCATTCCCGAGGAGTTCGAGACCTCGCTCGAGATCTTCAGCCGCGTGCTGCGGCACTTCGAGGTCGCGTCGAACGTGATCGCCCGCGAGGTGGAGGGCGCCCGCGTAGAGCTCTATGGCATGGCCCTCGGCCGGGCCGCCGGTCCCTCGCAGCTCGAGGCGCTCGCCCATCTCGGCGAGCACCATGGCCTGGAGATGATCGCGGTGGAGGCCGGCGCCGAGGCCGTCGACGGGCATCCCGTGAGCCTCGACCTGCGCCGCCAGACCGGGGCGACCGTGATCGCCGTCGTGCGGGACGGGCAGGCCCTGTACACGCCCAATCCCGAGTTTCGCTTTCGTCCGGGCGACACCGTGGTGCTCGCCGGCGACGACGAGGCCCTCGCCAGCGCCCGGCGCCGCTTCGTCGCGCCGCGGGCAAGCGCCGACCCGGGGTAGTTAGCGCTCTTCGCCGTCCAGCGCGGCGTGGACGGTCGCCGCGTGGATCGTGACCGTGTCCGCGATGTCTCGTGCGTAGCCACCACCCATCACCACCGCGACCGGCACGCCGGCCCGGCGCAGCCCGCCGAGCACGAGCCGATCGCGCGCGGCGAGCCCGGCCATGGTGAGCGCCAGGCGGCCCAGACGATCGTCCACATACGGATCCGCGCCCGCGACGTACATCGCGAGCTCTGGACGCGTCTCGAGCGCCCGCTCGAGCGCAGGCGCCAGCGCCGCGAGGTAGTCGGCATCGCCCGTGCCGTCGGGCAGCGGCACATCCACGTCGCTCGGCTCCTTCTCGAAGGGGAAGTTGCGCGCGCCGAACACGTCGAGCGTGAACACCGTCGAGTCGCCGCGGAAGATCGCGGCGGTCCCGTTGCCCTGGTGCACGTCGCAGTCGATCACCAGCACGCGGCGGGCGACGCCCTCGGCCTGGACCGCGCGAACCGCGACCGCGACGTCGTTGAACACGCAGTACCCCTCGCCCCGGTCGGGAAACGCGTGGTGCGTACCCCCCGCCAGGTTCACGCCCAGACCGGCCGCGAGCGCCGAGTGGCACGCCCCGATCGTAGCGCCCACCGACCGGCGGGATCGCTCGACCAGGGCCGGCGACCACGGGAAGCCGAGCCGTCGCAACACCGTCGTTGGCAGAGTGCCGGACACCACCGCCTGTACATAGGCGGGCGTGTGCACGCGGTGCAGCTCCGCATCGGTGGCGGCGGCCGGCTCGCGCAGCTCCGACCTGCGGCCGTCCAGGTCCGCCGCGACGCGGTCCCGCAATACCCTGTATTTCTTGATCGGGAATCGATGCCCGGCGGGCAATGGCACCGGGAACCCGTCCGAGGCAAATACGCCGATCATCATGGAGATTCCGCTCCCGTCTCGTGTCGCGCGGCCCCGGGGAATGTCCGCACGTCACCCCGATGACGCTAGTGTGACACGGCTCACCATTCGAATGTCCGCAGGCGCACTTCGCGGGTTCTTATATTGTAAGGACGAGATTCTCAATGGCCGTCGCCCCACCGGTGCCCCGCGCCGGCCGGCCCGGCCCAGCAAGGAGGAGAAGGCACGATGTTCCGTCAGCTCATCGCAGGCGCGACCCTCGTTGTGGTCGCCGCGGCCTGCAGCGACTCGACGGGTCCCGAGAACTTCAGCGCGACCAAGACAGAACAGGTCGCCGCCGCGGTGGTCGGATCCCTCGGCAGCAACACCGCCCTGCAGACGCTGGACATCATCGGCGCGAGCCTGAGCCTCTCGGGCCCGGCCCTGGCCGCCGCGCCGTTCGCGGCGGCGGAAATGGGCGGCGACGTCAACACCACCGCTCGGCTCCAGTCGCTCGGGCAGGCCGTGCTGAACTTCGGCGCGGCGAGCCCGCTCGCCATCTTCCCGGCCAACCTGCTGGGCAAGACGTACGTGTACAACCCGCAGACGTCCCAGTACGAGATCGACGACACGCGCACGGGTGCCTCGTCGGCGGGCGTACGGTTCATCCTGTACGCCGTGGACCCGATCGCGCGGCGGATCGTCACGCCGCTCAACGAGGTGGGCTATCTCGACCTGATCGACGTCTCGACGCCCAGCGCCGATGCCGTGCAGATCGTCGCCGTGATCGGCACGATCACCTATCTCGACTACACGGCGTCGGCCGTCACCACGACCTCCAGCGGCTCGCTCAACGCCGCCGGCTACGTCTCCGACGGCACCGACCAGATCGACTTCGATCTGACCTTCACGGTGAGCCAGACGGCCATCACGGCTGATTACATGCTGTCGTCGGGCGCGGCGTCGGTCCGGCTGCAGGTGAACCTCACGCAGGCCGGTCTCACCTTCGTCCTGACAGTCACAGACGGCAACGAGACCGTGGCCATGACCGTGAACGCGGACCAGACTACCGTCGACGGGTCGATTCGTTATAATGGCGACGTCGTGGTGGTCATCACGGGGACTCCGGACAACCCGCAGTTCAGCCGTCCGGACGGCACCCCACTCACGCAGGAGGAGGCGCTCGCGCTCCGCGCCCTGGGAGATTTCTTTGACGAGATCTTCGACGCCTTCGACAACCTGCTCATCCCGGCGTTTCTGGTCTTCGTGCTCGGGTAAGCGGACCGGTTTCCTCGTGACGTGCCTGGCCGGCGCGCTCGCCCCTCTCACGGGGTGCGGCGCGCCGGCCTCGACGTTTGAGCCCATCTTTCTCCAGGGCCGGGCGGTCGAGCCGGACGGGGATTCCCTCGTCGCGGTGACGGCGCGCGCCATCGGCGCGATCGTGCGCTACGATCGCCGCGGGCGCGTGCGCGACACCCTCGGCCTCGGCGCGCTCCGGAACCCGGACCACGTCCAGCTCATGGGCGACACGTGGTACGTGTCCGACGTGGAGAACGGCCGCCCGATCGTCGTCCTGCTGGGGCGCGACGGCGCGCTGCGCCGCACGCTGCCGCTCGCGGGCATCGCCGCGACCACCCATCAGTTCGCCGTCCTGCCCGACGGCGGGATCGTGGTCGAGGGCGAGGACGGGCGGCTGCTCACGCTGCGCGGAGACAGCATCACGACGTTCGCGGTCGTCGAGGTCGGCCAGCGCCCCAGCCTCCTGCTGGGCGCCGGCGGCGGCGTGCTGCACGCCATCCCCGACCTCAGCATCACGCTCTACAACGGCTTCGGGAACATCCGCTGGCGCGTCGAGTGGCCCTGGGTGGTCACCGCCTTCGTGAGCGACGTCAGCGAGGACAGCCGCGGCCGGGTCCATGTGCTGGTTGGTAACCCCGGCGACAACACGTTCACGGCGCAAACCCTGACACCGGCCACGGGCGAGGTGATCCGCTGGTCGGTCCCGACGGACGTGGGGTCGTTCGTGGTGGATCGCTTGGGCGAGGTTCTGCCGGCCGGAGCCCGATGGGGCGGGAAATGAGGGGTCGTGAGACGTGAAACGGCGCCCGTTGTCGTTTCACGTTTCACATCAGTATTTCAGCGCCGCCGCGTCCGCGAACTGCTTGAGCAGCGTCTCCTGCTCCGGCGTGAGCACCTCGGGGATTTTCACCGCAACCTCCACGTACTGATCCCCGCGCTGGCCGTTGCGGTCGATGCCCAAGCCCTTGATGCGAAACCGGCGGCCGGGCTGCGTGCCGGGCGGGATCCGCAGCACGACCCGTTTGCCTTCCACGGTGCGCACGCGTACCCGCGTGCCGAACGCGGCCTGCGCGAGATTGATCGGGACCGTGCAGTGAAGGTCGTTGCCCTCCCGTCGGAGGAACGCGTCGGGCTCGACCGTGAGCGTCACGAGCACGTCGCCCACGGTCCCGCTGCCGCCGCGCTGCCCCTGCCCCTTGATGCGCAGCCGGTGGCCCGTGTCGATCCCGGCCGGCACGTTGACCATGATTCGGCGCTCGACCGCCACCTCCCCCTGCCCCGCACAGCGGCCGCACGCCTCGCTCGCCACGCGCCCGCGGGCGCGGCAGGCGGGACACGGCCGCTTCACCGCGAAGGCGCCCTGCCCGAAGGTGACCTCGCCCCGCCCCTGACACTCGGAACAGATCGTTACCTTGGCGCCCGGCGCCGCGCCGGAGCCGCCGCACACCGGGCAGGCTTCGGTGACGGGAATCGTGATGGGGACCTTGCCGCCGAGGGCCGCCACCCGGAACGGGACGGTCGCGGCCACCTCGATCGTCGCCGCCTCTTCCGCCCGCCGCCCTCGCCCGAAGATGGACGAGAACAGATCACCCAGCCCGCCGAACGCGTCGAACCCGCGCGTGAAATCGAACTCCTCGCCGCGCGGCCGGGCCGGCCCCGAGCCGCGCGATCCGACCCCCGCGAAGGCGCCGTATTTCCGCATGAGGTCGTACTGCTTGCGCTTCTCGGGGTCGCTCAGCACCGCGTGCGCTTCGGAGATCTCCTTGAAGCGCTCCGCGGCGGACGGATTGCCGGGGTTGGCATCGGGGTGGTACTTCTTGGCCAGCCGCCGGTATGCCTTCTTGATCTCGTCGGCCCCGGCCTTGTCGGCCACGCCCAGTACGCGGTAGTAATCCTTCGAGGGAGGCATGCTAGGACTCGCCGGCGGCGGCGTCCTCCGCGTCCGGCGCCGACCAGATTCTGACCTGCACCCGGGCGGGGCGCAGCAGCTGGCCGCCGAATCGGTAGCCGACCTGCAGGATCGTGGCGACCGTGTGATCGTCCTCCGGGCGCGCCGCCGGGACGGCGCCGATCGCCTCATGCTGCTCGGGATCGAACGGCACCCCTGGCTCCGCCACGCGCTCGAGGCCCGCGGCCTCCAGCTGCTTCAGCACCTTGCGCTCCACCAGCTCGACGCCCGCGATCACGTCGCGCACCGCCGACGTGGCGGGATCCAGATCCGCCACCCGGCCGAGGTCGTCGAGCTCGTCCACCAGCCCGGCCACCAGGTCCGCCTGCGCGCGGGCGCGCAGCTCGAGGCGTTCCCGGGCGGTCCGCCTCCGGAAATTGTCATATTCAGCGGCGAGGCGCAGATGCCGGTCCTTGAGCGCGTCGAGCTCGGCCGCCAGCGCCGCGGCCTCGTCCGTCCCGGTGTCCGTCGCCGGCTCCGCCGGCCGCTCGGGCTCCGCCACCACGCCCTCGGGGATCTCGTCGGGGGCGCCGGGCTCGAACGCCTCCGGCAGCTCTGGTGCGTCGTGTCGCTTGGCCATGATATCGTGCTTGCTCCTACGCGGGCCGCCGCCCGCCGGTTACACCGGACGTTCCAATTTAACGCGGGCGATCGCGCGAGGCGCTCAGCACCCGTCGCAGGAGATCGAGGGCGGCCTGGGCCGCGCGGGCGCGGATTTCGTGCCGGTCGCCGGGGAGCCCGACGCACACGGCATGTACCCGATCGGCGCACATGGCTGCAAGCCACACTTGGCCGACCGGTTTCTCCGGCGTGCCCCCCGTCGGACCGGCAATGCCCGAGACGGCCACGGTCGCGGTCGCGCCGAACCGGGCACCCACCCCCGTCGCCATGGCCCGCACGGTCGCCTCGCTGACAGCCCCGTGCGCCGCCAAAATGGCGTCCGACACGCCGAGCTGCGCCGTCTTGATGGCGTCGGCATACGCCACCACACCGCCGACGAAGGTCGCCGAGGCTCCCGGCACGGCCGTGAGACGGCCGGCCACGAGCCCACCGGTGCACGATTCCGCCGCGGCAAGACGGACGCCCGCCGCCTGCGCCAACTCGAGCACCACCGCGGCGAGGTCCGTCTCCTCCTCGCCGTAGCACCATTCGCCGGTGGCGGCCCGCAGCAGGTCGACGCCCTGCCCGAGCACGGCGTCCGCCTCGGCCGCCGGCCGGCCCCAGACCGTGAGCCGCAGATCCACCCCGTCAAACGAGGGGAGGTACGCGAGGGTCGCCGGGCGCAGGGTCGCTTCCAGCGAACCGAGCCGATCCGCGAGCGCCGATTCCGCCACCCCGGTCGTGCGCACCACCCGCGAGCGCGTGACGTCGACCCGGCCGGCTCGCGCGGCGAGGCGGGGAGCCACCTGCTCCACGAGCAGCCCGCGCATCTCGTGCGGCACGCCCGGGAGCATGACCACCGTGCCGGCCGGGCTCTCGAGCCAGATGCCCGGCGCGGTGCCGCGCGGATTCGGAAGGAGCGTCGCTCCCGCCGGGTGTTGCGCCTGAGTCCGGTTGGCCGCCGGCATCGGGCCCGCCCGCCCCAGCTGCCGCCAGCGCTGCTCGAGCCGCTCCAGGTAGGCGGTGTCGGTCTCGAGCCCGACGCCCACCACGTCGGCCACCGCCCGCTTGGTGACGTCATCGCGCGTCGGCCCGAGTCCGCCGGTCGTGATCACGAATCCGCTTCGCGCGAGCGCCGCGCGCACGGCGTCGGCGATGGCCGTCGCGTCGTCCGCCACGGCCGTCCGCCGCTGCACGCGGGCGCCCAGCGCGGCGAGCGTCCGCCCCAAGTCGGCGGCATTGGTGTCGATCGTGTGCCCGAGCAGCAGCTCGGTACCGATCGTCACCAGCTCAAGGTCCATCGCCTCGGGACGCCGACGCGCGGAACAGATCGCGGTAACGGTAGAGGTAGAGCGCGAGAGAGAGGAGCGTGATGACGACGGCGATGGCGAGCGTCACGGCCACCACCGCTCCGTGGAACTGCTCCCACATCGCTCCGAGCCAGCCGCGACGCCAGCCGCGCACCGTCGCGAGGTCCTTCCAGGCGAACCAGAGAATGGTGGCCCCGATGAAAACGTCCTGCACGATCGTCTTGAGCTTGCCGGCCCGCTGGGCCGCGATCACCACCCCGCGCCGCTTCCCCCACCAGCGGAAGCCGGTCATGAACGCCTCGCGCCCCAGCAGCAGCACGAGCACCCACACCGGGAGGTTGCCCCACCAGGGGATGGCGTATTCGCGCCAGCTGTAGCGGGTGATCCAGTAGATCGGGATCAGGGTGGCGACGAGCAGCAGCTTGTCGGCCAGCGGGTCGAGCAGCGTGCCCAAGTCGGTCACCTGATCCCGCCGGCGCGCGAGGCGGCCGTCGTAGATGTCGCTGATCGCCGCCGCGAGGAACACCAGAAACGCGATGAACTTGGGAACCCACCCCTGGATGAACGGCAGCAGCGCGATGACCGGCGTCAGCGCGATCCGGGCGAGCGTCAGGATGTTCGGCAGCGTCCAGAGCACCGCCGCCCCTCAGCTGAGGGTCTTGAGCACCAGCTTCGCCACCGCTTTCAGGGTGTCGAAGACGCCCTCGCCGCTGATGGCGACTGATTCGAAGTACGGCGCCCGCTCGATCCAGGTGCCGTCGAGCTGATACACCAGTTGGTCGCCGGGATGATACGGATCCGCGGTTTCGCGCTGCCGTACGGGATCGTCAACCGGCCAGCCGGGATTGAGCGCGGCCTGCAGGTCCTTGACCGGAGCGGCGTTGGGGAGGTCGCGCTTGTTGTACTGCACGGCGAACGGGAGCCGCGTCAGGTCATAGCCGTACTGGGCCATGTTGTCGTACAGGTTCTGCATCGACTCGATGTTCGCCTCCATGCGCTCGACCTGGCTGTCGGCGACGAACACGATCCCGTCCACGCCCTTGAGGATCAACTTGCGCGACGCGTTGTAGTACACCTGCCCCGGCACGGTATACAGGTGGAACCGGGTCTTGAACCCGCGCACGGTGCCCAGGTCCACCGGCAGGAAGTCGAAGAACAGCGTCCGCTCGGTCTCGGTCGCGAGCGACACCATCTTCCCGCGGGTATCCGGCGCGACCTTGCTGTAGATGTGCTCGAGGTTGGTTGTCTTCCCGCCGAGCCCCGGCCCGTAATAGACCAACTTGCAGTTGATCTCGCGGGAAGCGTAGTTGATCATCGACATGCGCGCTCGAGCCTCGTCTCAGTCCCCAAAGAGCTTGTCGATCTCATCGTCGGCGCCCTCGAGCAGGGGCCGCCGCGCCTGTCCCGGCTGGGTGGCGCGCTTGAACACCTCGTCGAACAGACGGGCGAGATCTCCCACGGTTTGCTTCACGCGCAGCCGCACGAGCCCGACGGTGGTACGCTGATCGAACAGCACGACCAGGATCACCCGGCGCCCGATGTCGGCCAGGTACATCGACTCTTTTTCGCCCTGATGGAAGAGGGAGGCGAACTCCGGCTCGCCGATCATTTTGGCGAGCTGATCGTTGGCGCTGAAATCGGCCGCCGTCAGTGACGCGAACGCCGTGGGGTCGAACTGGAGCTCCTCGCCGGCATTGGCGAGGAGCTGGCCGGTGCGGTCCACCAACAGGGCGCACCGGGCGTTCGACTCCCGCAGCAGGTCCTGCAGGTGCTCGGTCAGGCGGACGTAATCACCTTCCCCGAGCGACCAGGTGGCGGCACCAGTCATCGCCCCCCCGCGTCAGGCGAGTTTGGTTTCCATGCGCCGCGCGATCGTCTCCGCGCGCCGCCGCAGCATCGGCTGCTGTTCCCACGCAATGTAGTCGCGCAGGAGGCGGACGGTCTCGACACTGGGATGCGCGCTGAGATAGCCGAGCGCGGACAGCCGCTTGAGCGGCCGGCCGCTGAACAGCGCGCGTCGGTATCGGTTGATGGACTGCTGCGCCAGGACGACGCCGACGACCACCCCCAGGCCGAGTGCCGTCAGCAGCACCTTGAGCCGCGTGCTCATCCCTCCCCCATCTCGCGCCGCGCGGCCAGCGCGCGCGCGATCGTCACCCCATCCGCATACTCCAGCTCGCCTCCCATGGGCAGGCCGAGCGCGATCCGCGTGACCCGCACACCGGTCGCCGCCAGCACGCCCCGGACGAAGGTCGCCGTCACCTCGCCCTCCATCGAGGGATTCGTGGCGAGGATCACTTCCCGCACGTGCGACCCGTTGCCGAGGCGGGACCGCAGCGCGTCGACCCGCAGATCGTCCGGTCCCACGCCGTCGAGCGGCGACAGTCGCCCGCCCAGCACATGGTACAAGCCGCGGTAGGCACCGGTCCGCTCAATCGGTCCGATGTCCGAGGCTTCCTCGACCACGCAGACGACCGATCCGTCCCGCCGTGGGTCCGCGCAGATCGGGCACGGCTCCACCTCGCTCAGGTTGCCGCAGACCGTGCACGGGTGCACGCGCTCGCCGACCGCCCGAATCGTCTCCGCCAGGCGCGTCACGGTGGCCGCCGGTTGCTTGAGCAAGTGGTACGTCAGGCGCGTCGCGGTCTTCCGGCCGATGCCCGGGAGCTTTGCGAGCTCCGCCGTGAGCTCCTCGATGACCGACACGCCGACCTAGAGCGGGAACTGGAAGGGGAGCGGCAACCCTCCGGTCGCCTTGCGCAGCTCTTCGCGATACGATTCTTCCGCCCGCCGCTGCGCATCGGCAACGGCGGCCAGCACCAGATCCTCGAGCATCTCCACGTCACCATCGGCGGTCGCGGCCGGATCGATCCGCACGGCCCGCACGTGCCCGCGGCCGTCCACGGTCACCGTCACGAGCCCGCCACCCGCCGACCCGGTGATGGTGCGCTGGAGCAACTCGGTCTGCATCTGCGACAGCCGGCCCTGCATCTGCTGTCCGAGCTGCAACAACTGCGAGAAATCCGCCATAGGCCCCTTGAAACCCTCGTGCAAGCTACCGCCCTCCCCGGGGACCCCGCAAGCTAGTCCAGCAGCTCCAGATCGAGCGCATCGGCGACCGCGTCAAGTGCTTGGTCCTTCGCACGATAGGCCTTGAGCCGCTGCGCGCGATCCGTTTGCTGATCGAGCCGCTGGCCACCGCTCCCGGCGGGGCCCGACGCACCCCCGGCGCGCGCGCGCGCCCCGGCCCGGAACGTCACCCGCGCGGGCGCGCCGAACACGCTGCGCACGGCGCTTTCGATCTCCCCGCGGTTGCGCTCGAGCCCCTCGAGGTGAACGTCGCCCTCCGTGACTTCGAGGGTGAGTTCACGCCCCGCGCTCTGCGCGGGGACCGCGTGGGTGAGCGCGGCGGCCACCATCGGGCGCCGCTGCTCCAGGCTCGCCACCACCTGCGGCCACGCCGCCCGGAGTTCGTCGAGCCCCGGGAGGGCGTCGGCGGCGGGCGGCGGGGCGCCGGGGGCGGGTGCCGGACCCGCGGGGGCGGGGGTGGGCGCCGCGCGCCCCCCACCGTCGCGCAGCAGCGTCCCACCCCCGCTGCGTCCCGACCGGGCGCCTGGCCCCGGGGCGGGCGCCGGCGGCGCCGGCGCTGGCCCGGAGGGGTGCCCCAGCGCGTCGAGGACGTCTTCGAGCGCCACCGTGCGGTCGAGCAGCACGTAGCGCAGCAACAGGGTCTCGACGTAGAGCCGCGCGTTGGGGCTGCGTCGGATGGCCGTCTCGGTCTCCTGCAGCAGATGCAGCATGCGCAGGACGTCGCCGCTCGCGAACCGGTCGTGGGCGCGGTCGATGGTCTGCCGCAGCGTCTCCGTGACCCCGTGGGCCTCACCGCCGAGCTTGCAGATCATCATCGCGCGCAGCGTTTCGCCGAGTCCGTTCACGAACTCCGCGAGGTCCGCCCCGGCTTCCACCAGGCGCGCGACGTAGGGAAACACCCACTCGGCCCGGCGCGCCGCCACGGCGTCGAGCAGCTCGGCGTAGAGCTCGTCGTCGATCAGCCCCAGCGCCTCCCGCACCCGACCCGCCGTGACCGGCCCCTCGCCGAACGTGAGCGCCTGGTCGAGCAAGGACAGTCCGTCGCGCATGCCCCCGGCGGCGACCCGACCGATGAGCACGAGCGCGTCGTCCTCCACCGTGACGCCTTCCGCCGTGGCCACCTGCCGGAGCCGGTCGCTCACGGCCTGCGGACCGATGCGGCGGAAATCGAACCGCTGAACGCGGCTCAGGACGGGTGCGGCCGTGTTGGCGATCTTCTGCGGCTCGGTGGTGGCAAACACGAACACGACGCTGGGCGGCGGCTCTTCGAGGATCTTGAGCAATGCGTTCCACGCCTCGCGCGTGAGCATGTGCGCTTCGTCGATGATGTACACCTTGAAGCGACCGGGCGCGCTGGCGGCGTACATCGCCCGCTCGCGCAGATCGCGGGCGTCATCCACGCCGCGGTTGCTGGCCGCGTCGATCTCCACGACGTCGAGATTGGCGGCCCCGGACCAGATGCGGCGGCACGACTCGCAGGTGCCGCACGGCTCTCCGTCGGTGCCGCCGGCCTCCGCACGGCGCTCGCAGTTGAGCGCCATGGCGAGAATCCGGGCCGCCGTGGTCTTTCCCACCCCGCGCGGCCCCGTGAGCAGATACGCGTGCGCCACCCGCCCCTTGCCGACAGCCCCGCGGAGCCCGGCGGCGACGTGCCCCTGCGCCACGAGCTCGCCGAAGCGCGTGGGACGGTATTTCCGAGCGAGTGCGGTATGCGTCATGGGAGAAGTGAAAGTGCCCCAGGCACCCCGAAGCGACACCTGACATCGCTTAGCGCTGCTACCTGCACGGTCCTGACGCGGTTCGCGCGCACGCGCCCCTCGGACCTGGGGCACGAGAAAGCTACCCTACCCTCCCGCCCATCACCACCCCGCAGACCGTGCGCCCGGGGCCGCATCCCCCGGCGGCTCCCGACCTCGCTGCCGCGTGGAGGCGGAACCCGGGCGCGCCTCACCGATGCCCGCCACCCCGTGACCACGTCCCCGGCATCAGCAGGACGAGCAACGTGTAGAACTCCAACCGGCCGAGGAGCATGAGGACGGACAGCACGACCTGCGCCGCCGGTCCCAGGTGGCCGTAGTGCGCGGCGGGCCCGACGTCGGCGAGGCCCGGCCCGATGCTCGACATGGCCGCGAGCGCGGCGGACGTGGCGGTCAAGAGATCGCTCCCCAGGGCGGCCAGCACGACCGTGCCCAGGGCATGCGTGGCGACGTACATCCCGAGGAACGCCAGCACGTTGAGCACCACGTCCGACCGGAGCGGAATGCGCCCCAGCCGCGTCACGACGATCGCCTTGGGGTGCAGCACCTTGCGGATCTCCCCGCGGGTGTGCTGGGCCACCACTGCCGCCCGCACCATCTTGAAGCCGCCACCGGTGGACCCGCCCATGGCGCCGACGAACATCAGCCCCAGCAGGAGGACCTGCGCCACCGACGGCCAGCGCGCGAAGTCCGCCGTCGCGAACCCCGTGGTGCTGTGGACCGCCGCGACGTTGAACACCGCGTGGCGCATGGTCGTGAGCGACCAGTCCCCGGCGTCGAGCGCGACCGCGACGAACACGACCACTGCCACGCCGACCATCGAGCTGAAGTACCAGCGCCACTCGGGATCCAGGAACCACGCTTTCCACCGCCCCGTGAGCACCTGGTAGTGCAGCGTGAAGTTCACGCCGGCCATGAACATGAAGAGCGCCGTGACCCACTGGATCGCCGGCGAGAACGCGGCCAGCGACGCCGTCCGGGTCGAGAATCCGCCGGTGGCCAGCGCGCTCATCGCGTGGTTGATCGCGTCGAACGGCGTCATGCCCAGCGCGAGATAGACGAACGCCAGCACGACCGACAGCAGGGCGTAGACGACCCACAGCAGCCGCGCCGTCTGGGCGATCCGCGGCGTGAGCCGGTCGGCGGTGATGCCCGGGACTTCGGCGCGGAACAGCTGGGCCCCGCCCACCCCCAGGTACGGCAGGATCGCCACCCCGAGCACGATGATCCCCATGCCGCCGATCCAGTGGCTGATGCTGCGCCACAGGAGAATGCTCCGCGGCAGCGGCTCGATCTGCTCGAACACCGTGGCGCCCGTGGTCGTGAACCCGGAGACGGACTCGAACAGCGCGGCGGGGAACGAGTCCGTGACGCCCGTGAACACGAACGGCAAGGAGCCCGCCAGGACAATCACGACCCAGCCGAGCCCGACGATCACGATCCCCTCGCGGGGATTGATGGACACCGGCCGCGGCATCAGCAGCCACAGCCCTCCGCCCACGCCCGCCGTGACGCCGATGGCCCAGAGCCAGGGCCCGAGCAGCGCCTCCTGCGCCGCGAAGGGCACGCACGGGAGCATCGCGGCCGCCGTCCACGAGACGAGGGCGCCGACGATTCGGAGCACTTCGCCGAGATTCACGAGGGAAAGAGCTGGACGACCCGCTCCACCGCCCCCGGGAGCGCAAACACGATGGCGGTGTCGCCCGCGCGCAGGGCGTCCCGGCCGCGGGGCACGATCACCGAGCGGCCCCGGACGATCGCCCCGACGATCACGCCCTCCGCCAACTTCACCTCCGCCAGGGGTACGCCAACCAGCGGGCTCGTCCCAGCCACCGTGAACGACATGGCCTCCGCCTCCGTGTCCTTGAGCGTGGCGACCCGCGTTACGCTGCCGCGCCGGACGTAGCGCAAGATGGCGTTGGCCGCGCTCAGCCGCGGGCTCACGGCGGCGTCGAGCCCGAGGTGGCGCGCGAGCGTCACGTAATCGCTGCGGTTCACCAGCGTGATCACCTGCTTGGCACCGGCATGCCGGGCGACAAGCGACGAGATGATGTTGGTTTCGTCGGAGTCCGTCAGGGACACGAACGCGTCCATCCCACCGACGCCCTCCAGCTCGAGCAGCTCCAGGTCGGTCACCGTGCCGTTCAGCACCAGCGTCCGATCGAGCTTCTCGGCCAATTCGTGGGCGCGCGTGCGATCCTCCACGATGGCCACGGCGTTCACCCCGTGCTGCTGCAGCAGCTGCGCGAGGTAATAGGTCTCCACGCTCCCGCCGGCCAACATGACACGCCGCAGCTCGGACAACTCGTGCCCGGCGAGCTCCAGCGCGTGAGGAATCTCCCGGGCTGCCGCCACGATGTAGATGTGGTCGCCTGCCCGAATCTCCGTGGCGCCGGTCGGCACGATCGTCGCGCCGTCCCGGGTGATGGCAACGGTGAGCAGCTGCCGCCCCACCTCGTCGGCGCCGATGGCGGCGAGCGACCGTCCGGCGATCGGCGCCGCCTCCGTCACCATCAGCCCGATCAGCTGCACCGCCCCGCCCGCAAACACCGCCACATCCGTCGCGGCCGTCGATTGCAGCAGCCGGAACGCCTCGAGTGCCAACTCGCGCTCCGGGTTGATGAGCAGGTCCACGCCAAACAGCTCCGGCTGGACGCGGGCGCGCTCTTCGTAGAAATCGGGATTGGAGACCCGCGCCACGCGCACGAGTCCCGGACGCTGCTGCGCGGTCATGCAGGAGACCAGATTCACTTCGTCCACGCTCGTCACGGCGAGCAGCAGCCCGGCTTCCTTGAGGCCGGCCCGCTCGAGCACGGCGGGGCTCGCGCCGCTGCCCTCCACCACCGCGACGTCGATGTGGCTCTGCACGTATTCCAGCCGGTGCGCTTCCACGTCCACGACGACCACATCGTGCCGTTCCTTGGCGAGTCGGTCGGCCACGTGGTAGCCCACCTCGCCGGCGCCGACGACGATCACCCGCATCGGATCACGTTCTCCCCCCCGACCGTTGGAGCACGCGTCGAATCGTCTCGTCCTTCCCCGCCACGATGGCCACGTCGGACTCCCGCAGCCGCCGATCCGGGTCGGGGACCACCTCGAGGGACCCGGCGAGCACGTCCTGGAGCGCGACGATCTGAATGCCGAACGTGCTCGGCAGGGCCAGCTCGCGCAATGTCTTGCCCAGCCATCCGTCCGGGATGGCCAGCTCCTGGATCGAGATCCCCGGCGCCAGCGGGACATACTCCAGGACGCTCTTCGACGTGATGCGATGCGCGAGGCGATCCGCGACCTCGCGTTCCGGGAAGATCGTCTCCCGCACGTCGAACGCGTCCAGCGCGCGCGCGGCCTCGGGACTCGTGACCTTCACGTAAATGTCCTTCACGCCGAGGTCCCGCAGCGCGAGCGTCGCCAGAATGCTCGTCGCGAGGTCCTCCCCCGTGCTGATGATCGCCGCGTCGGCGCTCCCCGCCCCCACCTGGCGCAGGACATCTGGGTCGGTGGCGTCGCCCGCGACCGCGACGGTCACGTAATGCTGGAACCGGTCCACGAGATGTGGGCTCCGCTCCACGGCGATGACGTCGTGTCCCTGAGCGTACAGCGACCGTGCCGCCCACCCACCAAAGTGCCCGAGTCCCACCACGACGAAGCGCTGCATGGTCTCTCCTACGGGCGGGTTAGCCCACCGCCACGTCTTCGTGCGCGTACCGGAAGTCGCGACGCCGACCCTGCGCCAGCGCCATGGCCGCCGCCAGACTGAGCGGGCCGACGCGCCCCACGAACATGAGGACGGTAATGATGATCCGGCCGGCGGGCGAGAGCTCGGCCGTCTTGGTCATCGTCAGGCCGACGGTGCCGAACGCCGAATGCGCTTCGAATATGAGGCGCGCGAAGTCCGCGCGATCGGTCGCCGCGGCCGGCGGTTCACTCAACAGGAGCAAGAAGGTGGCCGCCGCCAGAATGGCGATCGCGCCCACGACCAGTCCCGCCGCGGCCTGCGTGGTCTCGTCCCGCACCGTGCGGCCGGCCACCGAGACCCGGCGGTCGCCGCGCAGGCGCGCGATGAGCAGGAGGACCAGCAGCGCGACGCTGGTGGTCTTGATGCCTCCCGCCGTCGAGCCGGGCGACCCGCCGACCAGCATCAGCCCCACCGTGAGGGCCATGGAGGGGTTCGACACCTGCCCGTAATCCACACTGTTGAAGCCGGCCGTCCGTGGGGTGATCGCCATGAACAGGGCGTTCGTCCATCGCGGGATCGGCCCCAGATCGCGCAGCGTGTGCCCGGACTCGAAGCCATAGAAGACGACCGTCGCGCCGACCACGAGGATGGCGCTCGTCACGAGGACGAGCCGCGTGTGGAGGGTGACACGGCGCACCCGCCGGACGACATAGCGGGCGCGCAAATCCTCGAGCACGACGAAGCCGAGACCGCCCAGCACGACCAGGGCGCTCACCGACAGGAGCACGGGCATCGAGCCGCGCCAGCCGACGAGCGAGTCGCCGAAGGTCGAGAACCCCGCGTTGCAGAAGGCCGAGATGGCGTGGAACACCGCGTGCCAGACCGCCGGGCCGGCGCCCAGCGGGCCCCGCCAGAGCAGCCACAACCCGACCGCCCCGATCGCCTCGATGCCGAGCGTGAGCGTCACCACGGCCCGCAGCAGGCGGCGCGGGTCGCCGAGCTGGGCCGCGACGCCGGTTCCGACCGCCGTCTCGACCTCGAGCGCACTCCGCCGTCCGAGGAACCGGATGATCAGGGTCGCAAACGTCAGGATGCCCAGCCCGCCCGCCTGGATCAGGAGCAGCAACCAGAGCTGCCCCCACCGGGTGAAATACGTGGCGGTGTCGACGACGATCAGGCCAGTGACGCACACGGCGCTCGCGGCCGTGAAGACCGCGTCGACCAGGCCGAGCCGTGGACCCGTGTACAACCCGGGCAGCACGAGCAATCCGGCCGCGCCGACGGTGACGAGCGCGGCGAAGGACAACACGAAGAACTGAACGCCGGAGAGCATCCGCCACGGGTCCCGGTGGCCAGCCGGGCGCGCCGCCGCCGCATCGAATCGCATGCGCTACGCGAGCACGCGGGCGAGCACGTCGCCGGCTCGCGCGGCGTCGTCCGCGGTCACGTCGAGATGGGTGACCGCCCGCAGGCGGGTTGGGCCGAAGGGCACCACGAGCACGCCCGCCGCGGCCAGCCGGGGCACGACGTCTTCGGCGCGATCCCGCAGCAGATCGAGCATGACGATGTTCGTCGCCGGGGCCACGACGCGCACGTGCGGATGGTCCGCGAGTCGCTCGGCGAGCGCCCGCGCCGCCGCATGGTCGTCCCCGATCCGGGGCAGGGTGTGCTCCAGCGCGTACAGCGCGGCGGCGGCGAGGATCCCCGACTGCCGCATGCCGCCGCCAAGGCGCTTGCGCAGGGTCCACGCCTCGCGCATGTGGTCGCGGGACCCCGCGAGACATGACCCCACCGGGCAGCCGAGGCCCTTGCTGAAACTCACCATGACGGTGGTGGCCAGCGCGCCGAGCGTGGCTGGCGGGACGCCGAGCGCCGCAGCGGCGTTCCACAGTCGCGCTCCGTCGAGATGCAGCGGTAGGGCGTGCCCGTCGGCCACCCGGCGAATGGCCGCCAGGGTGGCAACCGGCATCACCTGGCCCCCGGCGGCGTTGTGGGTGTTTTCGACCGCGATGCCACAGGTTCGCGGCACGTGCGGGGACGCCGGCCGTATGGCCTGCTCGACGAGCTCCGCCGTCAGCAGCCCATCCGGCGTGGGGACGGGGCGGGGCTGGACGCCCCACAGGCCCGGGAGGGCCCCCATCTCGTAATGCAACAGGTGGGCGTTCGCCTCGAGCACGATCTCCTGGCCGCGGCGGGCCTGCAACCCGACCCCGGTCTGATTGGCCTGCGTCCCCGACGGGAAAAACAGGGCCGCCTCGTGCCCCAGCAATTCCGCCACGCGGGCCTCGAGCCGGCCGGTGGTGGGATCGCCGTCGAGGACATCGTCCCCGACCTCGGCCTCGGCCATCGCCCGCCGCATCGCGGCCGACGGGCGGGTCACCGTATCGCTGCGGAGATCGAGGGGGCTCACGCGAGCAGCGCGCGCTGCTCGCGCTGGCGGCGCGCCAGATCGTAGGTCTCCGCCACCTCGCCCCCGGCCACGAAGATGATCGCCGAGGTGTAGACCCACAGCACGAACAGCAGCAGGGCCACGGCGTTCTGATTCGAGATCACCCGGTCGAAGGTCGCGAACTGGAGGAGATAGAGACCGTAGAGTCGCTTCACGAGCTCGAACCCGAGGGAGGCGAACAGCGCGGCCACGAGCGCCGTGTCCCACGGCACCTTCCGGCTTGGCGCGACCGTGTACACGATGAAGAACAACAGGGTCGCCATCACGTACGCGGACAGGCCCGCCGCGAATCGACCCACCCAGGGGGCCCGCAGCACGAGAATGGTCATAGCGGTGTTGGCGGTGATCAGCACGGCGGCGGTGAGGGCGAGCCCGAGATCGATGGCCTTCCCAACGTGCCAGCGACGGGTTTCCTCGGTGTCGAACACTTCGTTCAGCGCGGCCCGCACGGATCCGAACAGCCGCCACGAGAGCCACACGAAGAAGGGAACGCCGTAAATGGAGAGCTGGGCCCGGCTGCGGACGACGCTCACCAGCGCGTCTTCGACGGCCGCGAACGGACGGCTGTCATCGGGCGTGGCGGGCAGGAACTGGGCGAGGACGGCGCGGACCTCCGCCCCGGCCTCCGCGCCCGTCCCGATCACGTAACCGAAGATGGCCAGGGCGACCAGCAGCAGCGGCAGCGTCCAGAGTAGCGCGTCGAACGTGAGGGCGCTCGCCAGGAACGGGATGTTGTCCTCGTACCCGCCGAGGAACACCCGTCGCAGGAAGCCGAACGGTGAGAACGCCCACCCGCGCGAGGCGGACGGTGGGGCACCTGAGCCCCGCACGGGGGCTAGGCGTCCGTCTCGGCGTCCGCGCCAACCTCCTGCCGCTTGCTGCGCGCCTCGGCGAGCCGGCGCTCCAGCTCGTCGCGCGCCGTCCGGACCGCCGACCGCCCGGCGTCCACCGCGTCCCGCGCCCCCTCGCGCCGCTGATCCAGCGACTGGCGGGCGTGCTGCAGTCCCGCCTCGACGTTCGCTTTCGTGCGCGCATAGCCGGACTCGACCGCTTCCTTGAGGTCGTCCAGCCGGTCTTCCGCGTCTTCACGCAGCCGATGGGCGCGCGCGCGAATGGCGGCCCGGGTCTCGTCGCCGGACTGGGGCGCGAACAGCAGCGCGAACGCCGCGCCGACCGCCGCCCCCGCCAGGAACGCGCCGATGCCACCGCCGCCCGATCGCTCGATCACCACTACGGGCTGCTCTTCGTACCGATGGCCCATCTCATCCTCCTCGTCACGACGCGGACCGCGGCTGTCGCCGCCAAGTCCACGATCTGGTGCACCTCGGGTTCTCCCCCTACGAATGTACGGTACGGCGAAAACGCCGTCAAAACACCACCTCGAGCCCGTCATACGCCGGTTCGACCCCCACGGGCAGCCGTGCCGCCAGCAACGCGTGCGTCTGCCGGTGCGTGAGATGGGTGAGAATCGTCCGCTCGGCGCCGACCGTCCGCGCCACGGCAATCGCCTCGGGGATCGAGAGATGCGTCGGGTGCGGCCGCTCGAACAGCGCGTTGAGCACCAGCACGCGCACGCCGCGGAGCCGCGTCAGGCACTCGGCCGGCACCAGCTTGGCGTCGGTGACGTAGCCCACCGCCCCGACCCGGTAGCCGAGCACCTCCACGTCCCCGTGTGGCACCGGCAGCGGCACCACCGAGAATCCCGCTATCGACTCGTCGCGCAGGGGTTCGAGCACGCGCGGTACGAGCTCGGGCTTCGACGTGCCGGGCGGCGGGCGCACGGCCCGGTCGAAGATGTACGGAAACCGCGCCGCCAGACGTGCCAGGGTGTCGGCGGAGCCATACACGGGCAGGGTCTGGCCCCGACCCGTCATGGCACGCAGATCGTCGATCCCGTGCACGTGATCGGCATGATCGTGGGTGTAGAGCACCGCGTCCACGGAGCCGACACCGGCCCGGAGCAGCTGCAGGCGCACTTCCGGGGGCGTGTCGATCAGCAGGCGCCGTCCGTCGGCCGACTCGACCAGCGCGGCGACCCTGGTGCGCCGATCGCGCGGATCGTCCGAGCGGCAGACCGCGCAGTCACATCCGAGGACCGGCACACCGAACGACGTACCGGATCCCAGCACGACGAGCCGCACGGGCTAGACCACCTCCACCTTGAGGAGGTTCGTCGTCCCCGGTACTTCGAACGGCACGCCCGCCGTCACCACGATCAGGTCGCCGCTCTTCGCGTAGCCCTTCTCCAGCAAGGTGTCGCGCGCCACGTCCAGCATCGCGGTGTAGTCCGGCACGTGCTCGGCCCGCTCGGGGACGATCCCCCAGATGAGCGACAGATGCCGGCACGTGCGGGCGTCGGTCGAGAGCCCCACGATGGGCGCCACGGGGCGGAGCGCGGCGATCTTCCGCGCCGTGAACCCGCTCTTCGTGAAGCAGAGGATCGCCGGCACCCGGAGCATGTCCGCCGCCGCCGTCGTAGCCGCCGCAATGGCGTCCTCGACGGAGGGGGCCGGGCCGCGCGGATCGCTGCGGCGCCGCTGCGGCGTGGGAATCATCTCATCGACCACGGCCCGCTCGATCTCGCGGATGATCCGCGCCATCGCGGCCACGGCCTCGACCGGGTACCGGCCGATCGCGGTCTCGGCCGAGAGCATGACGGCGTCCGTCCCGTCGAGGATCGCGTTGGCCACGTCCGACGCCTCGGCGCGCGTCGGGCGCGGGTTCTCCACCATCGACTCGAGCATCTGCGTGGCCGTGATCACGGCGCGCCCCTGGCGGATGGCCAGACGGATCAGCCGCTTCTGCGCAAGCGGCACTTCCTCGTACGGGAGCTCCACTCCCAGATCGCCGCGGGCCACCATCACGGCGTCCGCGGCCTGCACGATGTCCGCCAGCCGCTCGAGCGCCGCCGCCCGCTCGATCTTGGCCACGAGCCGCACGTGCCCGGGCACCAGGCGACGCACTTCTTCCACGTCCTCCGGGCGGCTCACGAAGCTGATGCCGATGTAGTCGGCGCCCTGCTCCACGGCCCGGGCAATGTCGTCCCGGTCCTTGGCGGTCACCGCCGGGGCGCTCACCCGGACGTCGGGCAGGTTCATCCCCTTCTTGCCCCGCAAGACGCCGCCGTGCCGCACGCGCGCTACCACCCGGGGACTCCGGACCTCGGTCACTTCCACCGCGAGCAGGCCGTCGTCCAGCAGGATGCGCGCGCCCGGCCGGGCGTCCTGCGCCAGGGCCTCGTAGGTCGTCGGGATCTCGTCGCCCGCGGCCTCGGCCTCCGGCGCGAAGACCACCGTGCCGCCCTCCACGAGCGTGCGCGGCGCCGCGAGCGTCCCGACCCGAATGCGCGGCCCCTGCAGGTCCACCAGCAGTCCAATGTGCTGCCCCGCCGCCGCCGCCACCTCGCGCACCGTTCGCATCCACCGCGTGCGCAGCTCCGCCGTGCCGTGAGAGCTGTTCACCCGCACTACGTCCAGGCCCGCGTCCATCATGCCGCGCAGCACGGCCGGGTCGTCCGACGCCGGGCCGATCGTGGCGACGATCTTCGTGCGCTGAAATCCCGGCAGCGGCGCACGCACGCCTCCGGGAGGCGACGGTCGGGATCGAGCCATCAGAACCCCACCTGCAGGCCGAGCCGTACGAGCCGCGGTGGGCCGTACGCGAACAGCGGTTGAAGGAAATCGCGCGCCGCGCGCTGAAACAGCGGCAGCAACTCGCCCGGCCCCTCGATCAGGCCGTTCCGATCGAGATCGGCCTCGGGTCGATACGCGGGGGACTCGTACGGGATCGGGTCCGGGCGCGCCGCGTACGCTTCCTGCGCGAGCGCGTCGATCTGCGGATCGCCGGCCGCGGGCGATCCCGTATCGCGCCGCACCGCGACGATCGTGCGTCGCCCCGTGAGGTTCCGCACGTCGGCAAACGTCGTCAGGCGTAGCGCGCCCAGGGTGACGTGCTTGCCGACCCGCAGGTCGATGCCGTACTGGCTCGGGAGCCGGTGGCTGTTGGGCAGCCCGAGCAGCGAATCCCCCGCGGCGGTGGTGCGCGAGAACGGCAGCCCGCTGGCCCAGCGGGCCACGACCCCCGCCTCGAGCCCGCGCAGCAGTCGCGGCGACCCCGCGGGCGTCCGGGCCCGCAGCACCGCGATCAGCGTGTGGCGCTGATCGTAGTCGAGCGGGAATTCCACGACCGCGGGGATGATCGTGTCGCCGACCGGGGAAATCCGCAGGCGGCGATAGAAGTCGAGCGCGTTCGTCGCCGTCGCCTCGGCCCGCTGGAGCACGTAGCTGAGCCGAACCCCGATGCCATCCGCGTCGGTGCGCTCGAACACGACCTCGGCGCCGCGCACGGTGCCGAAATCCGCGTTCCCAAAGATGGCACTGTCGGGATCGAGCCCGACCGGTACCGAGGCCACCAGCCCGTCCAGGCGCTTGACGTAGGCGCCGACGCGCACCGCCGTGGCCCGCGCCGTCCGGATCCGGACCTGGATCTCGTACTGCGTGGCCGTCTCGAAGCCCAGCTGCGGATTGCCGCGACGGAATCGGCCGGTCCGCAGCGTGTCGTCGAACGCCGCCGCGACGAGATACTGGAAGTCGGGGGGCTGGGCAAAGCGCCCGATACTCGCGACCACCGTGGCCGTGCCGAGTGACGTCGCGGCCGCGACCCGGGGGCTCAGCAGGACCTGGGTTTCGCCCAGCGCCGCGTCGCCGGCCCCACGCGCGTTGAACGCGTCGGCCCGTACCCCCACGGTGACGGTCAGGTCGCTGAGCCGCTGGACCAGCTCCGCGTAGCCGGCGGCCGCGAACGGCGAGAAGACCGACGTCGTCGGCGGTGGCGCCCCGTCGGCCACCGAGCGGTACGACTCGAGCCGGGCGAACGTCGCCACGTGCTGCCGGACGTACTCCCCGCCGACACGGATGTCGGTGGCCGGACCGCGTCCATAGAACCCGTCCGCCCGCAGACGCCACTCGCGGAATCGGTTCCACGCCAGCTCGCCCCGGTCCGAATCTGTCAGAAAGAACGCCGGCACCCCCCACGGCGTGGCGGTCGAGAATTCGGGGGCCGCAAAGCCGGGGATCGACGCCGCGGCCGCCGCCGTGTCGCGGGCCCGCGCGAGGTCCGCGCCGGCGAAGTCGAATCCGCCCAGCGAGAACGCCCCGAACGCGTAGTCCGGCGGGGCGAGGAGCGGCGCCCGCAACGCCTCTTTCGCGAAGTACCCCACCCGGAGGTCCAGCACGAAGGCACCCGTGGAGTCCGGGCGCGACGCGAACTGATAGTGCCCCAACGCCAGCCGCCCCCGCACCTCCTGCGCCGGTCCGCGATCGGGCTCGTACTTGAGCACCGGATCGAACAGCAGTCGTCGCTGATCGGAGCCGGCGCCCAACAGCCGCACGGTGTGCCGGGCGCCGAGTGGGAGGGTGAGCTTGCCGAAGAGGTCGAGCGCCTCGCCCGCGTTGTGCGGCAACAGCCAGGGCGCGGCGAACCGCGGATCGAGCGAGTCCGCGGGCGGTGGGGCATTGACCGGATCGTCGTCCACGCGGGCGCTCGCGTCGAGCGCCAGGAGAAACCGCGCCGGGCCCACCACGGGGCCGCCCACGGCGGCCGTCACGCGGTCCAGCCCGTAATCTCCGCCGTTGCCGAGCGGGCGATCCGTCTCATACCCCGCCGCCCCCGCCAGCCGGTCGGGTCCGTCTCGGGTCACCAGGGTGACCACGCCCGACAGCGCCTGGCCGTAGCGCGCAGAGAAGCCGTTCGTGATGACCGACGCCTCCTGGAGCACTGCGGGCGGGATGCGGAGACCCAGGACGCCCCCGGCCGCGTCCAGCTGGTTCTTGACCCCCAGGCCGTCGACGATCACCAGCTCCTGGCCGATCCGCCCTCCGCGGTAGGAGCCGCCCACGACGCCGGCCTGAATCGCGACCGCTTCTTCGACCGTGCTCACGGGCAGCTGCCGCAGATCCTCGGCCGTGATCGTCTGGCTGGTTGCGACGGCGCGCGGATCCAGCACGGGATCCGGGCGTCCCTCGACGACGATTTCCGGCACCGGCACGGCCTGGAGCGACAGCGCGACATCGAGCACGACGGTCTGGCCGCCCACGATGCGGACACTGTCCCGCTCGACCTCCCGGAATCCGGGCGCGGCCACGATCACCCGGTAGACACCCGGCCGCAGGGCCCGCACCACGTACGCGCCGTCGGCATCGGCCACCGCGCCGCGTCCGCCGGGGAGCAGCAGCACCCGGGCGCCGGCCACCGCGGCACCGGAATGCCGATCGGTTACGCGTCCCCGAAGCGCGCCCTCCGTCTGCGCCGCCGCCCGCCCGGCGGGAAGGGCGACGAGCAGCAGCGCGACGAGGGCGGGCGCGGCCGCGCACCGCCACCGACGGACGACGTGGACAGCCGAATCCACACCCGTGTCGACATGTGGAGAGCCTGGCGCCAGGGCCCAACCGGCCGGGCTCCCGGACTTCGGGGGGCGTGTGGAGTGTATGGGGACAGCCTGTGGGTGCGTCACCACACGCTCAGCGAGCGCTGGCGGGTTCGGAGGCGAAGCGCCGCACGACGTACTCCTCCAAGATCTCGGTGAACTCCCGGACGATCCCGTCCCCGCGGAGCGTGCGGAGCAACCGCCCGTCGACGTAGACCGGCGCCCTGGGCTCCTCGGCGGTCCCCGGCAGGGAGATGCCGATGTCCGCGTGTTTCGACTCCCCCGGTCCGTTCACCACGCACCCCATCACGGCCACCGTGAGGGTCTCCACGCCGGGATAGCGCGCGCGCCACGCGGGCATCTGGCGCTGCAGGTAGCCCTGGATCTCTTCGGCCATTTCCTGGAAGAAGCTGCTCGTCGTGCGGCCGCAGCCGGGACACGCCGTCACCTGCGGGTTGAAGCTCCGGAGATCGAGCGCCTGGAGCACCTGCTGGGCGACGCGCACCTCGTCGGTGCGATCGCCCCCCGGTCGCGGCGTGAGCGAGACCCGAATCGTGTCGCCGATCCCCTCGGTCAGGAGAATCGCCAGTCCGGCCGTGCTGGCGATGACCCCTTTCGTGCCCATGCCCGCTTCCGTGAGCCCAAGATGCAGCGGGTAGTCGGACCGTGGCGCCAGGCGGCGGTACGCGTCCACCAGATCGACGACGCGCGAGATCTTGGCCGAGAGAATGAGGTGATCGTGTCCGAGTCCGGTCTCCTCGGCCAGCTCGGCGGATCGCATGGCGCTCTCGACCATGGCGTCCAGCATCACGTCGCGCGCGTCGCGCGGGACCGGCCGCGCCGCGTTGCCATCCATCATCTCGGTGAGCAGCTGGCGGTCGAGTGATCCCCAGTTCACACCAATGCGGACGGGCTTGTCCCGGTCGATCGCCACCTGCACGATCGTGCGGAAATTCTCGTCCCGTCGCTTGGCTCCCACGTTCCCCGGGTTGATCCGATACTTGGCGAGCGCGTCGGCGCAGGCCGGAAAGGCCGTCAGCAGCAGGTGCCCGTTGTAGTGGAAGTCGCCGATGATCGGCACGGGGGGTCCGCTGTCCGCCACGCGGGCCACGATCTCGGGCACGGCGGCGGCGGCCGCCTCGTTGTTCACCGTGATCCGCACGATCTCGCTGCCCGCGTCGGCCAGCGCGCGAACCTGCGCCACCGTCGCCGCCACGTCGGCGGTGTCGGTATTGGTCATGGACTGCACGACGACGGGGTGCGCGGAGCCGACCGGCACGCCCCCGACACGGGTCGTTACGGTCTCGCGGCGGATGGGCGACATGGACGGGGAAATATAACGCGGGTGGGGCCGCGGCCCGGACCGGCTAGGGCGTCAGCAGGTCCGCTGCCAGTCGATCCCGAACTCTCCGCCGCAGTAGGCGCACCGTGCCCGAGCCGCGCCGGCGATCAGGTTCGAGCGGCTGCGGCATTGCGGGCACACTCCGTAGGTCGGATTCAGGTCGAGCGCGCGGTCGCGGCGGGCCACGTCCCCGGGCCGGCGGATCACCACGCTCCACTCCTCCGGCCGCCCCTCGCGAATCTCCACCAGCGTGCGGTCCACGGCGATGTTCTTCTTGTTCACGTCGAGAAACACGATGCTCGGCTTCGAGTCGTTGACGACCGCGTACCACGCGCCGCGGCGCAGACCGTGCGCGCCGGCTTGGCGAACGCGTGCCCAATGCTTCGGAGTCATCGTCCCTGCCACGCTCCCTAGCGGGAGAGCCCCGCCGCGACGCCCAGCGGAATCACGATGTAGAGGATCGTGTCTCGAATCAGATAGTAGACCACGACGACGGCCACCAGCTTCCAACCCCGCTTCCGGAGCAGGCCGCCCCACCCCAAGGCGCGTCGCTCCTCCCGGAGGGAGCGCCCGAAAGCCGTCAGTCGTCGCACAGCCCCAAAGTAACGCAAACGCGGGCGCCCGCTACCGGCCCGGGACCGGGAGGTCTCGCACGGCGCGGTGCATCGCGACGGCCGACGCCGGGCACGCCTCCCGGAACTCCACGGAACCCTGGACTGCGGGCGGAACCGCGCTCCGCGGGATGGGCCGGAACCCCAACCGCGGGAAATAGTCCGCGGCGGTCGTCGTCAGGAGATACACGTCCCGCATGCCTGACGCCCGGGCGTCCACCAGCACCCGCTCCACGAGCCGGCGGCCCGTCCCGCCACCCCGCCCGTCCGGCCGGACGGCAACCGAGCGCAGCAGGCCCGCGGGGCCGTACGCTTCCAGCCCGGCGACGCCGACGACCTGTCCGTCCCGGTCGGCCACGACGAACCCCGTGAGCGGCGCCCCGATGCCGTCCACCGGAAGATCCACGGCGCGGAGCAGCGCCAGCACCGAGGGCAGGTCCGCCGCGGTCGCAGCGCGGATGCGGGGCGCCCGCGTCACGGATCGGGCCCGTGGCCGACCGCCGCGCGCGCCCCCGCCCCCGGGGCAGCCGTACGAAAGGCCCGGGACCATGTCCCGAGCCTCGTCGCCACCGCCCCCCGTCGCGCGCGCCGCGTTAGCCGCACTCGCTGTAGCCGCACACGTGGCATTTCACGCATCCTTCGGCATACTCGAGTTGGGATCCGCAGTCGGGACAGGCGCCCGTGAACTGCTCGGCGTTGACGGCATGCACGTCCATCAGCTCGCCCTCGTCGCCGGCCATGGGTCGGGTGGCCGCCCGGGCCACCTCCGACTCGGGCGCGTCCGGCAGATCCAACAGATCCTGCTGGATGCCCTGCTTGTCGTACATCCAACGCTCGATCGCGATCCCGATCGCGTCCGGGACGGACAGCACCTTGTTGGGACCGAGCCCGGCCACGCGGTCGGAGGAGATCCCGCGCAACTGCCGGTGAATCTCGGCGATCGGGATGCCCGAGCGCAGGGCGAGCGAGATGAGCCGCCCGATGGCTTCGACATCCGCCATCAACGCGCCGCCCGCTTTCCCCAAGCTCATGAAGATCTCGAACGGTTGACTCCGGTCGTCCTCGGTGACCGTGACGTACAGCGTCCCGAGCGGCGTCTCCAGCCGTCGCGTGGTGCCTTTCAGCAACTCGGGCCGGGACCGCTTCATGCGGCGTTGGAGGTTCTCCGACTCGACCTCGTGCAGCTGCTTGCGGGTGCGACCCAACTCGGCCTCGAGCTCGGCGATGGTCGCCTTCAGGTCGGCGACGGCGCGCACGCCGGCCGGCTCGCCGCTCGGGGCGCCCGCCGAGCGCTCTTGCACCTTCTTGGCCGTCGTACCGGTGGACAGCACCTGCATCTCGCGCGACCCGTCGCGGTAGACCGTGACGCCCTTGCACCCCAGCTCGTAGGCGAGCTCGTAGATCTGACGGACGTCCTCTTCCGTGGCGTCGTTCGGGAAGTTGCACGTCTTGCTGATCGCGCTGTCCGTGAACTCCTGGAAGGCGGCCTGCATGCGGATGTGCCACGCGGGGGTGACGTCGTGCGCGGTCACGAACACCCGCTGCCACTTGGCGGGCACCTCGTCGACGTGAATGTGGCCCTCCTCGGCGATCCGCTGCATCAGCTCGTCCGAATACCATCCCTCGCGCTTCGCGAGGGCCACGAAGTCTTCGTTCACATCGGGCATGAGCACGCCGGCCTGATTCCGCATGAACGCGACCGCAAACAGCGGCTCGATCCCCGAGGCGCACCCCGCGATGATGGAGATCGTTCCGGTCGGGGCGACCGTGGTGAGGTTGCAGTTCCGCAGCCGCCGCATCGGGCGCACGCGCTCTCCCGCCGGCGTGCGGGCGCACGTCGGATCCGGTCCCCAAATGCTCTCGGCCCACGCCGGGAAGACCCCGCGCTGGAGGGCGAGCCGCTCGCTCTCGACCTTGGCCTCTTCGTCAACGAACCGCATCAGCCGGCGGCCCAGGCTGGTGGCGTCCTCGGAATCGTACGGGATGCCGAGGCGGACCAGCAGATCCGCCCACCCCATGATGCCCAGGCCGATCCGCCGGATCTGCTGGGCCAGCTCGGTGATCTCGGGCAGCGGGTACTTGTTGGCGTCGATGACGTTGTCGAGGAAATGCGTGCAGAGGTGCACGGTGCGCCGCAGGCGGTCCCAATCCACGTCGCCCTGGCCGGCGAACAGGCCGACGTTGATGGACCCCAGATTGCAGACGTCGTACGGCAGCAGGGGCTGCTCGCCGCACGGGTTTGTCGCCTCGTAACTGCCGAGCGCCGGGACCGGGTTGTAGGCGTTGGCCCGGTCGACGAAGAAGACGCCAGGCTCACCGGTCTTCCAGGCGCCGTGGAGGATCTTGGCAAAGACCTCCCGGGCGTCCAGCTGGCCCATCACCTGCCCGGTCCGCGGGTGGGTCAAGTCGTACGCGGTGTCGGCATGCACGGCCTGCATGAAGGTATCCGTCACCGCGACGGAGATGTTGAAGTTCGTGATCTTGGTGATGTCGTCTTTGCACGTGATGAAATCGAGGATATCGGGATGATCCACGCGGAGGATACCCATGTTGGCGCCGCGTCGCGTGCCTCCCTGCTTGACGACGTCCGTGGACGCGTCGTACAGCGACATGAACGAGACGGGACCGGATGCAACGCCCATAGTGGATCGGACGACGTCGTTCCGGGGGCGCAGTCGCGAGAACGCGAACCCGGTGCCGCCGCCGGACTGGTGCACCAGGGCCATGCTCCGCAGCGTGTCGTAGATCCCGCTCCGGCCGTTGGAGAGCGCGTCGTCCACGGGCAGGACGAAGCACGCGGAGAGCTGCCCGAGCGGTCGGCCCGCATTCATGAGGGTGGGGCTGTTGGGCATCCAGACCCGCGTGGCCATCACCTCGTAGAACGCCTCGGCCAGGGCCTCGACGGCCTTGGGGCTCGCTCCGTACTTGGCATCCGGCGCCGCTATCGTCCGCGCGACCCGCCAGAACAGCGCTTCCGGCTCCTCGACCGGCTCGCCTTGCTCGTCCTTGATGAGATACCGGCGGGTGAGCACGGTGATTGCGTTGGCACTGAGATCCAGCGGGATGCCCTTCTCGGAGTCGGCAATGCCCATGATGGCCCTGTCCTCCCAAACCCGGAGCGAATGGCGGCGCGTGTGCGGCTGTCCTGAAAGCTACCTACGGCGGAGTCGTCGCGGCGGCCACGGTGACGCGCGACGCGGGGGAACAAGCTAGACACGGAAGGGAGGCCACGCAAGACGGCCCGAAAGGCCACAACGCGTCGGTCCTCCCGCGCTTCAACATCACAAACCTGTGGACGACGACAGATGCCGCGGCACCGCGCCGGCCCGATGGCGACGCGCCTCGCGCACATAATGCTCCCACGTGCTGCGAAGCCGCGACCGCAGGACGTCGTCGACCGATCGGACGACACGCCCCGGCACCCCCAACACCAGCGAATCGGCGGGCACGTCGAGCCCCTCGGGGAGCACCGCACCGGCGCCGATCACGGAGCCCCGACCGATCCGGACGCCGTTGAGCAGGATGGCGCCCATCCCGACGAGCACCTCGTCTTCCACCGTGCACCCGTGCAGAATGGCCCGATGCCCCACCCCGACCCGCCGCCCGATCGTGCAGGGGACGCCGGCGTCCACATGCACCATCGTGAGATCCTGCACGTTGGTCTCCTCCCCGACGACGATGGGCGCCATGTCGCCGCGGACCACGCAGTGGTACCAGATGCTCGCGTCGCGACCGAGCGTCACATCGCCGAGCACGACCGCACCCGGAGCGATGAATGCGCTCGGATGGATCACCGCTCGCGGTCCTGCGGGAAGAACAGGAAGGGGGCCCACGCCTCGACGGGTCGGCCGGCTTTCGTCGCGGGCTGATAGCGCAACCCCATCGCGTGGCGGCGGGCAAGCACGACAAAGCCCGATTCGTCGCTCCGCTCGGCTGCGGCCGTGAACGTCGCCCGACCGTCCGGCCCGACGCGGACGAAGATCGTGACCCGCCGCGGGGGCTCGCCGCGCACCGACGCGTCGAGCCGCACGAACTGGCTGCCCGACCCGAGCAGGCGCGCCGCGCTATCGAAACAGCTCCCGTCGGCGTTGTAGCCGGCGCCGGGGCGTTCGCACTGGGCCTCGGCGCCGGGCGGCCGCGGCTCGGGCCGCACCACCGAGGGCCGTGCGGGCGCCGGCGTCTCGAGTCGCGCCATCGTCACCCCGAGTTCCACCGTATCGGCCTTCGGCACGGCGACGGACGCGACGAAGTCCGTGTAGCCGCTGGCCCGCACGCGCACCTGCTGCGTACCCACGTCGAGCCACAGCAGGTTGGTCTGGTACGGCCGGTCCTGCACGACGTAGCGCGCGCCGTCGGGCGCGCCGACGATCCGCAACCACCCGCTGTCGGGCAGCGCCGCCATGCGGGCGGCATGCGCGCGGTTTGCCGTGAGCCGGGCCGCCCCCGTGGCGCTGTCGAGCGGGGGCTGCCAGACCACCAGGGGCTCGAGCACCACCGGCGGACGCGGAGGTGGGGGCGGCGGGGGCGCCAGGTAGTTCGTATAAAGGAAGTACCCACCGATTCCGCCGCCCCCGAGCAGCAGCGCGACGCTTGCCACCACCACCAGCCCCCCGCCCCGGCGCCGCCGCGCGTGCGCGGCCCCGAGCCCGCTTCTGGGCGCCGGCGTGGTCGGTGTGCTGGGTGGCGGCATCGTGTCGGCGCGGGCGCCGGACGGCCGGGGAGTGGCCGCCGAGGGTCGCACGTCCTCGAGCGCCGGCAGGGCCACGGTCGCCGCCGTGGTCATTTCGTCGGCCGATCCTGCCGACGGTCGGCTGACCTCCAGGTCGCGGACCAGATCTTCGGCGCTCTGATACCGGTCCTCGGGGGCCTTGGCCATCATGCGCCGGATCACCGCGAAGAGCCGCCGCGCTTCGGCCGTCTCCAGCGGCGGCACGGGCAGCTCGTCCATGATGTGCTTGTACCCGATCGAGAAGGCGTCCTCGCCGTCGAACGGCACCTGGCCGGCCAGGCACTGGTAGGCGACGACCCCGAGCGAGTAGAGATCGCCCCGCCCGTCGAGCGGCTGGGCGCGCGCCTGCTCGGGACTCATGTAGTGGGGCGTGCCGATGGACATGCCCGTGCCGGTCAACCGCGTCCCGGACGCCGCTTTCGCGATCCCGAAGTCGGTGACCACCACATGGCCCATCTCGTCGAACATGATGTTGTCGGGCTTGATGTCGCGGTGGACGATACCGTGCCGGTGGGCATACCCGAGCGCATTGGCCGCCTGCGCCAGCAGCGGCCGGATCTCGCTGGGGCCGAGCGTGCCGCGTTGCCCGAGGATCTCCGAGAGTGAGGTCCCGCGCACCAGCTTCATGACGAAGTAGATAACGCGGCCGGCACGGCCGACCCGGTAGATGGGGATGATGTTGGGGTGCTCGAGGCGTGCCGCGGTGCGGGCTTCGCGCTGGAAGCGCTCCACGAACTCGGCGTCGAAGGACAACGAGAACGGCAAGACCTTGATGGCGACGTCGCGCTCGAGCTGTTTCTCGCGCGCCCGAAACACGATCGCCATGCCGCCGCGCCCGAGTTCCTCCAGGATCTCGTACTCGGTATCCAGCGCCTCGCGGACCAGGTCCGCCTCGCTGCGCTCCCCGAGGGTGTGCTCGGTTACCCGCGCGACCGGCGTGGACACGGCAAGGTCGAGCCCGCACGACGGACAGAATCGTGCCGACTCGTCAATGGCATGGCCGCACCGCGAACAGTACACGCCGGCTCTCCCAGAGGCGTCAAGGTGGGAATGTCTCGAATATACCGCAAGCGATCAGCGGGGAAGGACACGCAGTCGCACGTCCCGAGTGTGACGCACGTCACGGGACGGATCCTCGACCGTCAGTCGCAGGGTGTATTCGCCCGGCGCGAGCGGCGCGAGATTCACGGTCTGCCGGGCGCGCAGCGGCGCGTCCGTCACGATCCCGTCGAAGGCAAACGCCACCGGCGGCCTGCCGCCGCCGAACAGGCGACCGATTTTGGCGAAGATGGACCCTCCCCGCCGTCCCCCCACCTCGATCCGGACGCGATACGGCGAGCCGACGGGCAGCCCGTGCACCTCGTAGTAGAGCTCCGCGGTGCCCCCCTGCGGATATGCCCCCAGCGGGCTCAGCGGCACGCTGTCGCCCGCCGCACGCCAGAGGAGACCGGCGTCGCGCTCTCCAAGCACGAGATCGGACAACACCAGGCCGCCCGCATCGAACCGCGGCACGTCGAGCTCGGTGATGTCGATGACGTCCCCGGCTCCGGTCTCGGGCTCCAGCACCACGGCGCGCAGCTCGTGCATCCCGGGCTCGATCGGGACCTCGAGATACCCGCTCAAGTACTGGCCGGGCTCGAGCGGCGTGGCGGACCGGAACACGCGGGTCGTATCCAGCAGCAGCGCGCTTCTCTCCGGCCCCACTCGCACGAGGCGCACTTCCAGCGGGTACATCGTCGTGCCGCCCCGCGGGTGGCCGCTCAGCCGATTCCCGGGCACCGCAAACACGAACAGCAGGCGCGCCCCGGAATCCGCCCCACCGACGGCGTAGGCCTGCAGGCGGGACTGCAGCGGCCGATCGAACCACAGCCGGTAGCTGTCGGTCGTCGTCCCGAACTTGATGACGTCGCGTCCCCGGCGCCGCTCCGCGGCGAGCCCGGTTCCCTGCCCCGTGCCGCTCTGCGCCAGCCGCCCGTAGGCGGCATCCAGGTGGGCTCGGCTCTCGAGCAGCGCGCTCGCCTGCGGCGGCAGCCGTCCCGCCGCCTGCCACTGGATCGCGGCACCCGTGCCGAAGACATCGAGGAGGCTCTCGACCAGCTTGTAGTCCTGCACGTCGCCGCGGGCGACGAAGTGGAAGATCAGATCGCCCAGCGGCCGCCGGTACACCCAGGACTCGTTCGGCTCGATCTCGAGTGCCACGTGCCGTGCACGCTCGTCGGGCTCGCCGTGCCGGATGTAGATCACGCCCCGGTCGTCCACGACATCCTGGGTGCTCCGGAACGGCTCGGTTCCGTACTGCCGGTGCGGACTGGTCAGGCGGAACTGGCGCACCGCGTAAAACAGCCGCCGGTAGTGTTCGGCCAGCCGCTCCCCACTGGCGCGACCGTCGAGGGCATCGCGCGCGGTCCAGAACTCCGCGAGCCAGGCCGACAGGCGCTCGGCCGGGGCGGCGTCGAATCGCGCCAGGTCCGCGTCGGTGGCAATCCACTGGAGATCCGCCCGATACTCCGCCCGCGGACGGCCGCGGCCCAGGTTCTCCGCCCCAGCGTAGTAGGCTTCGCGGCCCTCCACGGGCCGCCGCACGTAGAAGAGCGTGCGCGCCTGTTCCAGCAGCCCGAGCGCCCGGTCGCCGCCGACCGCGAGGTAGGCCGCGAACGCCGCCAGCGCCGAGTCGCCTTCGCCCATCTCGCGCTCGATCCGTCCGCGCGCGAGCTGGAGCGCCGGGAGCCGGCCGGCGTCCGTCGCGGCCGCCGCCCGCAGAGCCCGCTGCGCCACCTCGAGGCGGGGGCGCACGCGCTGCCGGCGCGCGGCATCGGCGAGGTCAATCACCGCCCGGGCAAACCCGGGATCGGCTTCCGCCGCGCGCGCGAACGCGCGCGCGGCCTTGGAGAGGTAGTCCTTCCCGAGGGCCTGCCGGAGATTCTCCACCACCATGACGGAGCTCTCTCCCAACGCGAGCTCCGACAACCCCAGCCCGTACCATGCGTACGGCCAGTCCGGCTCCAACTCGGCCGCCCATTCGAACTCCCCGGCCGCATCGTCGTAGTGCTGCCGGACGCCCGTGATCTCGCCCAGGCGGTACGCGAGGAAGCCCAGCCAGAGATGGACGAGCGCGTTCTCCCGGTCCTGGCGCGCCAGTGCGATGCCGGCGTGCTCCCGCGCGAGGAGCGCGGTCGAGTCGGCGCTGGCCGCCAGCTCTGCCCGCAGCGCTTCGAGCTCCGCGCGCAACTCGGGGCTCTGCGCCCGAGCCGCGCCCGCCGCTCCGAGCACCAGGCCCATCACCGTCAGCGTGCGCCGCATCCCTGATGCTACCCGGCGTCGGCACTGGCGTTCGCGTCGTGCGGGCGGCCGCCCTTCACCGGGCGTCCGCACGCTCGGCCAGGAACGCCGCCGTGCCCTCGACGAGCCCGCGGGCGTAGCGGCGGCGGCCGTCGGGATCCCGCAGCAGCGCTTCCTGTTCGGGAATCATCATGAAGAGCCCTTCCGTGAGCACGGCCGGCATCCACGTCGGGCGCGCCAGGGCCAGATCGCCGCGTCCCATCCCGAGATCTCGCACGCCAAGTGCGCCGACGAGGGCCCGGTTCACGTGTCGCGCCAGACTCGCGCTGCGCGGGTGGAAGTAGTACACGCTGGTGCCGTGGTTCACGAACGGATTGACCCCGTCCGGCAGCGCATTCGCGTGGATGGACAGCAGCACGTCCGCGTCCGCAGCCTCGGCGGCCGTCACCCGCTCGACGAGTCCGAGCGGGGCGCCATCCGTCCGCAGCAGCACGACGCGCGCGCCCGCCGCGGCGAACAGGCGTTCGGCCTCCCGCGCGACCGCCAGCACCGCATCGCCTTCGTACAAACCCGTCGGTCCGGTGGCTCCACCCGGCGGATGCCCGGGATCCAGCGCGATGACGCGGCCGCGCAGCGGGTGGCGCCGGTCGATCGCCGGTGGGCGGCGGATCTCGAGCAACAGGTCGTGGCCCGACCACCACGTCCGGTACCCCCAGACCGGCTCGGCGAGCTCGACGACGATCTCCGTCTCGTCCTCCGCCGGGACCGCAAACCGGATCAGCGTCACGAGCGGATCCGTGCCGCCGTATTGAATCCAGTCGGCATTGGCCGCGACCCCGTAGAGCGTGAGTCGGACTCGGGCTGCGTCTTCATCGACCCGAAACGGCACCATGCCCGGCAGGGGAATCCGGAGCACGACGGATGCGGGCCCGGGAACCAGCCGCAGCGCCTGGGTCGCCCCACCGGGCGGCGGCGTTCCCGGTGGCAGCGGCTGCACGTCGCGCGCATCGACCCACGCCGCCGCGCGCTGCGAGAGCTGCAGCCGCACCTGGTCGTTGCGCCGTCCGCTCACGACCGCACGCGTGCCGTTAGGGAAGAACCAGTGGTAGGTGGCGTGCGGCGCGGGTCGGCCGGCGAGTTGGCGATCGGTGGTCCCGGTCCCGGCGGTGTCGTCATTCACGATCGCCACCGTTGGCGCCTCGGGCGGCAGCACCGCCGCCCGCAACGGCCAGCGGGTGCGCGCCGTATCGTCGCCCAGCGTCACCTCGAGCACGGGCCACGACGCGTCACTCGTGTCGCCCGGTGCGGGTGCCAGCACCGCACCGGGATCGCTCCCCAGCGGCCCGACCCACCAGGCGCTGAACCGATCCGGCGCGGGCGCGCGCGGCGCCGGGGGAACCGTCCCGAACGCGCGCTCGCCCCACGGGAGCGCGGGCAGCGCGGCGTCGCGAACGAACGGGACCACGGTGCTGTCCCCGACCCGCAGCTGCACGCGCGCCTCCGGTGCCGCCCGAACCCGAAGCCGCACTCCCTCGCCCGGCCGCAGCCAGGCCGAGCCCGTCGGCTCGAGGGACGTGGTGTCGATCCACGCGCCCACACCAGGCGGGCGGTATCGCTGCGGGAGCGCGGCCGAGAACCGCACCTCGGTCCGCTCCCCCTCGCGCGAGGCGACGACCGCGACGACGGCGACCGTATCGGCGGGCAGCCCGAGCCACGCGAGCCACCCACCCGTCGCCGCCACCGCCGCGGGCACGCCATTCACGCGCACCACCGCATCCGGCCGGCTGACCGATCCGAACACGAACGTGGAGTCCGCGCTCCCGAGCGGGGCGATGGCGCGCCAGCCCCCGCTGTCCGCAGTGAGCGGCGGATAGACGACGGTGAGGGTCAGGGGCGGGGCGGGAGCGGGCGCCATCGCGGGCCGGGCGGGCGCGCATGCGGCGACCGCCGGGAGCACCACCGACACCACCGCACAGCGACAGATCGGGCGCATGGCGCGGAACCTAGTCTGTCGCAAGAACCTACGTCAATTTCCCGTGGTTGACCGTGCCCCCGGCCGACGTGTACATTGGCCTCGCCTCACGCGCCTTCGGAGGGCCACAGGCGTGATCCGGTGTGACCACTGCGGCGCGGAGAACGACGCCGTATCCAAGTACTGCGGGGAGTGCGGCAAAGGGCTCGATCGCACCAAGCGGCCGACGACCTCTCCACCCTTTCCGGCGCGGGCCTCGGATGCCCGCGCCTCGGGAGCCGTCTGCACCCAGTGCGGGCAGCCGCTGGCCCACCACCGCGATTCGCGCCCGCTCACCGCGCCACGCCGCCTGAGTCACCTCGACGAGGGGGGCAACGTGCTCACGACGTTCTCCCTGACGCGGGAGGAAACGTCCATCGGCCGGGTGGACGCGGACATCGCGTTTCCCGACGACCCGTTTGTCTCGCCGGTCCACGCCCAGGTGAGCGTACGCAGTGGGGACGTCTACGTCCGGGATCTCGGGAGCCGCAACGGGACCTGGTGTTTCATCGAGGAGCCGTACATGCTCCAGGACGGAGACCTGATCCTCGTCGGGTCCCAGGTGTTCCGCTTCCGGCGCCTCGGGTATCCCGGTCCCCAGCCGCCGGAACAGGATCAGACACGGCGTCTCGGCAGCCAGACGCCCGGCGCGGACATTGCAACACTCACGCAGCTGCGAGGCGACGGCAGCGCGCGGGATGTCATTCATCTGTCGCCCGGCCGGGACATCGGCATCGGGCGGGAACGGGGCGATTGGATCTTTCCCTATGATCTCTCCATGAGCGGCCGGCACGCGGACGTGTTGTCCCGCGACGCCGACTTCGTGATCGTCGACGCCGGCAGTCGCAACGGCGTCGGCATCGCGGTGCGCGGCGAGCTGCGCGTCGCGAGCGGCGGCCGCTTTCTCGTGGGCGACAAGCTCCTGAGGATCGAACCCTCGTGAAGGTCTGCTCGACCTGCGGCTCCGAGTATCCGGACGACCAGAAGTTCTGTCCGGGGGACGGCACCGCGCTCCGCTCGACGGCGCAGGGCAGCCTGATCGGCAGCGTGATCGCCGATCGCTACCACATCGTCAAGAAGCTCGGGGAAGGCGGCATGGGCGCCGTCTATCTGGGCGAGCACGTCAAGATGGGCCGGCAGAGCGCCATCAAGGTGATGTCGCCTTCGATGACGAGCGATCCCGACGCGATTGCGCGCTTCAACCGGGAGGCGGCGAACGCGGCGCGCATCAACCATCCGAATGTCTGCGCCATCTACGATTTCGGCGAGACGCCGGACGGGATCATCTACCTCGCCATGGAGTTCATCGAGGGGGAGGCGTTGGGCGATGTGCTCGATCGCGAGGGAGCGCTCGCGCCCCACCGGGCGGTGGCCATCCTGCAACAGACGGCCGACGCCCTCCAGGCCGCCCACGAGCTCGGCATCGTCCACCGGGACCTCAAGCCGGATAACATCATGCTGGCCCGGGGCCGCGGCGGCGCGGAGCTCGTGAAGGTCGTCGATTTCGGTATCGCCAAAGCCATGCGGGGGCAGGAAGGTCAGCAAGTCACCAAGACGGGGCTCGTCGTCGGGACGCCGGAGTACATGAGCCCCGAGCAGCTGTCCGGCGACGTGCTCGACGGCCGCAGCGACATCTACTCGCTGGGCCTCGTGTTCTTCCGGATGCTCACCGGCACATTCGCGTTCGAGGCGGACTCCGCGCAGGAGGTCATGATCAAGCGCCTCACGGACGAGCCGCTCCCGCTCGCCCGGGCCCGACCGGATCTCGGCGTGCCGGAGGCACTGCAACGCGTGATGGACCGCGCCCTGGCGCGGATGCCCGGGGATCGGTACGACAACGCCGGCCACTTTGCCGCCGACGCCGCAGCCGCCGTCCGTCCGATGGCCGCCGCGCCCGGCCACCCGCCCATCGCCGAGGACGACATCACCCAGATCGTGGCCGGCGACGACGACGCGACGGTCAGGCTCGCGCCGACACAGGAGCGCCGCTCGCAGCCGTCCGCGTCGGCTCCGCCCAGGACCATCACCCCCACCACGCCGCAGCCCGCGCCCTCCCCGGCTCCGGGAGCGAAACGGCGGGTCCCGGTTGCCGCGATCGCGGCCGCGGTGCTCGTGATCGGCGGCGGTACCGCGGCCACCCTCGTCCTGAAGGGCAGCGGCGACCGGGCCGCCGTCGAAGGTGACAGCGCGCGCGCCACGCCGCCCGATACCGGGCTCGGCGGTACGCCCCCTGGCGGGGGCGAGCGGCCGCTCGGCGGCGGCGAGACTCCCGCCGGCGGGCGCGACACCCTCCGCCGCACGGGCGGTGACACCGCACGCCCCGAGCCACCGACTCCCAACGTCGACGCCGTTCGCGCCGACATCGCCCGGCTCGGCGACGAGGTGCTCGACGTCGCGCTGCGGGCGTCGGCCATCGGCCAGCTCGAGGGGATCTACGGCCGGACGGACCTGCCCGCCGACCTCCGGGGCGAAGCCGCTGCGTGGCTCGCGCAGGGCTTCTTCGAGAGTGCGGCGCTGCAGGACGCCTGCGCGTGGATCGATCGGGCGATCGCGCTCGTGCCCGCCAATCAGACCTACCGGACGATCCGAGGTCGGTACTCGTGCCGCTGAACCTGTTCGGGCTGAAGAAGCCGTCCATCAAGATCTCGGTCTTCGGCAAGACCGACCTCGGACGCACGCGCGATCACAACGAAGACACCTTCATCGTGGCCGACCTGACGACGCGACAGGCGTCGCTCCACCCCGAGGTGCGCGAGCACGATCTCGGCGAGCGCGGCACGCTGCTCATGGTTGCCGACGGGATGGGCGGCGCGGCGGCCGGCGAGGTCGCCAGCCAGATGGCGACCGATACCGTGTTCCAGTACCTCGTGGAGACGTGGTGCCAGGACGACAGCCGCGAGCCGGCCCAATTCGCCAGCCGGCTCAAGGAGGCCCTGGAACGCGCCAACGAGCAGATCCACTCCTACGCGCTGGAACACCCGGAGCTGCGGGGGATGGGCACCACCGCCACCGTCGTGGGCGTCCTCCAGGACCACGTCTACCTCGCGCAGGTGGGCGATTCCCGCGCGTATCTCATCCGCAACGGCGACGCCATTCAGCTCACCAAGGACCAGTCGCTCATGCAGCGGCTGGTCGACGCCGGGGAGCTGACGGAGGAGGAAGCCGAACGCAGCGAACGCAAGAACATCATCCTCCAGGCGCTCGGCCCGGACGCGCGCATCCGCGTCGATCTCACGCACCAGGAGGTCCGCCGGGGCGACGCGTTCGCCCTCTGTTCGGACGGGCTCTCGGGACAGGTCAAGAAGGAGGAGATCGCCGCCGTCGTCGCGGACCGGTCCAAGGATCTCGTCACCGCGTGCACCGAGCTGATCCAGGTCGCCAACGAACGCGGCGGGCCCGATAACATCACCGTCATACTCGCGCGCCTGTCGGGCGACGGGCTACGCGATCCCAAGGCCGACGATACCGTCGGCCACCAGGTGTACCCGCTGCTCGACGGCGAGTCCACCACCGAGCCGGTTCCCGTCTACCGGGGAAGCCCCCCGCCCGAGCCGAAGGGGGCCACCCAAGCCCTGCTCCTCGCCTCCACCGTCGTGGCGTTGCTGGCGGCTGCCCTCTACGCCCTGACGTGAGGGAACGGCCGTGAAACTGCAGCTGCGGGTGCTCGGCGGCGCCCGGGCGGGCGCCGAGGGGGTCTTCGCACAGCCGTCGGTGACCTTGGGTCGCCACCCAGCGTGCGAGCTGCAGTTCGACCCCGAGCGGGATCTCGACGTGTCGGGCCGGCACGCCACCATCGAGCAGCGCGGCACGCGCTGGGTGGTGCGGGACCTCGGCAGCAAGAACGGCACGCTCGTCAACGGGCATCCGATCCGCGGCGACACCACCCTCGACGACACCGACCAGATCCGGCTGGGCCCCGCCGGCCCGGTGGTCGAAGTGCGGCTCGTGAGCGACGCGACGCCCGATCGGGCTCCGGCCCGCGCCCCCGCCGCCCGCACCACATCGCCCCGGGCGACCGGCAGCACACCCGTGCCCCGCCGGCGCGCGTCGAGCACCACCGAGCGCGTTCGCGTCGAAGTAGTGCGCCAGACCCGGCGGCTCCGTACCGTGGCCGCGGTGCTGGTGGTGGTGCTGGTCGCCGTGACCGCCTACGTCGTGGTCGATCGGCGCCAGCAGGCCGATCTCCGAGCGCGCGAGCGGCGCGCGTACCAGGCGCAGATCGACAGCATCCTCGACGCCTCCGCGGCGGCGCTCACCCAGCTCCAGGGCCGTGTCGACGGCCTCGCCGACGCCCTGCGCCGCTCCCAAGACGACGTGGAGGCGCTGCGGCTGAACCTGCGGGTCGCCGAAGCGGCCGGTCGCAGCGTCGAGGTGGAGCGGCTGCGCCGGGAAATCGCCGCGGCGACGCAGGCGCTCAGCCTGCAACAGACGGCCGCGACCGTGAATTACCGGGCGATTCACGACGCCAACAACCGAGCCGTGGCCATGCTGTGGACCGAGTTCGCCGACGGCGAGGTCGTCAGCGGGACCGCGTTTGCCGTGACCGGCGGCGGGATCATGATCACCAACCGGCACAACG
>JAOTWJ010000041.1 GCA_029862925.1 Gemmatimonadota bacterium
CATGCCCGGCGGCGGGACGCTGCGTATCGAGGTCTACCGGACGCACCTCGATCGCGCCGCGTACGGCTGGATCGTGCCGGGGAACTACGTCTGCCTCGCCGTCGGCGACACGGGCGTCGGTATGGACGACGCCGTCCGACGCCGCATCTTCGAGCCCTTCTTCACCACCAAGGCCACAGGGCGCGGGACGGGCCTCGGGATGGCGATGGTCTACGGACTCATGAAGCAGCACGGCGGCTACGTGAACGTGTACAGTGAGCCCGGCCACGGCACGACCGTGAGGACCTACTTCCCGCACGCCGTGGCGGGTGACCAGACCGCCCCCGGTGTCGCGGCGACGCCCGAGCTCCGCCCCGGCACCGGGACGGTGCTGGTCGTCGAAGACGAGGCCGAGCTGCGGCGGGTGGCGCAGCGCGTGCTCGAGCGGGCGGGCTACACGGTGCTGGTGGCGGCGGACGGCGAATCGGGACTCACGACGTACCGGCGCCATCGGGGCGCCGTGGACCTGATTCTCACGGACGTCGTCATGCCCGGGATGGGCGGCAAGGCGCTGCTCGACGCCGTCCGCGCGGAGGGCGGGGACGTCCCATTCCTGTTCGCCAGCGGGTACACGGCGTCCGACGTCCGGGAGAGCGTCCTGCTCGGCCAGGACCTGCCGTTTCTGCACAAACCGTGGTCGATGCAGGATCTGCTCGTCGCGGTCGGCGACGTGCTGGAGAAATCCCGCTCGGCGTAGGGTCCGTCACCACGCCCCGCTCCCGCAGGACGTCGGCGGTGTCCTCGCCGTCGGCGAAGCGCAGCGTGCCCCGTCAGCTCCAGGTGCGGAAGAACAGCGCCTGGCGGGCGATCGGTTCGGTCTTCTGCGTCAGGGCGTCGAGCTGCCCCTCGGAGAGCGGCGTGAACGCGGCGGTGTGCCGCACGTTCTCCTCGAGCTGCGCCACCGAGTCGCACCCGACGATCACGGTGCTGACCGGCAGCGACAGCACGTAGTAGAGCGCCTCCCGCATGGTGATCGTGCCCGGCCCGCTGGCGCGCGTCCAGCCTGATTGCTCCTCGGCCGGGGGCGGCGTCCAGCTGCTCAGGATGCGTGACCGGGCGGGGATCTTCATGCCGATGATGCCCAGCTGCTGCTCGACGGCCATGGGGAGCAGCCGCTCGATGAAGCTGCGATGGTGGCGGTCGGCGGCATTGAGTGCCAGCAGGATGGTGTCGAACGGGAATCGCTCGAGCGCCGCGATCAGCACGTCAGGGTCGGCGTGTCCCGTCACGCCGAGGAAGCGCACCAGCCCCTGGTCCCGCGCCTCGACGAGCGCTTCGATGGCCCCGCCCGGCGCGAAGATCTGCTCGACCTGCTCCATGCGTGACAGGTTGTGCAGTTGCCAGAGGTCCAGGTGATCGGTCTGGAGCAGCGTGAGCGAGTCCTCGAGCAGGCGCAACGAGCCGTCGCGCGTGCGGTCGTGCGTCTTGGAGGCGAGGAACGTCTCGTCGCGGCGCCGCCGCATCACCTCGCCGATGTAGCGCTGGCTCCAGCGGTCGCGCCCGCCGTAGGCGGCGGCCGTGTCGATGTAGTTGATCCCCAGGTCGAGCGCGCGCTCCACGATCGGAATCGCCGCCTCGGCGTTGTTGGGCTGCTCGACCGCTGCCTGGCCGCCCAGGCTGAAGGCCCCCACCCGGTAGCCGGTCCGTCCCAGATTGCGGGTCGGCATGGCTCGCTCGGTGCGCGGGTTCACCGGGAGGGTGAGGCCGGGCCGGCCGGGCACCGCGGCACCGCCGGCGACGAACCCGGCGGCGGCGAGGCCGCCGGCTTTCAGGAAGTCGCGGCGCGGGAGCGGCGGACCGTGGATGGGGCGGGTCATGCGGCACCTCCGGAGGATGACGGTGGCGCCGGCGCGCGGCCGCCACGCGTCAACCTAGGGCGCGGCGCCGCAAGGTCAGGTGAAGGGAACGTGAAGACTAGAGCAAGGTCCCGGCGAGCAGGATGCTTGCGGCGGTGAAGTAGATCACGAGCCCCGTCACGTCCACCAGGGTCGCCACGAGCGGTGCCGACGCGCTGGCCGGATCGAAGCCGACGCGGCGCAGCGCGAATGGGAGCATCGAGCCGACGACACTGCCCCACAGCACGACCCCCACGAGGCTCACCGCCACGGTCAGGCCGATCCCGACGGCATGGGGGCTGTAGGGGTGCCCGACCACCTGCCACAGCAGGATGCGCACCAACCCGATGGCGCCGAGAATGAGGCCGAGCGCGAGGCCGGCGCCGATCTCCCGAACCAACACGCGCCACCAGTCGCGCAGCTTCACCTCGCCCAGGGCCATCGCCCGGATAATCAGGGTGGTGGCCTGCGAGCCCGAGTTGCCGCCGCTGCTGATGATGAGGGGAATGAACAACGCGAGCACGACGGCTTTGGCGATCTCGTGCTCGAAGAAGCCCATCGCGGTGGCGGTGAGCATCTCGCCCAGGAAGAGCACGGCGAGCCAGCCGGCCCGTTTGCGGACGAGGGCGGTGAGCCGGACGGAGAGGTACGGTTCCTCCACCGGGGCGACGGCGCCCAGCTTCTGGATGTCTTCGGTCGCCTCCTCGCGCACCACGTCGGCGATGTCGTCGAACGTGATGATCCCTCGGAGGCGTCCGGTGGCGTCGGTCACGGGGATGGCCGCGAAATCCTGCTGCACGTAGAGGCGCGCGACCGCCTCCTGATCGGCGTCTTCGGGAACGGTGATGACCTCGCGGTGCATGATCTCGTGCACGGGGCGGTCGTCGGGCTGTTGGAACAGCTCGCGCAGAGAGAGGACCCCGACGAGATGCTGCTGCTCGTCGAGCACGTAGATGTAGTACAGTGTCTCGAGCTGCGCGGCCTGTCGCCGCAGGTAGCGGATGGCCTCGCCCACCGTCAGGTCGGGCCGGACACGCGCGAACCGCGGATTCATGAGCCCGCCCGCCTCGTCTTCCGCATAGGCGAGCAGCGCCCGAACCTCGAACCGGGTGGCGTCGTCGAGCAGGTCGAGCAGGGGCGGCCGCTCGTCGGCGGGTGCTTCCTGCACGAGGTCGGCCGCGTCGTCGGGAGCGAGCGTGCGAACCCAGAGGCGCCGTTCCCGCCCCGGGAGCGCGAGCAGCAGGTCCACTTGCTCGCGCGGGTCGAGGCTCTCGAAGAAATCTTCGCGGGCGTCCTCGGGCAGCGCGTGGAACCCCGCGACGCGGCCTGCGGCGTCCAGCAGCAGCCACTCCTCCCACAGCGCGGAGGCGGGCGTGTCGGCCAGGTCGGTCATCGGTCCTCCGGCTCGGGGGGAGCGGTTCGGGGCTCCGGGTCGGGGCGGTACAGGATCACGCGGGCCCGCTCGAGGGTGATCAACCCTCCGCCGATCGTGTCGTCGAGCGCGGGTAGGGCAGCCTGAATCGTCTCCTCGGTCTCTACCACTTCGACCACGATCGGCAAGTCGAGCGAGAGACGCAGGACCTTCTCGGTATGAATCCGGCTGCTGGCCCCGTAACCCGCGACGCCCCGCAGCGCCGTCGCGCCGGCGCAGCCCCGCTCGCGCAGCAGCAGCAGGATTGCCTCGTACAGCGGCCGGCCGCGGTAGCGGTCGTGCTCACCGAGGAAGATGCGCATCGGGGTGCGTTCGCCCGTGAACCGGTGCGGCATGGGAACTCCTCGAGCAGCTCGTTGGCGAGCGCGACACCGAGGGGGACGGCCACGAGGCAGCCGAGGAACGTCGCGCCCGCGTACCAGCCCGCCCGCCAGTAGTCGTCGTCGGTCAGCAGCGCCAGCGTCTCGTAGCTGAAGGAAGGGGAACGTGCCGCCCGTGCGGTCCTGCACCCAGCCCTGCAGTCCGAACCGCAGCAGGGTGCCGGCCAGTCCACCGAGGGCGACGGAAACGAGGGTGAGCGAGGGCATCGCGCGCGCCCCTAGTCTAACGGGCGCGGGGCGGCGTGTCAGCGGCCTCTTGTCGGCGCGCCGGCGGACGCGCATCCTGCGACACGTCCGAACGGGGTCCTGGCGCATGTGGATCGTGTGGGATCCGGCCTACGAGGTGAACATCGGGCCGCACGTGTTCCCCACCCGGAAGTACCGGCTGGTGCGCGAGCGCCTGCTGGCGGAGCGCGTCGTGCCCGATGCCGCGTTCCAGCGTCCGTCCGCGGTGACGGACGACGACGTGCGTCTGGTCCACACGGCGGACTACGTCGCGAAGCTGGTGGACAACGCGCTCTCGCTGGAGGAGCGCCTCGTGCTGGAGGTGCCGTTCACGCCGGCGCTCCGGGCATCGATGTGGCTCTGCGCCGGCGGGACGTTCCTCACGGCGCGCCACGCCCTGGCCCACGGCGTGGCCGTCCATCTCGGGGGCGGATTCCACCACGCGTTCCCCGATCACGGCGAGGGGTTCTGCCTCATCAATGACGTGGCGATCGCGGTGCGCATGCTCCAGCGGGACGGCGCGATTGCCCGGGCGCTCGTGGTGGATCTCGACGTGCATCACGGCAACGGCACCGCGGCGATCTTCGCCGACGATCCGCGCGTCTACACCTTCTCGATGCACCAGGAGCACAACTACCCGTTCGAGAAGCCGCCGGGCGACCTCGACGTGGGCCTGGAAGACGCGACCGACGATGCGGAGTACCTCGAGGTGCTGGGCCGGCTGCTGCCGCGCGTGATCCACTCCCACCGGCCGGAGGTGCTGTTCTACCTGGCCGGTGCGGATCCCTACGCCGACGACCAGCTGGGCGGGCTCGCGCTCACGGTCCGCGGCCTGGCGGCGCGCGACGCCCTGGTGCTCGACACGGCCCGGGCGGCGGCGGTGCCCGTGGCCGTGACCCTGGCCGGCGGCTACGCCCGGGACGAGCCGGACACGGTCGTGATCCACTGCAACACCGTGCGGGCCGCCCTGCGGGCCGAGGGGGCCTGAAACGCCAAGGGGCGGGGAATCCCCCGCCCCGCGCGTGTCACGCTCTCCGCGGAATCAGCCTTCCACGCGGAACTTGAGCACGTTCGCTCCGATCACCGGCGGCTCTCGGGAGAGCACGGTGCCGCAGCCCGACACGAATACCGCCCGCCCGCCCTCGAGCGCCTCCGCCACGGCGGCGAGGCTCGTGAGCGCGCTGCCATCGGCGTAGGTGGTCTGGTCGGTCACCTTGATGACGGGTCCCTCCACGATCTGGAACGTCCCCGCCTCGAGATTCACCGAGCGGACGCGGCCGACGAACTCGACGACGTCCCGCCCGTCATCCACCTCGAACCGCACGAAGAGCGCGAGGATCCGGTCCGAGCCCGGCTCCACCGTCCCCTCGCCGAAGGCGAAGACCTTCAGGCCGTCCCCAAGAGCCGCTGCGACGCGGGCGAGCCCGTCGATCGGCTCGCCGTTCACCTTGAGCCGGGTCTCGGGGCCCACGACGATCGTGGGTCCCTCGACCAACGTGAACGTACCGGCCTCGAGGTCGAACGACGCGACCTGCCCACCGAAGTGCACGCCCTCGCGGCCGTCGTCGGTCTTGAATCGGACCACGATGGCGAGGATCACGCCCGAGCGGTCCGCGTGAAGAATGCCCTCGCCCCGCGCGCGGACCGTGAGCCCCGCCTCGAGGGCCCGGGCGACGGGCTCCAGGGATTCGATCTCGGTCTCGTTGAACCCGAGCTTCGTCTCCCGCAGCACGCGCACGACGAGTTCGTGGTCCCCGTGGTGGAGTACGAACACCCCTTCGGCCGCGTCCACACGCCGCACGATCCCCTCGAACGCCACCTCCCGGCGCTCGTCGCGATCCAGGATCAGCTCGGTGCGCCCGGCGCTGACCCACAGCTCGATCGGCAGGTTCAGCAGCGTGAGGTAGCCGTCGGGCGGCGGTGACGGATGGCGGGCGAAGTTGTCGGCGTCCGCGTTCAGCACCAACCGCGCCGGGACGGCGTCGTCGGTGAGCCGGAGCACCACGGCGCGGAACGACGGGTCGTCCGGGGCCTGGGGCGCATCCGCCGCTCGGCGCACCGCCTTGATGCGGGGCTCGCGGCCCAGCGACAGCGCTTCGGTGACGTGCGCGACGAGTCCGTCGAACCCGATGGCATCGCCCCGCAGGCCGACGATCTCGGTCTCGACGTCGAAGGCGACCTGCACGCCGAACGCCAGCGCGAGGACGCCGGCGTCGCCTTCCGCCGTGATGCCGCTGACCGCGCCGAGCAGCCACTCTTCGCCGCCCAGCTCGTCGCCGGTCTTCACGACCACGCGCCGTGCCACCGGCCCGTTCTCGTACAGCGTGACGTCCACGCGCGCCGCACCCTCGACGTGACGCGCCAGCTCGTCGAGGTTGATGTCCTGCACCAACAGCAGCTCGTCGCCGGGGCCCGTCGCCGAGTCGGCGCAGGCCGCCGCCGCGACGATCGCGAGGGCAGGCGTCAACCAGTGCTTCAGTCCAACCAGCAGTCGTTGCATACGCATCGGGTCCTCCCAAAGTCCGTTTGCTGCTATCCGTACCATGGGTAGCACATGGACCGTGTGGTTGGCTGTGATCGGGACCACCCGTTTTGTGGTCAGCGGATAAGCGGTTGCGCGCGCACGGCTTCCACCAGGGCCGCGCGGCGTCCATTTCGTACTCCGGCGGCGGCCATGTGACGCCCGTCGCGCGGCTGTTGCTCGAACGCGTCAGTCCCGCCAGTCGTCTTGTGGCACGGCCACCATCCCCACGGGCTCGCCGTCGTTCATGGCCGGCGTGACGACGACGTAGAGTATCACGCCCGTAAACGGCGCACGGATCTCGGCCACGGGATCGCCGAAGTAGTCGGTGACCGTCCCGACGAGCGTGCCGGCCGTGACGTACTCCCCGGGCCGCACCTGCGGGAGCCAGACGCCCGTCGCGGGGCTCCGCAGCACCTCGGTGTGCGCGTACCACACGGCGTGGACCGTGCGCTCGGGCGTGCCGTCGAGCATCCGGAAGTGGCGCAGCAGGCGGAACGCGCCGTCGTAGTTCCGCTGGATCATCTCCGGCACCGGGAGTCCGAGGGAGCCGCCTTCGGTGGTGATTGCGGGCTTCCCGCGAAGGTGCGCCGTATTCTGCGTGTAGACCGACGCGGCCGGGTCGCGCGGGCGCGCCGTGTCGATCACGATGCCGCGATTGCCCCAGGCGAGCGCCATCTCGCGTCCGATGGAGTCGGCCCGGGCGTCGAGCCCGAGTCGGTTCCAGTAGTTGTACGGCACCAGGTCTTCGTTGCCGTCGCCCGCGTGCATGTCCACCAGGTAGTCGGCGCGCGCGATCACCTCCGTGGTGAGGGTGTGGGCGATGCGCTCGCTCACGGTGCCGTCGGCCTTCCCGGGATACACGCGGTTGAGGTTCTTCCCGTCGATCGGACTGTAGTAGATCGTGCGTCGAGCGAAGGACGGAACGTTGGCGATGTGGACGAGGAGCACGGTCCCACGCAGGGCGGCGGGGTCGAGATCGCGTCGCACGCGGTGGAGCGCGAGGATCGGGGCCACTTCGGATCCGTGCGTGCCGGCGATCAGCGCGAGCACGGGACCCGGCGCGGCGCCGTGGATCACGGTGATGGGGATGCGCGTGCCGGTGTCCGCCCCGGCGGCCACGTCGAGGTAGCCCGACGCACGGGCTCCCGGACGGGCGGTGACGGTCCCGACCGTGAAGGGGGCCCGCTGGGCCGCGAGCGGGACCGCGCCCAGGAACCAGGCGCACCAGCACAGGAGTGGCATTCGCATCGTGCACCTCCGGGGTGGCGCTGAGGTTGGGCCCGGGACGCGTTCCCCGCAAGACGGGGTGTCGGGTGCGGGGGCGGCACGTATTATACGTCCCATGGGTCGGCTCGACATTCCCGCTCGCACCAGCGGTGAGCAGCTCCGCGACTTCGCACGCCATCTCCTCGATGACGTGGAGGCGCTCGATCGCATCTGCCGGGCCGGCCTCATCGAGTCCGGCGTCCGCCGCATCGGGGCCGAGCAGGAGATGTTCCTGGTGGACGGGACGGGGCGTCCGGCCACCGTGGCCATGGAGGTGCTCGACGTGCTGACCGACGAGGGCTTCACCACGGAGCTCGGTCGGTTCAACCTCGAGTTCAACCTGCCGGCGCAGGAGTTGGGCGGGAACTGCTTTCAGGCCATGGAGCGTCGGCTGATGGTGGCGCTCGAGGCCGTCCGCCAGGCGGCCCGGCCGCTCGGGGGCGACGTGCTGCTCGTCGGCATCCTGCCCACCCTCGAGAAGACCGACCTGACGCTCGACAACATGAGTCCGCTTCCGCGGTACTATCGGCTCAACGCCGTCATGTCCGAGCAGGGTGGCGGCACGTTCCGGACGGCGATCGAGGGACTCGACGAGCTGCACGTCACCCACGACAACGTCATGCTCGAGGCCTGCAACGCCAGCTTCCAGGTGCATTTCCAGGTGTCGGCCGACGAGTTTCCGTCGCTCTACAACCTGGCCCAGGTGGTCACGGCCCCGCTCCTGGCGGCGGCCGTCAACTCCCCGCTGCTGCTGCGCCAGCGCCTGTGGCGCGAGACGCGGATCGCGCTGTTCGAGCAGTCGCTCGACATGCGCTCGGAGGCGCTGCGCGCCCGCGACGTGCGCCGCCGCGTGTGGTTCGGCGACCGTTGGGTGCGGGACTCCGTCGTGGATCTGTTTCGCGAGGACATCGCGCGCTATCGCGTGCTGATGACGATCGAGCCGGAGGACGTGTCCACCGCGGTCCTGGCGCGCGGCGACGTCCCGCCGCTCACGGCCCTCACTCTCCACAACGGCACGGTGTATCGCTGGAACCGGCCCTGCTACGGCATCACGGACGGGAAACCGCACCTGCGAATCGAGAACCGCGTGCTGCCGTCGGGGCCGACGGTGGTGGATGAGGTCGCCAATACGGCCTTCTACGTCGGGTTGATGACGGAGCTCTCGCACGCCACGCCCGACGTGCGCACGATCTTCTCGTTCGACGACGTCAGAGCAAACTTCGTCGCGACCGCCCGGTACGGGCTCGGGGCCACGGTGCGTTGGGCCGGCGGCCGCCGGGTGCCGGTCCGCGACCTGATCCTCGACGAGCTGGTGCCGGCGGCGCGGGACGGCCTGCGGCGGCGCGCCATCGACGATGCCTGTATCGCGCGCTATCTCGGTGTCATCGAAGATCGGGTCCGCTCGGGACGGACCGGCGCCGCCTGGATGCTCAACGCGCTGGAGCACCTGCGCGGGATGCCGAGCCGGCGCGCGCGCATCCAGGCGCTGACGGAGGTCATGCGGGAGCGGCAGCAGAGCGGCGCGCCGGTGCACACGTGGGATCTCCCACCCGAGCCCCGGACGCGCGTGTGGCGCGGTAGTTACCGCACGGTCGGGCAGGTCATGACGACCGATCTGTTCACGGTTCACCCCGAGGACCTGGTGGACGTCGCCGCCGCCGTCATGGACTGGGAGCACATCCGGCACGTGCCCGTGGAGGATCGCGAAGGCCAGCTGGTGGGGCTCGTGTCTCACCGCACGCTGCTGCGCCTCATCGCCCAGGGGCAGGGGAGCGGCCGGCCCCGCGCGGTGCGCGAGGTCATGAAGCCGGATCCGGTGACGATCACGCCGGACGCACCGTGTCTCGACGCGATCGCGCGCATGCGCGAGCACCGGGTGGCCTGTCTGCCCGTGGTGCAGGAGGGCCGTCTCGTGGGCATCGTGACGGAGCGGGATTTCCTGGAGATCGCCGGGCGCCTGCTGGAGGAACACCTGCGCGCCGACGATCTGCCGTGATCGGCGCCCTGCCGACGGGGCACGACCGGCCGCGAATCCTGGGCCGGTATGATACCGGCCGTCCCGGCCTCGCCCTCGTGGTCGTGGTGGGGATCCACGGCAACGAGCCGGCGGGGGTCACCGCCATCGGGCGCGTGCTCGACACCCTCGCGCGGCGTGGCGTGCCGGTGCGGGGCAGCGTCGTGGCCGTGCTCGGGAATCGGGCCGCCTTGGCGGCACGGCGGCGTTTCCTGCACCAGGATCTGAACCGCATGTGGACGCGGGAAGCCGTGGCGCAGGTCCGGGCCACCGGCGCCTCCGCCGACGGCGGGGAACGCGGGGAGCAGCGCGAGTTGCTCGCCACGCTCGACCAACTGCTCGCCCCGCCACGAAGCGATGTCGTGGTCGTCGACCTCCATTCGACATCCGCGCCCGGCCCGCCGTTCGCGTGTTTCAGCGACACGCTGTCCAGTCGGGCCGTGGCTCGGGCCACCGAGCTGCCACTGATCCTCGGACTCGAGGAGGCGATCGGCGGAACGCTGTTGGACTATCTCGAAGACCTCGCGCGCCCGGCGGTGCTGGTGGAGGGCGGGCAGCACGACGACCCGACGAGTGTGCTGCACCTCGAGGGGACGGTGTGGCGGATCCTCGTGCGCACGGGGTTGCTGGACGCCGCGGCCGTTCCCGACTTCCCCGAGCACGAGGCGCGGCTTGCGGCGGCCGTGCGCGGGCTGCCGCGGGTCGTGGAGGTGGTGTATCGGCACGCGATCGCCGACGCCGACCGGTTCCGGATGCGCCCGGGGCTCGGGAGCTTCCGCGCGGTGCGTCGCGGCGACGTGCTCGCGGACGACCGGCGCGGCCCCGTGGCGGCCCCCGTGAGCGGGCTGCTCCTCATGCCGCTCTACCAGGAACAGGGAAACGACGGGTTCTTCCTCGGGCGCCCCGTCCGTCGCTCGTGGCTCAGCGTGTCCCGGATCGTCCGGACGCTGCGTGCCGACCGGCTACTCCCGTCTCTGCCCGGCATCGCGCGGGACCCGGACCGCCCCCATCGGCTGCTCGTGGATACGCGCGTCGCCCGGTGGTTCCCGCGACAGGCGTTCCACCTCGCCGGATTTCGGCAGCTCCCGCCGCGGGATGGGAAGCTCGTGTTCACGCGCCGCGTCGAGACCTGAGCGGGCCGCTTGCCCGCGCGCGCGACCGCGCGCAACGTTCGGTGGGACGTGTGCACCGTGCGGCGGCGGCCGCCGTGCGGTCGGTTGGAAAGGACCCGACGATGGCGAAGGCGCCCGACCCTGCCCGTGTGTATCCGCTGCTCGTCAACGGGGAGCTGGTGGCGGGCAGCGCGAAGCCGGTGCCGATCCGCAGTCCCTACGACGGGGCCCCCGTGGGGGTGGCTGGCGCGGCCACGGCGTCGGATGTGAGCAGGGCGATCGACGCGGCGCAGTGCGCGGCCGCCGACGCGCGGGCGCTGCCCTCGTACCGTCGGGCCGACGCCTTACAGCGCCTCCATGACGCGGCGGCGGCCCGGCGCGACGAGCTCGCCACGTTGCTTGCGCTCGAAGCGGGGAAGCCCGTGGGACAGGCGCGCGTCGAGGTGGACCGGATGCTGTTCGTGTTCCGGGACGCGGCGGCCGAGGCGATGCGGATCGTGGGCGAAGTGATGCCGCTCGATCGGATGCCGCACGGCACCGGGCGGTGGGGGCTCACGCGCCGGTTCCCGCTGGCGCCGATCGCCGGCATCGTGCCGTTCAACTTCCCCCTGCTGCTCGCCGCCCACAAGATCGCGCCGGCGATGGCGTGCGGCGCGACGATGGTGCTCAAGACCCCGCCGCAGGATCCGTTGAGCGTGCTGCTGCTCGGGGAGATCGTGCGCGACAGCGGCTATCCGGCCGGTGGGATCAACGTCGTGCAGTGCGCCGTGGACCCGGCTGCCCCGCTGCTCGACGATCCTCGCATCCGCATGATCACCTTCACCGGCTCGGCGCGGGCCGGCTGGCACATCCGGGAGCGCGCCGCGCGGAAGAAGGTGGTGCTGGAGCTGGGGGGCAACGCCGGGGTCGTCATCGAGGCCGACGCCGACCTCGACCGCGCCGCCAGCCGGTGCGCGGCGGGCGGATTCGCGTTCGCCGGCCAGTCCTGCATCTCCGTGCAGCGCATCCTGGTCCAGCGGGATGCGTTCGACGCCTTCCTCGAGCGGTTTGTTCCCAAGGTCCGCGCGCTCAAGTTGGGTGCGCCCCTGGACGCGGACGCGGATCTGGTGTCCATGATCGACGCCGCGGCCGCCGAACGGGCCGAGTCGTGGGTGCGCGAGGCGGTGGCGGCGGGCGCCACGCTGGCCACCGGCGGCCGCCGGACCGGGGCCGTGCTGGAGCCCACGGTGCTGCTCGACACCACCGGCGACATGAAGGTGAACTGCGACGAGGTGTTCGCGCCCGTGGTGACGGTCCGGCCCTACGACGACTTCGAGGACGCGCTCGCCACGGTGAACGACTCGCCGTACGGACTCCAGGCCGGCGTGTTCACCGCGAACCTCGCCAAGGCGTGGCGGGCGTTCGAAGCCCTCGAGGTCGGGGGGGTGGCGATCAACGACATTTCGGGGTTCCGCGTGGATCACATGCCGTACGGCGGCGTGAAGGCGTCGGGACTCGGCCGCGAGGGCGTGAAGTACGCCATCGACGAGATGACGGAGATCAGGTTGTTGATGTTGTGACCGGCGGATGGGCGGATCGACGGATCGACGGATCGAGGTGACTATGATGGTGCGGGGGTCGCTGTCAGCGGTTCTGCTGCTGGGCGCCATGGTGCATGGGGCCGCGGCGCAGACGCCGCTCGCGGGCGCGGACAAACGCATTCCCATGGAACCCGGATTCCGGGTCTACGTCCTCGTGGACATGGAGGGGATGGGGAGCGCCGTGAAGGCCCAGGAGGTCATCGCGGGCAACGAGGGACCGGCGTACCGCGAGCGCACGGGTCCCGACTACTGGACGCATTACCGGGAGATGCTCACCGCGGAAACCAACGCCGTGATCCGTGGCGCCCGCGCGGCCGGCGCGCGGGCGTTCGTGGTGAATGAAGGGCACGGGGGCAATCGCTTCGCCAATCTGCTCCCGTGGGCGCTCGATCCGGAGGCGATCCTCATCCGCGGCTATCCCAAGCCGATGGTGATGAGCACCGGGATCGACAGCACGTTCAACACCATGATGATGATCGCGATGCACCCGTCGTGGGGGAAACCGGGCGTGATGGCCCACAACTACGCGTTCGCCGAGTTCCAGGTGAACGGCGTGGCCCTGAACGAGGTCGGCATCAACGCACTGGTCGCGGGCGAGCAGGGGGTGTCGGTCTCGCTCGTGAGCGGCGACGACGAGCTCGCCAAGGAGGTGGCGGCGCTGCTGGGCGACCGTGTGGTGATGGTCGTCGTGAAGACCGCGCTGGGCGGGAGTGCGGCGATCACCTACAGCCCGACGCGCGTGCAACGGATGCTCGAGGCGGGGGCACGCGAGGCCATGCGACGCGAGCGGGGCGGCGAGCTGCGCCCGTTCACCCTGCCCACGCCATATCGCGTGGAGTTCAGCCTGCGGCCCACGTACCCCGACTCGCTCGTGCGCGGCGTGGACGCCCTGGCGCCCAGGTGGGGATTCGAGAAGACCGGCGAGCGCTCCTATCGGTACGTCACGAGCGACGCGCGGCAGCTCGCCCATCTGCTGGACGCCATCGAGCTCGTCGTGCTGCCCTGAGCGGGGGTCCACCCATGTTTGGCGCCCTGCTGTTCGCGTTCTCCCTCGAAGGCCTGCTCCCCGCGAGTGTGGTGCCGCGGCGGCCGGTGCCGGTGGTGCGGTTCGACCGGGTGCGGGAACCGCGGCGGGTGCGCAATTTGCGTCGGCTCGCGGCTCTGCTCACCCGGGAGGCCTGGGGCGAGGGGCGCGCGGCCCACGCGACGACCGACCTCCGGACGGGCTCGCGCACGGTGGGCGTCTCGCCCGGTTGGACCGGCGTGGTGTTCGTGGAGTAGGCGCGGGTCGCGGCCCCCGAAACCACGAGACCCCGGCCAGGCTGGCCGGGGTCTCGCGTCAGGGACGGTGGCGGTCGCGGATCAATCGTCCACTTCGAACTTGATGGTGATGGCCGTCAGCAGGGCCGGCGGGCCGACTGCCTCCAGCACCGCGTGCCCTTCGGCCCGCACCGGCTGGCTGGCGGCGAGCGCGTCGGCCACGGCCTGGAGCGTGAGGAGATCGCCGTCGGCCTCGATGATCGTGTCGTCGGTGAGCTGCACGACGCGGCCATCGGCGAGCACGACCTGCCGGTCGCCCACGCTGACGGACTGCACGGCAGCTTCGAACTCGCCATCCTCGCCCGGGTCGTCGGCGTCGTCCTCCACCTCGAACTCGACCTCGCGGGCGACGATCGTGAGTGGTGCGGTGGCCTCGACGGGTCCCTCGGCTTCGGCCTTGACGGTGAGCCCGGCGTCGAGTGCCTGCTGCACGGCCGCGAGCGAGCCGAGGTGCTCGTCGTCGTCATCGTCATCGGCCTCGAAGCGGGTCTCGCCCGCGATGATGCGGATGATGCTCCCGTCCACGAGCGTGGCCGTGCCCGCGCTCTCGTTCACCGACTGCACGAGGCCCTCTACCTCCCCCTCGTCGCGGTCGTCGAGGTCGCTCTCGATTTCGGTCTCCCCCGAGGCGGTGCGGAGCTCGACCGTGAGCCCGAGCACCCGCAGGAAGCCCTCCGGCGGCGGCGTGTCGTTGGTGGCGAAGTTGTCGGCGTCCACGTTGAGCTCGAGCTTCGGCGCCCGGGACCCGTCTTCGATGCGGATCTCCGTGGCGACGAAGGTCGCGACGTCGGGCGCCTGCGGTTCGGCGGGCGCGGGGCGCTTGGCCCTCACGAAGGGGACCATGCCCGCGGCCAACGCCGCGTCGATCCAGGCCGCGAAGTCATCCGCGGTAACGTCCTGCCCGTCGGGGCCGCGCAGCCGCGTCGCACCGGTGAAGTCGATGATGAGTCCGCCGAGCGCCAGCGTCACCGTTCCGGCGTCGCCGGAGACCGCGACACCGGTGGCGCCGCTGCGGATCGATTCCCGGTGTCCCATCTCGTCGGCGGTCTTGAGCTCCACCTCGCGGGCCACCAGGGTCCCCGCGTAGAGCTTGACCTCGAGGCGGGCGGGTGCCGTCGCGAGCGCCTGCCCGAACTGTTCCAGCGTGATGCGCTCGGAGAGGGCAAGCCCCGCGGGGCCGGTCGGCGCGTCCGCACAGGCGACGAGTGCGACCAGGCCGAGCGGAACCAGCGTGCGGTGCGGTCGATGCATGAAATGCCTCCTACTGATGAATAGCGTCCTACTGATGAATAGCGTCGTGCGCGAGTCGCGCGAGTCGGGCAGTTGTGATGCAATCCACATTCCGCCGTCCTCGCGCTCGCAACATCTTGCCATACAAGAACTTGCCAATTCCGCGGCTCGAGTCAGCGTGCTGCGGTACGGGGCAGGTGCTGTGAATCGGGTCAGTGGCCGGATCGCGGAGCGGAGACTGTGCGCACCCGGCCCAACAGCCCCCGCAGCCGGGCCGGCACATCGTGCGCGAGCTGCGAGCGGGCGGCGTCCACCGAGGGTCCGATGGCGATCGCGTCGATCACGTCCGCCGTGCCCATGTGGACCGGGTTGTACAGCACGACCGTCCCCGTGCCGGTGCGCGCGTCGTACAGCAGATCGTCGAGGCCGGTGACGAGGTCGCCGAAGCGCAGCCGCGCGAGTCCGGGGATGGCCAGCTCTCGCGTGGCATAGGGGTGCCGGCGCCAATCGCCGAACAGGCGGTTCATGAGGGTCATCGGAATGGACGTCCCGCCCCAGCGCCCGTTGCACTCGATGAACTGCACCCGGGGCTGGGCGGCGTCGCCCACCAGGATCAGGTCGAAGGAGCAACGGCCCACGTACCCCAGGCGCTGCAACACGCGCCCCGCGAGCCAGCACCGCTCGGCGATCTCGCCCGTGAGCGACGTGGCGAACGCGGCCGGGGCGGCGCCGCGGAACCGGCCGATCTCGTCGGTGAGGGTCTGCTCGAAGATCCCCTCGACCACCGGTGCCCCGCTCCCGTCGGGCGGGATCCACAGCTGCACCGAGGGGGAACTCCAGGCCTCGGCTTCCCAGCCCCCCACGAGCAGCCAGGTCGCACCGGTCCACCCGAGCGGGGCGAGCGCGTCCCGCAGCCGTTCCCGGACCTGTCCGACGGTCCGGTGGCGGACCTCGTCCGACGCGAGAAGCAGGGTGCCCGTCGCGCCTGACGCGCTCGGGACCTTCACGACGATCGTGCGCGTGTGCGCGGCCAGGCGGACGATGGTGGCGGCCGCCAACGCGAGATTCCACGCCGCATGCGTCGGTGGCGCCGCCCGCCCGCCGAACAGCCGCGTCACGACGTCCGCGAACCAGAGCTTGTCGTTCACCCGCTCGGTCAGGGCCGGCGGCGGAGCCACGACCCGGAGCGGCTGCTGGGCCGCGTCGGAGAGGCGGCGGGCCAGCACCCAGACGTCGCGGGATCCGAGGTAGGGGTGCAGGTAGGTGAGGTGGCCGGCCCGCAGCGCGGACACCAGGGTGGTGCGAATGGCGGGATCGTCCCAGCACGCCGTCGCGACGCGCAGCGGGTCGGACGGGGCCGCCGGATGGAGCCAGGACACGGGTCCGAATCCCAGGCGCAGCGCGCAGTAGGCTACAAAGTGCGGGTTGTGGGGTGTCGTGGCGGCGACGAGATCCCCGGGCATGGCGCGGATGACGGCCCGGTCCTGCAGGTAGGCGACGTCCTGGAAGCGGGCGACGAGCGGAATTGCGGCGAGATCACCCAGGTGCAGGGTCGGCGCGTCGAGCAGCGTGCGCGCCATGAGGTGACGCACCCAGGGGTCGGGCGTGAGCGCGGGCTGTTCCCTCACCAGATCGGCGGCGAGGCCGTCGGCGCGCCGGACGGCGGTTCGGTCGGCACGGACCGGATGCTGGCAGACGATCGGCAGCATGCCGGCCTTCCCGGCTCACGCGGACTCGGCGGACTGGGGCTCGTGGAAGTCTTCCGACACGAGGCCCAAGCGCTTGGCCCGCTTCACCCACTGCTCGCGGGCCAGCGCCTGCATGTCCTTGTGCTTGTCGGCTTCGTCGACGATCTCGAGCCCGAGCACGGTCTCCACCACGTCCTCCATCGCCACGATGCCGGCGGTGCCGCCGTACTCGTCCACGACGAGCGCGATGTGCTCCCGGCTGTCGAGGAACCGCTCCAGCAGCTGGGAAATGGGCAGCGTCTCGGGCACGACGACGATCTCGCGTTTGAGCTCGCCCATGCGCCGGCCGTGCTCGTCGCGGGCGCCGCACAGCAGCAGATCGTCCTTGAGCACGTAGCCGGTCACGTCGTCCAGATCCTCGCCGTAGACCGGGATCCGGGAAAACCGGAACTCCGTGTGCGTCCGCAGCACGTCGCCCACGGTCTCGCTCTCCGGCACGGCGTGCACCACGATACGGGGCGTCATGATGTGCTTGGTGCGCAGTGAGCCCAGACGAAACAAGTTCTTGAGGACGCGCGATTCTTCGGCGCGGAACAGCCCCTCCTTGGCGCCCAGCTCGGCCAGGGCGGTGAACTCCTCGCGCTCGACCGCCCGGCTGCGGGGGCCGCGCGCGATGAGGCGGGTGATCTGGCGCGCCAGCCACACCAGCGGCCACAGCAGGGGGATGATGACCGCGAGGATCCGGACCGTGACCGGGGCGAGCCGCCGCCAGAACACCGCCCCCAGGGTCTTCGGGATGATCTCGGACAGGAACAGGATGGCGAGCGTGAGCACCGCCGAAAACGCCGCCAGGTACGCGCTGCCGAACACCCGCGCGGCCTGGGCGCCCGCGCCCGCCGCGCCGAACGTGTTGGCGATCGTGTTGAGCGTGAGAATCGCGGCGAGCGGCCGGTCGATGTCCTGCTTGAATTGTCGCAGCAGTCGGCCCATACCGCGGCGCCGCTGCTCGAGCGCGGCCACATAGGACGGCGTCACGCTGAGGAGGGTGGCCTCCATCAGCGAGCACAGGAACGACACGCTCAGGGCGAGTCCGACGTACAGCAGCAGGAGCGACATCGTCCGTGCAATCTACCGCGTGACACCACCTTCCGCCCCGACGCGCGGGGCCGTCATCCGGCACGCGGTCCATGGAGTGGGCAGACGTGCCCAGCCCCACTACATTTCGCCCCTCATGCTCTTCTCCGTGCTGGTGGGACTCCGCGCGCTGCGCGCGAACCCGCTCCGCACCGCCCTGTCCACCCTGGGTGTCGTGATCGGCGTGGGGGCGTTGGTGTCGGTGCTCGCGATGGGCGACGGGGTCGAACGGTTCGCCCGTCAGGAAATCGAGCGCTCGACCGATCTGCTCGTCCTCCGGGCTTCCCCGCGGACCAGCCGCTCCGTGGACGGCCTGCTGGTGCGCGTGGCCGACTTCCCCACGTTCACCGCCGCGGACGCCGAGGCCCTGCAGGCCGCGCTGGGACGCGCGGCGTCGGTCTACCTCGGGATCACGGGCGGCGTGGCCGTGCGCGTGCCGGGCGATTCCGCGGTGCGCGGCGTGATCGTCTCGGGCGTGGGCGCGGTGCCGCGGGATCTGCCGTACACGCTGCGCGCGGGCCGGCTGCTGGAGCCGGCCGATCTCGCGGCGGGAGAACCGGTGGTGGTGTTTCCGGCGCCGCTCGCCGCGGCACTCGGCCTCGGTCTCGGCGACTCGGTGCTGTTGGGCCCGGTCCCGTTCCAAATCGTGGGGCTCGTGGCCGGCGCCGACTCGGCGGCTCGGGTTCCCGCCGTCGTACCCCTGCGCGCCGTCGCGCGGGCGCTCGCCCCGCTGCCCGCCCCGCCCCCGGCGCTGGCGCTTCGGGTCGGGGCCATCGAGGAGGTGCCGATCGTCCGTGCGCGGGTGGAAGCGTGGCTCGCGACGCGTTGGGCGGACTGGCGCGACCGGGTGGAGGTGCAGTCGAACGAGCGGCTGGTGGAGCAGGCACGGCGCGGCATGCTCGTGTTCAAGCTCCTGATGGGTGCCATCACCGGCATCGCCCTGGTCGTCGGCGGGATCGGGATCATGAACGTGCTGTTGGCCTCCGTCACCGAGCGCACGCGGGAGATCGGCGTGCGGCGCGCCGCGGGCGCGCGCCGCCGCGACCTGCTCGCGCAGTTCCTGGCCGAGTCGGTCGCCATCACGGGAACGGGCGCCGCGGCCGGTGTGGTGGTGGGCCTGGCCGTCGCCGCCGGGGTCGCCGCCCTGATGCGGGCCCAGACCGACGCGCCGATCCACATCGCCGTCACGGGATCGACGGTGGCGGTCGCCGCGGGCGCCGCGATCGTCGTGGGACTGGTGTTCGGGATGTACCCGGCCGTCCGGGCGGCCCGCCTCGCGCCGATTGACGCGATCCGTCACGAGTAGGTGCGTCGAACCCGTCGCATCGCTGACCATTCCTCGGGGAGCCCCACGTCATGCTTCGTGTGATCCTGCTGCTGTCGTCGCTCGCCTGGGCCGCGCCCGCCGCCGCCCAGGGACCCATCGCCGCCCGGTATCGGGACGTTGCCGACCGGATCATCGCGGCGGCGTTGGCCGACAGCTCGGCCTACGCGCGCCTCACGGAACTGGTGGATCGGTTTGGCCACCGCTTCTCGGGCTCGGAGAGCCTCGAGCGGGCGCTCGACTGGATCCTCGACGAGATGCGGCGCGACGGGCTCGATGGCGTACGCGGCGAGCCGGTGATGGTGCCCGTGTGGGTGCGCGGGGAGGAGTCCGCCGAGCTGGTGCTGCCGCGGACGCGACGGCTCCCGATGCTCGGGCTGGGGGGGAGCATCGGCACGCCGCCCGAGGGGATCACGGCCGAGGTGCTGGTGGTCTCGAGCCTCGATGAGCTGACGGCCCGCGCCGCCGAGGCGCGGGGCCGGATCGTGCTGTTCGACGTGCCGTTCACCGGCTATGGCCAGACCGTGCGCTATCGCGGGGCGGGGGCGGTGTGGGCCGGGCGCGTGGGTGCCGTCGCCGCGCTGCTCCGCTCGGTCACGCCGTACTCGCAGCAGACGCCGCACACCGGACAGATGGGCTACGCGGACTCCGTCCCGCCCATCCCGTTCGCCGCCATCACGGTCGAAGACGCAATGCTGCTCCACCGGATGCAGGACCGGGGCGAGCGTGTGGTGGTCCGGTTGCGCATGGACGCGCATGCGCTGCCGGACGCCCAGTCGCGTAACGTCATGGCCCAGCTCACCGGCCGCGAGCGGCCGGACGAGGTAGTCGTGCTGGGCGGGCACATCGACTCGTGGGACGTGGGGCAGGGGGCGATGGATGACGGCGGCGGCGTGGTGGCGTCCTGGGAGGCGGTGCGGCTGCTGCAGCGGCTGGGCCTGCGGCCGCGGCGGACCATCCGGGTGGTCGGCTGGACCAACGAGGAGAACGGGCTGAGCGGCGGCACCGCGTATCGCGATGCGCATCAGGACGCGCTCGATCGGCACGTGCTCGCGATCGAGTCCGACGGCGGCGTGTTCGCGCCGCAGGGCTTCGGCTTCACGGGCTCGGATACGGCGTTTGCGCGGGTGCAACAGATCGGAGCGCTGCTCGAGCGCATCGGCGCGCACGAGATCACGCGCGGCGGCGGCGGCGCGGACATCGGCCCGATCATGCGCGAGGGCGTGCCCGGCATGGGGCTGCGCGTCGACGGCACACGCTACTTCTGGTACCACCACTCCGACGCCGACACCATCGACAAGCTCGACCCGCGCGAGATGGCCCGATGCGTCGCCGCGCTCGCCGTGATGGCGTACGTGGCGGCGGATCTGCCAGAGGGGCTGCCGCGGTAGCGCGGGCGGATGAGCGGCCGGGCCGTTGGGCGGATCGGGGGATCGAGCCCCGGGTGGGTATCGCGATGATCGTCCCCCGCCCCGTCATGCTCACCGGCGCGCACGTCCGGCTCGAGCCGCTGACCGCGGACCACGTGCCCGCCCTCACCGCGGTGGGCCTCGACCCCGCCATCTGGCAGTGGACCGTGGAGATCGTGCGCTCGGCGGCAGAGATGCGCGCCTACGTGGACCGCGCGCTCGCGGCCCAGGTGGCCGGCACCGCGCTGCCGTTTGCGGTGATCGACCGATCGACGGGCGCCGCGATCGGCAGCACGCGCTACGGCACCATCGCGGTCGAGCACGGCCGACTCGAGATCGGATGGACGTGGTACGCGCCCGCCTGGCAACGGACGGCGGTCAACACCGAGTGCAAGCGCTTGTTGCTCGCGCACGCGTTCGACACGCTCGCGTGCGAACGGGTCGAGTTCAAGACCGATGCGTTGAATGTGCGCTCGCGTGCCGCTTTGCGCCGGATCGGGGCGCAGGAGGAGGGGACGCTCCGGGGGCATACCGTGACGGCGGCCGGCCGGCGCCGTGACACGGTGTACTATGGCATCCTGCGCGCGGACTGGCCGGCGGTACGCGCGGGGCTGGAGGAGCTACTGGCCAGATCGCGTGATCGACGGATCGACTGATCGGGTGATCAGCGCGACGACGTCCCCCCGGTGCCGCGCAGGACCAGACTCGCGCTGTCGGCGTCGTAGGTGACGAGCGCAATCTGGCCCGCGTCCAGTTGCAGCGTGCGGGTCAGCCGCAGGGGGTGGGAGGGCGCGGCCACCGAGTCCGGCACCGTTTCCTGAACCAGGGAAACGTCCACGTCGTACCGCCCCGGCGTCAGGGCGAGGTCGCGCAGCACGAACACGCCGCGATCCGATCGCGCCCCCGCCGCAAAGACGGTCTCCCGCACCAGCGGCGCACCGTTGACGATCACCGTGAGATGATACGGGGGTACCCGCCCCTCGCAGACACGCGCCTGGCGCATGTGGGCCGGCAGCGCCGCCAGCTCGTCGGCCGTGCGCACCCGGCAGGTCTCCACCCGATCGCCCCGGATCTTCCACGCCAGCCGGAGCCGCGCGCCTGACGGGTCTTCGACCGCCGTGGGCACGTGCGAGCCGGCGGCGAGCGCCGCGGCGCCCCCCAGCGTCACGAGGATGCCGAGCACGATCCGGCCGCCCCGGGTCATGACGCGGCCACCTCCTCGACCGGTTCGCACAGCGTGTCCAGCTCGATGGCGCGCTCGGCGGGCCCGCTCGGGACCGCGGCGAGATCCGCGCGAAACGCGCCCAGGGCCGCCCGCACCTCCCCGCGCTCGGCGGCTCCGGCTTGCGCCACCCGGACGCGGCGCCGGTCCACCCGCGCCTTGAGCTCCGCCTCGCGGCCCTCGTAGAGGCGCGCGTGGAGCCAGCGCACGCCCTCGCGGTTCCAGCAGTCCCGCGCGGGGCACGAGACGATCAGCACGCCGCGCACCCCGCTTCGCACCAGGTACTCCACGACCGACGTGTGGAGGTTGCCGACGCAATCCACCGGGAGCACCGTCGCCCCGTCGAGTGTTCGTTCGCGGGCGACGCCGCCCGCCCCGCGCGAACAGCCGATGAGCACCACGTCCGGCAGCGCCGACCACGCGGCGACGGCCTCCCGCACCGCAGCCAGCTGATCGCGGCCGGTACGGCCCGGCGGTCCGACCCCCATGGGCGCGCAGGAGCCGGCACACAGCCCGCAGCTCACGCACAGCGCCGGGTCCACACGGGCGACGACGCCGGGGCGACCGTCCTCCCGCTCGACCATGGCGATCGCCTCGTACGGGCAGTCGAGGTAGCACTGGCGACAGCCGCTGCAGAGGCGCTCGTTCACGACGGACGGGCCGGGCCGGGCGGCGCGAGCGGGGCGCCACAGCCACGGCAGCAGGACCGCCGCGCTGCCCAGGGCGAGCCCCAGGCCCCAGACGCCCCCCACGGGCAGCCGCACGCTCGCGGGAAGCCAGAAGGAGTAGAACCAGTCGA
>JAOTWJ010000187.1 GCA_029862925.1 Gemmatimonadota bacterium
GCCTCCTGCTCGACGAGCGGCTGCGTCGCTTCCGCTACACGAGCGCGGCGGCGGTGGCGACGACGGAGGAGTACTTCCTCGGCACCAACGGGCTTGGCGTGGTTCACGTGGATCCGCTCGTGGCGCGGTTCGAGACCTTGCCGTTCGGCCTGCTCGCCACCGGTGTGGGTGCTGTCGTGGCGGCGGACGACGGCGTCTGGGTGGGCTCCGACGATCCGGGCCGGCGGGCCGGGCTGACGTTCGTGAGCGACGATCTCCAACGCTACGCGTACGTCGAGGGGCCGCGCGCCACGGGGTTCGGCGCGACCGCGGTGCGCGCCCTGCTCGCGCGCGGCCGCGACCTGTGGGCCGCCACCGACCGCGGGATCGCGCTGGTGAAACCCAACGGCGACGTGCTCCGCCTGGATACCGGCAGTGGGCTCCCCGATCGGCAGTCGCTGGCGCTGGCCGCCGGTCCGTCGGGCGTGTGGATCGGGACCGCGCGCGGTCTCGCCTTCGTGCCGAGCGACAGCCTGCGCGCGCGGATGCCCGCGGGCCCCGCCGCGCCGGTGCTGGCACTCGCCGCCCGCGGCGACACCGTCTGGGTGGGCTCCACGGTGGGACTCGGCCTGGCCGTCCCGGGCGACGACGTCTTCGTCGCGCCGGGGGGCGACACGCTGCCGGAGCTACGCGAGCCGATCGTGGCCCTGGCACTCGTGGGCGATACGCTCGTGGCGGCGGTCCAGGACCGCCTGCTATGGCGCGCGGGCGCCGGCCCATGGCATGTCGAGCGACGACTCAGCGGGGAACTCGGGATGCTCACCGCGCTCGCCACCGATACCGGCGGCGTCTGGGTGGGCGGCGACCGCGGGCTCGGCCGGTTCGGGCTTGCGGCCCGGGAATTCCACGTCTGGCCGAGTCCCGGCGACGTGCCGGGTCCCGTCCGCGGAATCGCCGCCACCGCGCGCCACGTCTGGGTGGCCACCGCGGAGGGGTTGGTCCGCTTCACGCGCGAAGCCTTGGTGCCATGACGCTGCCGACCGCGCTGGGGCCGGGGCGCGAGTTCGATCAGATCCGCGCCATCTGGCAGCGCCTGGGTAGTCGGGTGCGCGGTGTCGGGGACGACGCGGCGATCGTCACGATCGGTGCGGAACGGCTGGCGCTCTCGTGCGATCTGGCGGTGGAAGACCACCACTTCAAGCTCGACTGGCTCGCGCCGGCGGAGCTGGGCTGGCGCGCCACGGCGGCGGCGCTCTCCGATCTCGCCGCCGTGGCCGCGGAGCCCGCCGGCGTGCTCGCGAGCGTGGGGGTGCCGGCCGAGCGCGCCGGCGCGTTCCTCACGGAGGTGATGGACGGCGTCGGAAACGCGGCCGCGTCGGTGGGTGCCGCCGTGTGGGGTGGGGACCTGGTGCAATGCGATCGTGTGATCCTGGATCTGCTCGTGGTCGGCCGTGTGCGCGAGGCTCCCGTATTGCGGCATGGCGCGCGGCCGGGTGATGGCGTGTGGGTAACCGGCCGGTTGGGCGCGCCGCACGAGGCCGTCCAGGGGTGGCTCGCCGGCACCGCGCCTGCGCCGGGCGCGCGCGCGCGCTATGCGCATCCCGTGCCGCGCGTGCGCGAAGCGCGCTGGCTCGCCGAGCGCGGGGCCACCGCCATGATCGACGTGAGCGACGGACTGGTGGGCGACGCCGGGCACGTTGCGGCCGCGTCCGAAGTCGCCATCACGATCGAGAGCGAGCAGGTCCCATTGCATTCCGGCGCGCGGGAATGGCGCTCGGCGGTGATCGGGGGCGAGGAATACGAGTTGCTCGTCGCGCTGCCGCCGGGCTTCGGGCCGGACGACGCGGCGGCGTTTGCGGCGGCGTTCGACGTCCCGCTCACGCGCGTCGGCGCGGTCGCCGCGGGCGGCGGCGTGACGGTCCGGCGCGGCGGGCAGGCCATCGACGTGGCCGGCGGATTCTCGCACTTTTGATCGTATGAGTCTCCCCAACCGGATGTTCCGCTCGATGCTGTACTACGTGACGCTGCTGTTTACCACCGTCTGGTGGGCCTCGGCGTGCATCCTGGCCGCGCTGCTGGGCGTGAAGTGGCGCCGGGGCGGGGTCTACGACCAGGCGGCCTGGAACTGGTCGCGCGGGCTCCTCTGGGCGGCCGGGTCGCCCGTGAAGCTCGCCGGGTTCGAGCGAGTCCCGCAGGACCAGCCGGTGGTCTACGTCAGCAATCACCAGTCGTGGTTCGACATCCTGGCCCTGGCCGGCACCATTCCCGGCACGCTGCGATTCGTGGCCAAGAAGGAGATGGCCTCCATCCCGCTCCTCGGCCGCGCGATGAAGGCCGCCGGCCACATCTACATTGACCGGCAGAACCGCGCCCAGGCCATCGAGGCGTACGAGGAGGTGGCCGCCTGGATCCGTGGCGGCCTCTCGACGGTCGTATTCCCCGAGGGCACGCGCAGCCGGACGGGCCGCCTGCTGCCGTTCAAGAAGGGTCCGTTCGTGCTGGCGCTCGCGGCCCAGGTGCCGGTGGTGCCGGTGTACGTGTCGAACACGTTCCAGATCCTGCCGAAAGCACACGTGATCCTGCGGCCGCAGCCCATCACGATCTTCTTTGGCGAGTCGATCGCGACCAAGGGGATGACGTACGACGATCGCGAGCAGCTGCTCGAGCGGTCCCACGCCGAGATCGTGCGGATGCGGGCGGCGTCGCCGGATGCGGTGTTTGATGCGTGACTTGGCGCGGCAGCGGATGTAGAGTTCGGGCGGTTGAGCGGGCGGCGTGAGTTGGAGTCGGTCCGAGCCGGTCCTCCGCCCCGAGGCAACACATAACTTCTCGAAGATCGACGGACGGCATGGGCACCATCATCGAAGTCCTCGGACGCGAGATCCTCGACTCGCGCGGCAATCCCACGGTCGAGGCGGAAGTCCTGCTGTCGAGCGGGGCCACCGGACGGGCGGCCGTGCCGAGCGGGGCGTCCACCGGGGAGCACGAGGCGGTGGAGTTGCGCGACGGTGAAGAGCAGCGCTACCTGGGGAAAGGCGTGCTCGGCGCGGTCCGCAACGTCAATGACGTGATCGGCCCGCGGCTCGAGGGGATGGACGCGGCCGACCAGATCCGGATCGACACCGAGATGCTCGAGCTGGACGGCACGCCCAACAAGGGCAACCTGGGTGCCAACGCGATGCTCGCGGTGTCCCTGGCGGTGGCCCGGGCGGCCGCGGCCGACGTCGGCATGCCGCTGTACCGCTACCTCGGCGGGCCCATGGTGCGCGTGCTCCCGGTCCCGCTCATGAACATCCTGAACGGCGGCGCGCATGCCTCCAACAACGTGGACGCGCAGGAGTTCATGGTGGCCCCGATCGGCGCGGAGTCGTTCGCCGACGCGTTGCGGATGGGCGTCGAGGTGTTTCACCACCTGAAGAAAGTGCTTGCGGGGCAGGGGCTCTCGACCGCGGTGGGGGACGAGGGCGGGTTCGCGCCGATGCTGCCGTCCAACGAGGCGGCGCTCGAGGCCGTGCTGACGGCGATCGGGAAGGCCGGCTATCACGCGGGTGACGACATCGCCATCGCGCTCGACGTGGCGGCGAGCGAGCTGTGGGCGGACGGCACGTACGTCTTCAAGAAGGGCGACGGGTCGCGCAAGAGCGCCGAGGAGATGATCCGGCTCTACGAGAAGTGGTGCGAGACCTATCCCATCGTCTCCATCGAGGACGGGCTCGCCGAGAACGACTGGGACGGCTGGAAGGCGCTCACCGAGGCGATGGGCGATCGGGTGCAGCTCGTGGGTGACGATCTGTTCTGCACCAACACCGAGCTGCTGACCCGGGGCGTCGACCTGGGGGTTGCGAACGCGATTCTCATCAAGGTGAACCAGATCGGCACGCTCACCGAGACGCTCGAGTGCATCGAGCTGGCGCGGTTGAACGGGTACGGCACCATCATCTCGCACCGGTCGGGCGAGACGGAGGACACGTTCATCGCGGACCTGGCGGTGGCGACCGGCGCGGGCCAGATCAAGACCGGGAGCGCGTCCCGCACCGACCGGGTCGCCAAGTACAACCAGCTGCTGCGCATTGCCGAGCAGCTCGGCGACCTGGGCGACTACCTGGGTGGGAGCCTGTACGGCCGGTGAGCCGTGCGCGTGCAGTTGGGGCGGTGGCCGTGGTCGCGGGCCTCGTGTTCGGAGCAGCCGGCGGGGAGTATGGTACGCTCGACTGGTGGCAACTCAGGCGTGAGGTGGCGAGTGAGCGGGCAGCGCTCGACAGCCTCGCGCTCGACATCGACAGCCTGACGGAGGACGTGCAGGCCCTGGAGCGGGATCCCGCCGCCCAGGAACGGGCGGCCCGCGAGCTGTTCGGCATGCTGCGGCCGGGGGAGATCCTGTTTCGGTTCGAGGATCCCGAGCCTTGAGCGGGGTAGGGGGCTGGGGGTACAATTGAAATCCGCCCCACCGTCCACCCGCCCAACCGCTGGGGTGGGGAGGGGCGGCGGCGCCGTGGCGGCGTAGCTCAGCTGGTTAGAGCAGCGGAATCATAATCCGCGTGTCGGGGGTTCGAGTCCCTCCGCCGCTATTTCGAAGCCACCCACGGGTCATTTGACTCTTGGGTGGTTTCGTTCATCTCACAGCCTCGATGCTCGAGCGCTACCGGGCTCTCCCGGCTCATTTCAGCACATTGATCAGGTGGCTGTACTTGACGATCAGGGTCTGGTTGTCAACGCCGGGAATCAACGCGTCAGCAAACCCGTTGGTCTGGTTGTAGACGAGGAACAGCCCAGTGCCGGCGGTCTGGAGCCAGCCGAACCGGAGGTTGGCCGACCAGACGTCGGCCGCGTCGTTGAGCTGCAGCAGCGCCTGCACGTAGAGGCGCGGCGTGAACGAGTACGACAGCCGGGCCCGCAGCAGGTTCGTCACGAAGCTGCCGCCCGGCAGGTCCACGTCGTTGCGGCTCAGACCGATCTCCGAGTTGAACGCCTCGCCCGCGCGCACGGTGAGCGACGGCGACAGCGCCACCCGGTCCCCCCCGAAGAACCCACCGATCACCGCGCGCACGCTCAGGCTGATCCACTTGCGCTGGTCGGTCATGCCCACCAACTGGGCCTCGACGTGATCGTAGGAGCCCGCCGCCACGGCGACCTGGTCCACGATGTCGAACGGCTGGCGCACGCCCTCGTGGGTGAAGTTGATGCCGGTGTGGATCTCGTAGCCGTTCGCCCATTCCCAATGGTTGTCTACGTGCAGCAGCCCGCTCTCGTAGAACCCGTCCATCCCCCAGAAGCCGTTGTAGCTGGCGTGCGGGCGCAGCTCGTGGAACCCCAGCGCGTCCGGGCGGAACCGGTGGAACAGGAGGCCGTTGAATGACCGGTACGCCGCCCGCTGGAGAAAACCCAGCTCCGGGTTGAACCCGGCCGCGATCTCC
>JAOTWJ010000188.1 GCA_029862925.1 Gemmatimonadota bacterium
TCGCGGCCGGACGTCCACGGTCAGTTTCCCCACAACGGAATCCGGCTCTGGTGCGTGACGGGGATGACGGCCGAGCGGGGCACCACACACATTTCCACCCAACTCTCCTCGTCGTACACGGTCCAGGCATACGCCTTGGCGAGATCGTCGTCGGCCGCGTTGACGGACCCGACGTGTTTCAGTTCCTCGTCGTGCGTGCGCCGCGCAAAGACTTCATACACCTGCGTCCGGTTCATCCGCCACGCGCTCCTCTCAGCACACGACCCCGTACATGGCCAACACTTGCCGCCCCCGCTCGCTGATGCGGTCCTTGGTCCAGGGGGGATTCCAGACGACGTCGACGTGCACCGCCTCGACCCCCGGCACCGCACCCGCCGCTTCGCGCACGTCGGTCGTCAACATCTCGATGGCGGGACAGCCGATGGACGTGAAGGTGAGGTCCACGTCCACGCGGCCGCGGACCACGCGCACACCGTAAACCATGCCCAGGTCCACGATCGACAGCGGGAACTCGGGGTCGGTCACGTGGCGCAGCGCCTGCCAGACGGCGGCTTCAGTTGGCAACGGAACTCCCGAAGGCACCCTGGATCATCTCGACATAGCGCTGGTTCATCGGGCCGCGGGCTTTCCACCGGTCGAACACCTGATCCCAGGACAGCGGCTCATCGAACAGCCACCGCTTGGCCTCCGGATCGTACTGGCACGGGAAGGGGTAGTCGATCGCGTAGGTCTGGGCGGACTCGTCCCAGTGCGCGGGGACGTCGATCCCAATGCCCTCGCACAGCGGCACCGTCGCGGCCATCCACGTTTGCCGCAGCTGGTCGTTCGTCTTGCCTTTGAGCCGATACACCAACTGCCCGCTGTGACGCTTGAGGTCGTCGGGCAGGCCGAACCACTCCAGCGTCATCGGGAACATCCAGTCCACCGCGCGCTGCAGCGCCTCTTTCACGGCACCCCCCGCCTTGGCGAGGCGCTTCATCCACGATTCGCCGTGCCGGAGGTGTAGCACTTCTTCGCGATCCACCTTGACCAGCGCCCGCTTGAGCGGGCCGTACGACGTGTGTTCGTGGACGTCCGAGAGCAGCGTGATCCCGGCCCGATCGAAGAACCCGTTGGCCACGACCATCTCGGCCCAGTTCTCGAGCGGCTGGTCGAAGCCGTACGGATGCTTGAACTCGTGCGGCTGCCGTCCGTAGATGAGCCACTGCTTGTCCACGCCCAAATCTTCCATGATCCGATACGCGATGTTGGCGTGCCCCAACTCGTCGTGGACGATGGCGGTCACGGCGATCCGGCTGTTGATGTTCGGCGCGTCGCGGGACGCCAGGTAGTACGCCGGCGCGCTCAGCAGCTCCGTGTCCCCCTGGACCGTGAGCTGCGTGAGCAGGGATTTCTTGTACCCGGGGGTCATGTCCTCCTCCGACTCGACCATGAACCCCTGATTGATCCGATCGATGAGCGCCTGTTCGGCAGGGTCGCGCTGGGTCTTGCCCGTCACCCGCTCCTCCTCTGGTCATCCGGTGGACCGCCGGCGTTCGCTGCCGCCGCCCGGGGGCGCGGCTCCGCCGCGCCGTGCAGAAACACGTGGGCAAACACGTCGGCCAGCGCCTCGGGCGACACGCGGCCGTCCGGCCGATACCACGTGTAGATCCAGTTCATCATGCCGAAGAGCCCGTAGGCCGCCACCCGCGGATCGGGTCCCTCGAGCGCTTCGATGCAGTCGGCCAGCAAGCTGGCGTAGCGTCGCTTGAGTTGCCGGATCTCGGCGTCGCGCTCGCCCGTCAGACTGTCCGCCTCATGGGAGAGCACTTTCATCTCGGGCATGTGGGCCGCGAAGAAGGCGATGTGGTGGCGGATGAAAGCGCGCACCCGAGCCACCGCCTCCGGCTGGCTGTCCACCACCGCTTGGGCGCCCTCGAACACCTGCTCGAAACAGCGGTGCTGGATGAGGTAGAGCAGCTCTTCCTTGCCGGCCACATAGTGGTAGATCCCCGCCAGGCTCAGCCCAGACGCGCGAGACAGGTCGCGCATCGTGGTCGCGTGGTAGCCCTTGTCGGCGAACACGCGGGCGGCGGCAGACAGCAGCTGGTCGAGCCGCTCGTCAAAGGGTAGAATGGGCATCCGAACGATCGTTCGGAACGTAATCCGTTGGCAGGGCGGGTTCCAGGGCCGGCGCGCCCCCTCTTAATTTCCCCCGCATGCCATCGTCTGATCGGGTGTGACCGTGCCTGACGCCCAACCGGAGCCGTCGGACGCCGAGTTGATCGCCGGGTGGCAGGCAGGGGACGAAGCCGCCGCGACCGAGTTGGTGCGTCGGCATGCGCGCGCCGTGGCCCGCTTCCTGGGTGCCGCTGGGGCCGGCGAGGACGTCGACGACCTGGTGCAGGACGCGTTCTTTCGGGCCTTCCAGAATCTGGACCGGTTTCGCGGCACCGCCAGCTTCCGGACCTGGGTGCTGCGGATCGCTGGCAACGCGTTGACGGATCTCCGGCGACGGCGCGGGCGCCGCCCGGTGGTGGCGCTCGACGGCCGAGAGGTGGCCGATGGACGCTTCGACCCCCACGCAGCCGTGGTCGAGCGGGACCTGGAGGACCAGTTGCAGACGGCGATCGGGCGGTTGCCCGCGATGCAGCGCGACGTGTTCCTGCTCCGGGCGCAGCAGGGGCTGGAATACGCGGAGATTGCGGCGGCGCTCGACACGTCGGTGGGGGCGGCGCGGGTACATTATCATCACGCGGTGAAGCGCCTCAAGCGCGCGCTGGCGGACGTGCCCGAGGGTTCGACGGCCACGGAGGACACACGATGAACGAACGCGAACTCACACGGATGGCGCAGGGCCTCGGCCGCGCGGCGGCTGACGGACTCGACGTCGAGCGCACGGCCGCCGCGGTGACGGCACGACTCCGCGCCGAGCGCGTGCGGCACCGGCCACGGCCCGTGGCGCGGTGGCTCGCCCTCGCCGCCGGTTTCGCGGTGCTGCTCGCCGGTACCGCGGTGACGTTCGGCGATCACGGGGCCGTGCCACGCGTGCAGCCGGTGGCGCTCGCTCCGGGACTCGACGACCTCTCACCCGCGGAACTTGGCGAGCTGCTCGACTCGCTCCAGTGGCAGGCGCCGGTCTCGCTCGATGTCGGCACGACGCTGGGCGAGCTCGATGGGACGCAGCTCGAGGAGCTGCTCGCCCTGATGGAGGGATGATGCGAACGACCTGGATCCTCGTGTTGCTGGTCGGCTTGGCCGGGCCGTTGGCGGCGCAGGTACGCCCCACCCCCGAGGCCATGCGCGAGCAGATCGTGCGGCGCTTCATCGAGAATTACCGGACGCAAGCCGGCCTCACCGATGAACAGTATGCCCGGCTGCAGACGACCGTCCGGCAGTCATGGGAGCAGCGACGCCAGCTCCAGGAGCGCGAGCGGGACCTGCTGCGCGGGCTCGAGGCCCAGCTCCGTCCGGGGATCGCGGCCAACACGGACAGCGTGACCCGGCTGCTCGACGGGCTCCTCGGCGTTCAGTCGAGCCGCGTGGACCTGGCACGCCGCGATCAGGAGGAGTTCGCGCAGTTCCTCAACCCGGTCCAGCGGGCGCAGTTGGTGATGGCGTTCGCACGGCTGGAACGCCAGATTGAGCAACTCATCCAGCGGCGTGGGGAAGGGCCGCGGCGTTTTCAGTAAGGACTTGTGGTCACGTAAACGTCAATTTTACATATGTATAGATCACCTCACTTTATGTAATAGGTGAGGTCATATCTACGCACGGGCACCGCTTCGCGCGCCAGTGCAACTGTGGGGTTGCCGTGCGTCGAGTCCTGCCGGTAGCGTCCGCGATCACCCTCGGGATCGCGCTCACGTCGTCCGCTCACGCCCAGGAGACGGGACCAACATCCCTGATTGACCAGCGCGTCCGGGTCTCCCACTGTGCGGCCGCCGGCACGAGGTCGGGGAATGGGCGGGGCCCCTGTCAACGGACCGTCGGCGATCTTCTGGCGGTCACGGCGGACGCGCTCCGGATCCGGGTCTCGGCGGACTCCGCGCGCGTCGTTCCCCGTGCCGACCTGCGGCGGCTGGAGCGGAGCACGGGCGCGAGGCGGCGTGTCGGCCGGGGGACGCTGGTGGGCGCCGGTATCGGGCTGGGGCTGGGATTGGGACTCGCGTTGGCGGTGGCCAGTGAGTCGTACGACGACGATGTCGGGGCGTTCGTGCTGCTGACCCCGGTGGCGGGCGCGGCGGTCGGCAGCCTGCTCGGGGCCGGGGTGGGGGCACTGATCGTGTCGGAACGGTGGACGCGCGTGCCGACCGACGTGATGGCAGTGGCGGGGGTTCGAGCCCGCGGCCGGGTGGACGTGGGTCTGCGCGTGCCGTTCTGATCTGACGGAGCGGGAGAGCCCGCGTAGGCTCAGCCCGCCGCGTATATTCCCAGCGGTCGCCCGAGTGGTGGAATGGCAGACACGCGGGACTCAAAATCCCGTCGCGGCAACGCGGTGTGGGTTCGACTCCCACCTCGGGCATTGTTGTCCCGCAAGCACTTACCCGCCCGCGTCCAAGCAGACGCGGGCGGTGTGCATAGGCCCATTGTGGCGGTGTTGTGCCGGTCTGTGTCTCTCACGTCGTTCGGTCCCGTCGTCCCCACCCCGCACCGTATCTCTGCTAGACCCTTCAACACATTCAACAGGTTCACCCTTCGCCTGCGGCCTTGAACCGTGTCCGGCGGGCGGCGTGCCGTTGGACAACCTTCGTCATGCCATCCCGCAGGTCGTCGGTTTCCATGATGGCGTACCGCCGCCACATTTCTTCCGTCTTCAGCCCGAGAATCTTCATGGCGATGTGCCGGGCGACACCGGCTCGCGTCAGGTTGCGTGCCGCCGTGCGTCGCATGTCGTGAAGTATCTGGGGCCGCCCGTCCGGGGCGATGACACCCGCCCGGCGACAGGCGGCCCGCCGCGCTGCATCAATGGACCGGACTTGCCGCCCGTTGCGGTGGAACACGAATTCGACGATATGGCCTAGCCGCCGTTCAACGGCCCGCGTGTAGTCCCGCTGTGCTTCCAGCGCGGTCACTAGGGCGGGCACCACGCCGAACGGCACTTCGCGCCCTTCATCGTTCTTCGCGATGTTCACCCCCACGCGGATGGTCCCCGCTTCCCAATCCACATCCCGCCACCGCAGGCCGAACAGTTCTTCCCGCCGCCATCCGGTCCAGAACACCACCGTCCACAGGTTCCGCAGGACTGCCGGCAGTTCAGCCTTCACCCGCTCGTATTCGTCGGTGGTGTGGAACACGTCCCGGGCGTTCTTCACTTTGATCGTCGGGAAGCGCGGGGCACGACGTAGCGCCCGCCGCTCCACGGCGACGGCAAACGCCCGGCGCAGGGCCGCCAGTTCATT
>JAOTWJ010000042.1 GCA_029862925.1 Gemmatimonadota bacterium
CGCCCTGCTGGCCACGGCTGGCTTCGGCCTGCTCTCGCGGCGTACCACGTGGACCGTTCCGCACCGGGCGCTCGCGGCCATCGCCATCGCGGCGGTCGGCATCGCGGTCGCGTTCGTCCTGTTCGGTTGGTCGTGGGACCGACTTCACTGGTGGATGGAGTTCCGCACGGGGCCCGCGCTGCGCCTGCTGCTCGGGCGCATGGCCACCGCGACTCCGGGCGAGCCTGGTCGCGGCGGCGCCGCGGGCCCGGCGTTCGAGGAATCCCTCGAGAGCCTCGTACGCACGAGCGCCGAGCTGTTTCCGGCGGCGCTCGCGCTGCAGCTGCTGGTGAGCCTCGTGCTGGCCGCATGGGTGGCCCGGCGGCTCACCGGCGTGAGTGTCGGCCGGCCGCTGGGCCGGTTCGCCGAATTCACGTTCTCCGAGCACTTGGGCTGGCTGCTCGCCGTCGCGATCGTGGCCCTGCTGATCCCCGGGCTGGGGGGCGCGCGGCCCCTGGCGATCAACCTGCTGGTCGTGCTCGGTACGCTGTACTTCGCCCGCGGGGTGGCCGTGCTGCTGTACGGCATCCGCGCGCTCGGCGGGGGCCCCCTGCTGTACGTCGGGGCGGGCCTCGCGCTATTCTTCCTCTTGCCCGGCGTCATCCTCCTGGGGGTGGTGGATGCCGGGCTCAACCTCCGGCGGCGCCGGGCGCCGCGCACGGGAGCCTAACCGATGGAAATCATTCTGCGACAGGACGTCACGGACCTGGGCCGGGCCGGGGAAATCGTCTCGGTGCGGGACGGGTACGGACGCAACTACCTGATCCCCCGCGGCCTTGCCTACGCGGCCACGGCGGGCAACAAGGCCCGCGTGGTGGGGGAGGCCAAGCGGCGGGGCGAGCTGCTGGTGCAGCAGAAGTCCGACGCCGAGAACGCCGCCGCCGCGCTCGCCAACGTGGATCTCACCTTCACCGTGAACGCGGGCGAGGGTGACAAGCTGTTCGGCTCGATCACGTCCGCCGACATCGCGGCCAAGCTGGCCGAGCTGGGCCACACGGTCGACAAGCGGATCATCGATCTGCCCGAGCCGATCAAGATGATCGGCGTCTACAAGGTCCCCGTGCGGCTGCATGCCGACGTCCGGCCCGAGCTGCGGGTGTGGGTGGTCAAGGCCGGATGACGCCCGCGCCGGTCGGGATCGCCTATCTCGACGGCCCCCGGCTCCGCCGGTCGCTCATCGCCGCGGCGGACTGGGTGGACGCCGGACGCGAGGAGCTGAACCGCATCAACGTGTTCCCGGTGCCCGACGGAGACACCGGCACCAACTTCGCCATGACGCTGCGCGCGGTGGCGGTGAGCGTGCGACAGCTCGACGAGCGGGCCTCGCTGCCCGAGGTGACCCGCGCCATGGCCGACGCCTGCGTCCTCGCCGCCCGGGGCAACTCGGGCATGCTGCTCTCCCAGTTTCTGCTCGGGTTCCGCGATGCGCTGCGGGGACGGGCCACCGCCACCGCGCAGGACGTCGCCACGGCCATCCGCGCCGGGGCCACCCAGCTGTCGGACTCGCTCGACGAGCCCGTCGAGGGCACCATCCTCACCGTCAGCCGGGACGTGGCGGAAGCCGCGGAGCGGGCCGCGAGCGAGAGCCATGACTTCAGCGACCTGATCCGCCGCACGCTGGATCGGGGCCAGGCCTCGCTCGAGCACACGCCGGAGCTGCTGGCGACCCTCAAGGAATCCGGCGTGGTGGATGCCGGCGGCAAGGCGTTCGTGCTGGTGCTCGAGGGGATCCAGCGGTTCGTCGAGGGCGACCCCATCGTGCCGGTGGAGCACCCGCCCGACTACGCCGTGCCCGACGCCGCCGCGCTGGCGGAGGTCGCCACCGACCGCGATTTCCGGTACTGCACGGAGGTCCTGGTGCGCGGGACGGCCCTGCCGGCCGCCACGGAGGTCCGCACCGCCCTGCGCACGCTGGGCGGCTCCATCGTCGTGCTCGCCACCAGCGACCTGCTCAAGGTGCACGTCCACACGAATACGCCCGACGAGGTGTACGCGCTGGCCGGCGGATGGGGCGTGATCGAAACGCAGAAGGCCGACGACATGCGCGAGCAACACCGCGCGCTGCACGAGCGCGCCCGCGCCATCGCCATCGTCGTGGACTCGTCGTGCGATCTGCCGGACGAGGTGCTGGATCGTCACGGCATCGTCATGGTGCCGATCCAGGTCATCGAGGGCGAGAAGACCTACCTCGACCGCGTGGGCATCGACCGGGGCGAGCTGTACCGCCGCATGCAGGGCGGCACGATCTTCACGACGTCGCAGCCCACGCCGGCGGCCTTCATTCAGGGGTACGAAGACGCGCTGAGCGCGGCGCCCGCGGTGCTGGCGATTCTGCTGGCCAAGTCGCTGTCCGGCACGTTCGCCTCCGGCCAGGCGGCGGCCAAGGCGCTCGGGGCGCCGATCACGCTGGTGGACTCGCGCTCCGCCTCGCTGGGCCTGGGCCTGCTGGCGCTGCGCGGCGCCGAGCTGGCGGACGAGGGCTGGACCGTCGACGCGATCGCCGCCGAGCTGCAGCGCATCCGTGACCAATCGGGCGGCTTCTTCACCGTCGATACCTTCGAAAATCTGCTCCGCTCCGGCCGCGTGGGCCGCGGCCGTGCCTGGATCGGCACGCTGCTCGACGTGAAGCCCATCCTCGAGGTGGGCCCCGACGGGCGTGTCCTGCCGCTCGACAAGGTGCGGGGCCGCGAAGCCCTGATCCCGCGCGTGCTCCGCCATCTGGAGAAGCGGCTCACGCCGCGGCCCGCCCGGCTGCGGCTGGGCATCGTGCACGCCCACGCCCCGGACATTGCCCAGCGGCTCCAGGCCGACCTCGAGACCCGGTTTGCGCCGCGCGATTGCTTCGTGAGCGACGTCACCGCAGCGCTCGGCGTGCACACCGGGCCCGGGGCGTGGGGTATATTCTACCAGATCGAAGATCCCGCTCCATCCGCCTGAACGAGGTCGCCATCCCCCGCCAGGAACAAATCCGGTCCCGGACCGCTAGGAAGAAGGAGACGACGTTGCACGAGGCCCGGCGGGCCGCGCAGGCGCTGGCCGACCGCAAGGCCGAGGACGTGGTGCTGCTGGATCTCCGCGGGCTCAGCACCGCCACCGACTTCTTCGTCATCGCGTCGGGCACGTCCGACCGACACGTCCGGGCGGCAGCCGAACATACGATCGAGGTGTTGGCGGACGAAGGGCGCACGCCGCACCATGCTGAGGGGCTGACCCAGGGTCGTTGGGCGCTCCTGGACTTCGTGGATTTCGTGGTGCACGTGTTCCATCCCACCCTGCGGGACTTCTACCAGCTCGAACGGCTGTGGGCCGACGCGCCGCGCGTGGCGGCGCGGGGAAAGTAGGCGGCGTGCGACGGGTGCTGTCCGGCGGCGTGGTCGCCGCGCTCGCGGTGGCGTCGCCGGCGGCGGCGCAGTACTTCGGGCAGAACAAGGTGCAGTACCGCCACCTCGAGTTCGCGGTGATCGCCACCGAGCACTTCGACGTGCATTTCTACGAAGAAGAGCGCGCGGCGGCGCTTGATGCGGCCCGCATGGCGGAGCGGGCCTACGCCCGGCTCTCGCGGGTGCTCAACCACCAGTATCGCGAGCGCCAGCCGATCATCCTGTTCGCGTCTCACAGCGAGTTCCAGCAGAACAACATCACCGACATCGGCGATGCCACCGGCGGCGTGACGGACGCCTACCGCCACCGGGTCATGCTGCCGCTCACCGGCGCGTACCGGGACTTCGACCACGTGCTGCAGCACGAGATGGTCCACCAGTTCCAGTTCGACGTGTTCGCGCGCGGCCGGGTCGGTGCCGGGATCGCCCGGCTGATCGCGGTCCAGCCGCCGCTGTGGCTGTTCGAGGGGATGGCCGAGTACCTGTCGCTCGGACCGATCACCCCGCTCACCGCGTCGTGGCTCCGGAACGCCGCGCTCGAGGGCCATCTGCCGTCGATCCGGGAGATGAGCACCAACCCGCGCATCTTCCCGTACCGCTACGGCCACGCCCTGATGGCGTTCATCGGCGAGCGGTGGGGCGACGAGGTGATCGGCGAGATCTTGCACGCGGTCGCGGCGGCCGGCGTCGAGGCGGGCTTCCGCCAGGCGCTGCACATGTCGCTCGACGAGCTCACGGCGGAATGGCATTACGCCGTGCGCCGCGAGTATCTGCCGGCCATCGCCGAGCGGCAGCCCGCCCGCCTGTTCGCCCGGCCGGCGCTCACGGAGCGCCGCACGCGGGCGTCGTTCCACCTCTCGCCGGCCGTGTCGCCCGACGGGCTGCAGATCGCGTACCTGTCGGAGGGCAACTCCTACTTCATCGATCTATGGGTGGCCGAGACCGAAACCGGACGCGTGCTGCGGCGGCTCACCAAGAGCGCCTTCAGCGCGGATCTCGAGAACCTCCGCTACCTCTACTCCACGGGGTCGTGGTCGCGCGACGGCCGGTACTTTGCCGTCGCCGCCAAGAGCGGCGGGCAGGACGACATCATCGTGTTCGACATGCAGCGCCATCGCGTGCAGCGCCGCATCCGCGTGCCGCTGCACGGCGTCACCACGCCCACCTGGGCGCCGGACGGGCAGCGGCTGGCGTTCACGGGGCAGGAAGGCGGCTTGTCCGACCTGTTCGTGGTGAACCTCGACGGCTCGGATCTCGTGCGCCTCACGCGCGACAAGTACGCCGACCTCCAACCCACGTGGTCGCCCGATGGCCGCACGATCGCGTTCACCACCGACCGTGGGCCCGACACCGATCTCGAAACGCTGCAAGTCGCGGAGCTGCGGATCGCGCTGTACGACCTCGCGAGCAACGCGATCCGCGTGCTGGACGGCCAGGAGGGGCGCAACATCAACCCCCAGTGGGCGCCCGACAGCCGTTCCGTGGCGTACGTCTCCGACCGAACCGGCACCGCCAACGTGTTCCTGCACGACCTCGACGCCGGCGCGGATTACCAGCTGACGGACGTACTGACGGCGGTCACCGGCATCACGGATCTCTCGCCCGCGATCTCCTGGGCGTGGGACGCCGACCGGCTGGTATTCAGCGTGTACGAGGGCGAGGACTTCACGTACAACGTCTACTGGGTGGACGACCCGCGGTCCCTCAAGCGCGCGCCGTACCAGACGGCCCCCGCGGTGCCGCTGGTGGCGGGCCGGCCCGACACGGCCGCGCCCGCAGCGGCCGCACCCGCCCCGCTCGCGGTGCCGTTCCCGACCCCGCGGGGCGATACCCTGGCGACCCAGGTCGCCGCGCAGCCCACGGGGGACACGACGGCCGCGCCGGTGATGCCCGTCGGCTCGTTCTACCGGGGCGACCGCGGCTTCCGCTGGTCGGCGGCAGAACCCACACGGCCCGACTCCGCGCCGCCAATGGTGTCGGTTCGCGCCCTGCTCGACAGCGCCACGCTCGCCCTGCCGGACACGTCGGCGTTCGAGTTCCGGGACTACTCGGGCGGGTTGGCGCCGGACTACATCGCCCAGCCGGCGATCGGCTACGCGCGGGACAACTTCGGGCGCGGGTTTTACGGCGGGGCCGCGATCCAGCTGTCCGACCTGCTGGGCAACCGGCGCATGCTGGCTGCGCTCCAGATCAACGGGCGGCTCGACGAAGCCCAGGCGCTGTTCGCCTACGGCAACCAGAGCCGGCGGGCCAACTGGGTCGCCGGCTACGAGCAGTACCCGCTGTTCTTCTATACGGGGAGCACCTTCTCGGAGGACTCCCTCGGCCTGCCCGTGGCGATCTACTCGCTCACGCGCTACATGACCCGGCAGGTCTTCGGCGAGCTGCACCGGCCGTTCAACCGGTTCCGGCGCGTGGAATTCGGCCTGCGGCTCACCGACGTGGGCCTTGCCGAGCAGCAGGTGATTCAGACCTTCGACCCCGTGACGGGCGCCTTCCTCGGGCAGGATGTCGTCACCCGCGGGCTGGGGCACGACGCGTACGTGCAACCGTCAGTGGCGCTGGTGTTCGACAATTCCGTCTCGCTCTGGGTCGGGCCGCTCATGGGGCGCCGCCACCGGTTCGAGTACGCGCCGGCGATCGGCGAGGTACGCTACCATCAGTTCCTCGCCGACTACCGGCGCTACGACCACCTGGTCGGCCCGTTCACGCTCGCCACCCGGGCGCTGTTCTTCGGCCGGTTCGGGCGGGACGACAACCGGTTCCTGGTGTCGCTCAGCAACACGGACTTCATCCGCGGCTACACCTTCGGGTCGTTCCGCGACAACGAGTGCCTCACGGACGTGTCGGGGACGCTCACCGGCTGCGCGGCGCTCGATCAGGTGATCGGCACGCGGGTGGGGGTGTTCAACGCGGAGTTGCGGTTCCCGCTGGTGCGCGCCCTCGCGCTCGGCATCCTGCCGCTGTGGTTCCCGCCCATCGAGGGCGCGCTGTTCTTCGACGCTGGCATCGCGTGGCAGCAGGGCAACGCCCTGGTCTGGAAGCGGGAGCCGACGGACAACCCGGCCGTCGTGCGCCAGCCGCTCGCCTCGTGGGGCTTCTCGGCGCGCGTAAACATGTTCGGGTTCGCCATCTTCCGGTTCGACTACACCAAGCCGCTCACCCGCGCCGACGGCGTGCCGAGCTACTGGACCGTGAGCATCGGGCCGACCTTCTGACCACGCTTGCCGCGACCCCGAGCGCCGTCTAGCTTCCTCCCCGTGCTGACGGGCCGAATGCTCCTCATCGTGTCGCTCGCCGCATGCGCGTGCGGCAGATCACCCCGAACGACCGAACTGCAGCAGGCGACCGCCCAGTTTCCGGCGGCGGTCGAGCGGGCGGTGGCGTTCCGGTTTGCCGGGCGCCGCGCGGCCGACGTGCGCGTCTACGAGCTGCCAACCCTGGACGAGATCGACTGGCGGTTCGACACGCCGGCGCTGCTGGCCGAGCGCGTGCTGGGGTTTGCCCCCGACGACGACCAGGTCTACGTGCTCGCCCCCAAGGGCCAGCTCTACGCCCTGGACCTGGCGACCGGCCGCGCCCGGCAGGCCGACACCGGGGTGGTGCGGGCCGGACTGGGACCCACCGGCACGGCCCTGGTCGCGGGCGCCACGGGCCGCATTGCGGCCGTCAGCGGGCGGCGGGTGGTTCCCGTGGGCCGGGTGGCCGGCGGGGACATCGAGTTCCTGTGGGGCACGGCGGGCGGCCGCGTGGTGGTGGTCCTGCACAACGCCGACGGCCGGCGGCTGGTGACGATCACCGGCGGGAAGGTCGGTGAGGGGCGGCCGCTGCCCGACGGGCCGCTCGCGGTCGGCCCGTGGGGCGACGTCGCCGCGGTGGCGACGGATTCGGGCGTGCTGGTGGCCGACATCCTGCGCGGTACCGACCACCGTTGGGTGCGGCTGCGCGACCCGGTGACGGCGCTCGCCTTCTCGGCGTCCGGCCACCGGCTGTTCGCCGCCACCGCCGCGCCGTCGCTCGCGGTCATCGACCGGTTCGAGCTCGACGTGCTGGCCCGCATTGCGCTCGACGCCCCCGTGTTCGCACTGCGGCCGGACCCATGGGGCCGGTTCCTGCTGGGCCGCGCGGCGGAGGGGCTCGTGGCCATCGAGCCGGCGGCCGGGCGCGCGCGGGCCTTCGCGGGCGAATGGGACGAGGACCTGCCGGCGGCGGCGGCCGACGGCACCGTGCTCGCGCGGCGCGGGTCCGACGTGCTGGCGCTCCGCCCGGCGGATCTCGCGCCCGCCGGCCAGGTGGCGGGCGCCGCGGGCGACCGCTGGCTCGTGGCGCGCTGGGATCCGCGCCGGCCGGCGCTGCAGCTGGCGGCGAGCGAGGCGGCCCCGGCGCCGGCCACGAGCGCGGGGGCGACCGGCGGCGGCCGCACGATCTACGTGCAGGTGAGCAGCACGTCCAACGCGCAGTGGGCCGACGGTCTCGCCCGCGATCTGCAGCTCGCGGGCGTGCAGGCCAGCGTCCTGTCCCCCACGCGGGCCGACGAGATGTACCGCGTCGTGGTGGGCCCGTACGGCTCGCGCGAGGAAGCCGAGAGCATCGGCCGCAAGCTCGGCATGCCCTACTGGATCTTCACCCGCGACAGCACCGTCACCCGGCCATGAGACTCACCGCCCTGCGCCTCACCGGCTTCAAGTCGTTCGCCGACGGCGTCGAGCTGCCGTTCGAGCACGGCATCACCGCCATCGTCGGTCCCAACGGCTGTGGCAAGTCGAACATCTCCGACGCCGTCCGCTGGGTGCTGGGTGAGCAGCGCGCGCGCCTGCTGCGCGGCGCCAAGATGGAGGAGGTGATCTTCCACGGCTCGATGAAGCACCGGGCGGTGAGCCTGGCGGAAGTCACGCTCGTGTTCGACAACGCCGACGGCCAGCTGCCGGTGAGCTACCGCGAGGTCGAGATCACGCGCCGGCTCTCGCGCGGCGGGATGTCGGAGTACCTGATCAACCAGAGCCCGGTCCGGCTGCGCGACGTGCAGGACGCGCTGCGCGGCACGGGCCTCGGCGGCGACACGGGCGTGGTGATCGAGGCGCAGATGATCGACCGCCTGCTGTCGGACCGGGCCGACGAGCGGCGCTCGCTGTTCGAGGAGGCGGCCGGCATCGGGCTGTACCGCGACCGCAAGACGTCCACCGAGCGCCAGCTCGAACGGACGCACGAAGACCTGCAGCGGCTCGAGGACGTGATCGGCGAAGTACAGCGCGAGGTGCGGAGTCTCGCGCGCCAGCGAGGCAAGGCGGAACGGTACGCCAAGTTCCGCGCCGAACGGTTTGCGATCGTGATGACGCTGACCCGCCAGGAGCTGGCGCGCTTCGAGACGACCGAGCGGGCGGTGGCGACCGAGCGCGCGGGGCTGGCCGAGCGCGTGCCGGCCGCGCGGGAGGCGTTGCACACCCGGGAGCGCGCGCGCGAAACCGCCCGGCAGGCGCGCGCGGCCGCGGAGACGCGGCGCACCGAGCTCGAGCGCCAGCTGGGGGCGGCGCGGCTCGAGCTGGAGCGCCTCGAGAGCGACGTCAAGCTCGCCGCCGAACGGCTGCAGCACGCGGCGGCGCGGCGCGAGCGCGCGATCGCGGAACGGGCCGCGGCGGCGGAGCGCGCGAGTGCGGCGGAACGCGAGCGGGAAGCGGCGGCGGCGGAGCGGGCGGCGGCGGCGGAGGCGCGGCAGTCGGTGCAGGGCGAGCTGGATCTGCGGACGCAGACCGAAGGGGAAGCACGGCAGCGGCTGGGCGAGACGCGCACCGAGGTGCGCGGGCTCGAGGAGCAGCTGCAGCGCGAAGCCGAACGGCTGCGCGCCCTCGTGGGCGAGCGGGACGCGCTGGAGCGCGATCTCGCCGATCTGCGCGAGCGGGCGGCCGAGGCGGAGCGGCTGCGCACCGCGCGGCGGGCCGAACGCGACGCGGCGGATACGCGGCGGCGCGAGACGGAGGCGGGGGCGGCGCAGCGGGCCGAGGAGGCGCGCCGCGCCGAGACGGAGCTGGAACGGGCGCGCCACGCCCTGGCCGCCGCGCGCGAGCACGAGGAGGCGCTGCGCGCGGAACGGCGCGCCGCCGACGACCAGCTCGCGGCGGTGACCGCCCGACAGGAGGCGCTCGCGCGGCTCGAGCGCGAGCGCGAAGGGCTGGCGCCGGCGGCGCGCCGGCTGCTGGAAGCGCGCGACCGGTTCGACGCCGGCGCGGTGCTCGGTCCGCTGAGCGATTTCCTGCACACCTCGCAGGCGGAAGCGCCGCTGATCGAGCGGCTCTTCGGCGAGTGGCTGCACGCGGTCCTGGTGCGGGACGACGCGGTCGCGCCGATCCGGGCGTGGCACGCGGAGGAGGCGCCGGGGGCGCTCGTGCTGCTGCCCGCGAGCGGACCGGCGAACGGCGGCGGGACCACGAGCCTGCCGGTGACGGCCGAGGGACCGGCGGCCGCCTGGGCCCGGGCGCTGCTCGCCGGCCACGACGTGCTGGACGGCAGCGGGCACGCCGTCCGGCGCCCCAACGGCGCAGTGGTGCTCGCGGGCGGCGAAGGCCGCGGCCCGCTGGCGCGCCGCGCCGACCTGGAGGCCCTGCGCGCCGACCACGACCGGCAGCGCCGCGCGGTGGAGCGGCTGGCGGCCGCCCAGCAGGCGGCCGCCGCGGCGCACGGCGCGGCGGAGGGGGCCCTGAGCCAAGCCGTCCGCCATCTCGACGGCGCGCGTGCGGCCGGGCGTGAAAGCCACGGCGCGGCCGACGACGCGCGCCGCGTGCTGCAACGGCTCGACCGCGAGGTCACCGAGCTGGATGAGGCCGCCAGTCGGCTGGCCGAACGGGTGGCGCAGCGCGGCGAGCGGCTGAGCACGGCCGCCGAGGAGGCCGAAACGCTCGACGCCGCGCGCGCCCGGCTCGAGGAAACGCTCGCGGCCAAGCGCACCGTGCTCGCCGATCTCGAGGGGCAACAGGAAGCGGCCCGCGAGCGCCGTGTCCACTGGCAGGTGGAAGAGGCGCAGGTCTCGGCCCGGGAGACGGCCGCGCGCGAGCGCGAGGAGCGCGCCACCGCCGCGCTCGAGGCCGCCCGCAGCGAGATGACGGCGTTGGACGCGGAACTCGGCACCGTCGAGCGGGACACGGGCAGTCTCGGCGAGCAGCGCCAGCAGTGGGCGGACGGCGTCGCCGAACGGCGCGTGACGGTCCAGGAGCTGGAGACCGCGGCTCAAGCGGCGGACGCGGAGCTGGCCACGGCGGGCGCGGCGCTCACCGACGCCGAGCAGACCGTGGAGGAGGCGCGCGCCACCCTCGAGACCGCCAGCGAGCGCGCGCACCGGCTCGAGGTCGAGGGCACCGAGCTCGCCGGCCGGCGGCGCGCGCTGATCGAGCGGCTCGAAGCCGAGTGGCACGGCTCGCTCGACGCGCTGCTCGCCGAGGCGGAACCCGTCGAGGGCGATCTCGAAGCGCTGCGTGCGGAGGCCGCCCGCCTCGGCGAGACGCTCGAGCAGATGGGCCCCGTGAACCCGCTCGCCGTCGAGGAGCACGCCGAAGAGACCGCCCGGCTGGAGTTCCTCACCACCCAGCGCGACGACCTCGTGGCGGCGCGGGCCACGCTGCTCGAGGCCCTGACCGAGATCGAGGCGACCGCCCGCGCGATGTTCGTCGAGACGTTCGCCGCCATCCGCCAGCACTTCCACGCCGTGTTCCAGACCCTGTTCGACGGCGGCGAGTGCGACGTGCGGCTGACGGACGAGACCGACCCGCTCACGAGCGACATCGAGATCCACGCCTCCCCGCGCGGCAAGCGCACGCAGCGGATTCACCTGCTGTCGTCGGGCGAGCGGGCGCTCGTCGCCGTCTCGCTCCTGTTCGCCATCTACCTCACGAAACCAAGCCCGTTCTGCCTGCTCGACGAGGTGGACGCCCCGCTCGACGACGCCAACGTCGCCCGCTTCATCCGGCTGCTGGACGAGTTCAAGCAGGACTCGCAGTTCATCGTGATCACGCACAACCCGCGCACGATGCAGGTGGCCGACGCGGTGTACGGGGTCACGATGCAGGAGCCGGGCGTGTCCACGATCGTCGGCGTGCGGCTCGGCGAGGTGGAGACGGTCTGAGCGTCCGGCTCGCGCCCTGGCTCGGGGCGGCGGCGCTGCTCGCCGGCGCCGCGCCCGTCGTGGCGCAGCAGCCCACCGTCTCCCCGCGGCTCGCCCCCGCGCTCGCTCGGGATCCCACCGCCCCCGTCTGGCTGTTCGTGCGTCCCGGCGTGCCGCTCGACCGCATCACCACCTGGGTCACGGGCGCGGGAGGCACGGTGCGGCGCCAGAGCCGCTGGCTCCACGCGGTCTCCGCCGTGCTCCCGCCCGCGGCGCTCGCCGCCGCCCGCGGGAGCCGCGACCTGCTCCGGCTTCAGCCGGTGGCGCGGTTCCGGCGCGCGCCGGGGCCCGACCCGATTCCCGCGCCGGCGTTCGCCGCCCCGCCGGCGGCGGGACCCGCGCAGGACTCCCTGTACGGTCCCTCCGCGATGCCGTACCGCCGCCTCAACCTGTTCCCCCTCGCCGACCGCGGGTTCCGCGCGGGGGGGATCACGATCGCCATCCTCGACACCGGGTTCGAGACCGGACTGCCGCCGTTTGCGCGCGCCACCGTGGGCGCGCAGTACGATTTCATCTTCAACGACTCGATCGTCCGCAACCAGGCCGCCGACGATCCGAGCGCGTCGAACCACGGCACGGCCGTCTGGTCGCTGCTCGCCGCCGATACGGTCGGTACCCTGCTCGGCATCGCGCGCGACGCGACGTTCCTGCTCGCCAAGACCGAGGACGTGCGCTCCGAGACACCGGTGGAGGAGGACAACTTCGTGGCGGCGCTCGAGTGGGCGGACTCGCTCGGCGCGGATATCGTCACGTCCAGCCTGGGGTATCTCACGTTCGACGGCGGCGCCGGGTACACGCTGCCCGACCTGAACGGCGACCTCGCCGTCACCACCGTGGCGGCGGACCTCGCGGCCCAACGCGGCATTCTCGTGCTCACCGCCGTCGGGAACGGCGGCGCCGCTGGCGCCTCGACCCTCATCACGCCGTCAGACGGCGACTCGGTGCTCGCCGTGGGCGCGGAAGACTCCACCGGCGTGCGCGCCACGTTCAGCGCGCGCGGCCCGACGGCCGACGGGCGCGTCAAACCCGACTTCCTGGCGCCGGGTGTGGCGGTGTGGCTGGCCGTGCCGTTCGGCGGCGGGGTCACGTACAGCCGCGGCAACGGCACGTCGTTCGCCACCCCCCTGCTCGCGGGCGCCGCGGCCCTGTTCCTCCAGGTCCATGGGGGCGCCGATCCGATGACGGTGCGCAGCGCGCTGCGCCGCTGGGGCAGCAACCGGCTCGCCCCCGACAACTTCCGCGGGTGGGGACGGCCCGACGTGTTCGCCGCCGTGACGTTCCCCGGGGGTGTCGCGTTCACGAGCCCCGGCCCGACGCTGGGGTCGGTCACCCCCACGTTCACGTGGACGGCGCCCGCCGTGCCGGCGTTCGCGCGCCCGGTGCGCTATCGCCTGCGGCTCTTCCGGAACACCAACCCCACGCCGTTCCTCGACACCACCACCACCGACACGACGCTCACGCTCGCCGCCCCCGAACCCGCGGGCACCCGCCTCATGTGGTCGCTCACCGCCACGTCCGCCGATTCGATCGTGGCGACGCCGCCCGCGGACTCGGCCCGCACCGTGCCGCCGTGGATCGTGCTCGCGACGCTCGACGACCCGGCGGGATCCACGATCCGGGAGTTCCGGCCCGAGTTCCGCTGGACGTCGCCCGGCGTGGCGATCCCGCCGGGACCGTTCGTCTACGATGTGACCATCATCCGCGCCGACGACGGCCAGATCGAGATCGCTGAGCAGGACCTCACCACCCCCAGCTTCACGCCGCCGGCGGATCTCGAGCGCAACACGCCGTACCGCTGGCGCGTGACCGCGCGGCTCGACACCCTGTCGCAAACCGTCACGAGCCGCGGCACCTTCGTGATCGTGGACGACACGGCGCCGCCGGTCACGACGCTGTTCCAGAACTTCCCCAATCCGTTTCCGCAGCCGGGCCTCGGCCAGGTCGCGACGTGTCTCTGGTTCGACCTCAGCGTGGACGGCGTGGTGGCACTGACCATCCTCGACATGCGCGGGCTGGTGGTGCGCCGCCTGATTCCGCTGGGGGGCTTTGGCCCGGTCCTCCCGCGCGGCCGGTACGGCCGCTCGCCCGCCGGCGAGACGGGGTGCGACCCGCGCTTTGCGTGGGACGGCACCGGCGAGGATGGCGCCGCCGTGCCCGCGGGCATCTACCTGGCGCGGCTCCGCACGCCCGTCGGCGTGTTCTTCAAGCGGATCGTCTACCTCGGCACGCCGTGACCATCGCGCTCCGCGTGCTGGGATCCGGCACGGTGGCCCCCTCGGCGGCGCGCACCGCCCCCGCGCATTGGGTCGAGACCGGTTCCGTGCGCCTGCTGCTCGACTGCGGCGCAGGCACCCTGCACCGGGCCGCCGCCTTCGCGGTCCCGTGGCAGACCGTCACGCACATCGCCCTCACCCATTTCCACGCCGACCACTGGGGCGAGCTGCCGCACTACCTGTTCGCGCTCCGCTGGGGCATCGAGCCGCCGCGCGCGGCCCCACTCAGCGTGATCGGACCAGCGGGCCTGCGCGACCGCCTCGGGCACCTCGCCAAGGGGTTCGGCGACTGGGTGCTAGACCCGGGCTACCCGGTGGACGTGCGGGAGATCGCCCCAAGCGCGCCGGTCGCGCTGGCCGACGGGGTCGCGCTCGAAAGCTGCGCCACGCCGCACACCGACGAGAGCCTCGCCTACGCGGTGCGGGCCGGCGACCACCGGCTGGTGTATACGGGAGACACGGGACCCAGCGCGGCGCTCGCGCGGTGGGCGGCCGGCTGCGATCTGCTGCTGGCCGAGTGCTCGCTCCCCCGGGACCGCGCGATTGACGTACATTTAACCCCCTCCCAGGCTGGGGAGCTGGCCCGGGAGGCGAAGGCCAAGTGCCTGGTGCTGACGCACTTCTACCCGCCGGTCGAGACCGTGGACCCGGCCCGGCTCGCGGCGGCGGTCTTCGCGGGTCCGGTGGCCGCCGCGCGAGACGGCGACCGTTTCCTCATCGGGGCGTGACACGATGCTCGTAGTGATGCAGCATGACGCCACGGCCGACGAAGTTCGCCGCGTCGTCGAGACGATCGAGGAAATGGGCTACCAGGCGCGTCCCATCGCGGGCGCGCAGCGCACGGCCGTGGGCCTCGTGGGCAACGACGGCCGCGTGGATGCGACGCGGCTCGCGGCCTTGCGCGGCGTCAAGGAAATCATCCACGTCACCCAACCGTACAAACAGGTCTCTCGCGAATGGCGGCCCGAGCCCACCGTGGTGCAGCTGCCGGGCGGCGTGCGGATCGGCGGTTCCGACGTGGTCGTGATCGCGGGGCCCTGCTCGGTGGAATCGGAACAGCAGATCCTCGAAGCCGCGCGGCTCGTGCGCGACGGCGGTGCGACGCTGCTCCGGGGCGGCGCGTTCAAGCCGCGCACGTCCCCGTACTCGTTCCAGGGCCTCGGCAAGAAGGGTCTCAAGCTCCTCGCCCGGGCGCGCGACGAGACCGGGCTGCTGGTCGTGACTGAGGCGCTCGACCCCGAGGGCGTGGACACGGTGGCGGAGTATGCCGACGTCATCCAGGTCGGCGCCCGCAGCATGCAGAACTTCTCGCTGTTGAAACGCGCCGGCCGCTGCGGCAAACCCGTCCTGCTCAAGCGCGGCATCGCGGCGACCATCACCGAGCTGCTGCTTTCGGCCGAGTACCTCCTCGCCGAAGGGAACCAAAACGTGATTCTGTGCGAGCGCGGCATCCGCGGGTTCGATTCCGCCACGCGGAACGTGTTCGACCTCACGGCCATCCCGGTGGTGAAGGAGCTGTCGCACCTGCCGATCGTGGCGGACCCGAGCCACGGCACGGGCCGGCGGTCGAAGGTGATCCCCATGGCGCGGGCGGCGGTGGCCGCGGGCGCCGACGGGCTCCTGGTGGAGGTGCATCCTCAGCCCGACCGCGCGCTGTCGGACGGCGAGCAGGCGCTGTTCCCCGAGCAGTTCACGGCGATGATGCGCGAGGTGGCGGCCATCGCCGAGGCGATCGGACGGAAGCTGGCCGAGCCGGCGCCGGTGGGGGCATGATGGGCGGTTGGGCGGTTAGGCGGTTGGGCGGGTGGGTGCGCCAGGCAGGGCAAACCGCCCGCCCGCCCGACCGCCCAACCGCCGTGGCCCTCGCGATGCTCCTCGCACCGCTCCCGCTCAGTGCGCAGGACGCCCCCACCGTGCTGGCGCGCGCGGAGCAGGCGTACCGCGCGGTCACGAGTCTGCGCGCGGAGTTCGAGCAGATCATCAGCAACCCCATGCTCGGCAAGCCGGAGCGGAGCGAGGGCACGCTGTTCCTCGTCGTGCCCGAACGGTTTGCGATGCGGTTCAGCGATCCGGCCGGCGACCGCATCGTGGCGGACGGCGAGTGGTTGTGGGCCTACACGCCCAGCACGGTGCCCGGCCAGGTGATCCGGCAGCCGGTGCCGCAGTCGGGCGCGGCGACGCCCAACCTGTTCGCCCAGTTCGTGGACCGGCCGCTCGAGCGCTACGAGGCGAGTTACGCGGGCCGGGACACGGTGGCCGGCGATCCAGTGGAGCTGGTGACCCTCGTGCCGCACGACGACGCGCTCGGGTTCCGGCGTGCCACCATTGCCGTCTCCGAGCGGACGGGCTGGATTCGGCGGGTCGCCATCGTGGAGGCGTCGGGACAGCGGCGCACCCTGGTGCTCACTACGCTCACGCCCAACGCCGCCGTCCCGCGCGACGAGGTCCGGTTCGTGGTGCCGCGCGGCGTGAAGATCGTGAGCCCGTAGCTTCCGCGCGCGTGTGGCTCCTCCGACTGTTCCCCTGGATCTCCCGCGCCGCCGCTTTCGTCTACTACCGCATCCGCTACACCGGTGACCGCGTCCCGGCCACCGGCCCGGTGCTGCTGGTCGCCAACCATCCCAATTCCCTGCTCGACCCCGTGCTCGTGGGCGCCGCCGCGCGCCGGCCGGTGCGGTTCCTCGCCAAGGCCCCGCTGTTCGACGATCGCACGATCGCCTGGCTCGTGCGCGCGTCGGGCGCGATCCCCGTGTATCGCCGGGCCGACGATCCCACGCAGATGGACCGCAACCTCGACGCGTTTCGCGCGGTGCACGCCGCACTCGCCGAGGGCGCGGCGGTGGGGATCTTCCCCGAGGGCCTGAGCCACAGCGCGCCCGCGCTCGCGCCGCTCAAGACGGGCGCGGCGCGCATCGCCCTCGGCGCCGCGACGCTCACGGGCGGGGCGTTCCCCCTGGTGCCGATCGGGCTCGACTTCCGGCAGAAGGACCGGTTCCGCTCGCGGGCGGTGGTGCTCACCGGCCGGCCCATCCCATGGGACGACTTGGCGGCGCGCGGCGTGGACGACGCCGAGGCGGTGCGCGCGCTCACCGAGCGGATCGCTGACGGGCTGGCGCATCTGACGGTGAACCTGGAGCGGTGGCAGGACCGGCCGCTGGTGGAGTGCGCCGTGCAGATCTGGGAGGCCGAGCGCGCGGTGCCGCCCGATCCCGCCGAGCGCGTTGCCCGACTCGTTGCGAGCACGCACATCCTGGGTGAGGCGCGACGCGCCGGCGACCAGGTGGCGGGGGAGCTGGCCGCCGACGTCGAGACCCATCGCCGGCGGCTGCGCCGGTTCCGCCTGCGCCCGGTGGATCTCGCCTCGCCGGTGTGGTTCTCGACCGGCGTGCGGTGGGCCGCGCGCCGCGTGTTCCTCGTGTTCCCGCTCGCGGCAGTCATCGCGCTCGTCGGGTTCCTGCTGTTCTTCCCGCCGTACCGGCTCACGGGCTTCCTGGTGGACCGCCTGCGCCGGCCCGACGATCAGCGGTCCACGTACAAGCTGCTCACCGGCATCGTGGTCTACGGCGTGTGGCTGGCGGCACTCACGGCGGCCGCGGCGGTCACGTGGGGGGTGGTGCCGGGACTGGCCGTCTTGCTCGGGATGCCCGTCGTCGGTATGGTGGGGCTCACCGTGCGGGAGCGGTGGCGCGGCGCGTGGAGCGATGCGCGCCGGTTCCTGCTGCTCCGCTCGCGGCGCGCGCTGGTGGACACGCTGCGGGCCCGCCAGCGCGATCTCGCCGCGCGGCTCCAGGGCGTGTACCAGCAGTACCAGGCGCGCGTCGAGCAGGCGCCGCCACCACCCGAGGAACCGGCATGACCCCGCCCACCCCGCTTGCCGCGCCCGCGGCGAAGGACGTCCCACGCGTCATCTGGTCCTGGGCGCTGTACGACTGGGCCAACTCGGCGTTCACGACGCTGGTCGTCACGTTCATCTATTCGACGTATTTCACCCAGGCCATTGCGCCCGACGAGCTGACCGGCACCGCCTGGTGGTCGCGCGCCATCGCGCTCTCCGCCGTTCTCATCGCCGTGGGCTCCCCCATCCTGGGCGCCGCCGCCGACCGGGGCGGCGCGCGCAAGCGCTACCTCGCCGTTTCCACGGCCGTCTGCGTGCTCGGCACCGCCGCGCTCGCGTTCGTCGCGCCCGGCGTGCCCAACGCCGCCATCCTGGCGCTGGGCCTGTTCGTGATCTCCAACGTGGCATTCGAGATGGGCATGGTGTTCTACAACGCGTTCCTGCCCGCCATCGCCTCCAGCGGCAAGATCGGCCGCGTCTCCGGCTACGGCTGGGGACTGGGCTACGTGGGCGGGCTCGTGTGCATGGTGCTCGCACTCGTGGGGTTCGTGCAGCCGGACGTGCCGTGGTTCGGGCTGTCCAAGGAGGCCGGCTTCCACGTGCGCGCCACCAATTTGCTCGTGGCGGGCTGGTTCCTGATCTTTTCCCTGCCCCTGTTCTTCGTGGTGCCGGAACGGCGTGTGCCGGGGGTCCGGCTCGACGTGCGGGCCGTGTTCCGCGAGCTGGGGGAGACGTTGCGCGCCGTGCGGCGCTACCGCGAAATCGTGAAGTTCCTCGTCGCGCGGCTCATCTACAACGACGGGCTCGTCACGATCTTCGCCTTCGGCGGCATCTATGCGGCCGGCACGTTCGGCATGCCGCTGTCCGAGGTCATCGTGTTCGGCATCGTGCTCAACGTGGCCTCCGGCATCGGTGCCATCGGGTTCGGGTTCGTGGACGACAAGCTGGGCGGCAAACGCACCGTGCTGGTCACGCTCGTGGCGCTGAGCGTGGCGACGGTGGTGGCCGTCTGGGCGCCCACCAAGGCGTGGCTCTGGGTGGCGGGACTCCTGATCGGGATCTTCGTGGGGCCCAACCAGTCGGCCAGCCGGTCGCTGATGGGCCGGTTCGTCCCCGAGAAGCACCAGGCCGAGTTCTTCGGGTTCTTCGCCTTCTCGGGCAAGATCACGTCGTTCCTCGGTCCCATCCTGCTGGGCTGGGCGACCGTGCAGTTCGGGACGCAGCGCGCCGGTGTGGGCATCCTGCTCGCGTTCTTCGTCGTCGGCGCCGTGCTGCTCGGGGCGGTGCGCGAGCGCGAGGGGATCGCCGCCGCCACCGCCTCCTGACGTGCTCAACGGCGTCGCCGACGGCGCCGCCCGCCGTCCCTTGTGCGACCCGCGGTCCCCGATGCAGGTTGGACGTTCGGCCGGGACCTCCCAGCGCAGCACGGTTCCGGCCTCGCAGCCCGACGGCTTGACGCACGGTGGGCCCGCGGCGCCGCGGGCGCACGCGCGACCCACCCACAGCCAATGAGGAATCCATGGCGGACAAGACCAAACTCCTCGCGGTACTCGGCGCGACCGGCGCCCAGGGCGGCGGCCTGGCCCGCGCCATTCTCGACGACCCCAAGGGCGGCTTTGCGCTGCGCGCCATCACGCGCAATCCCACCTCGGACAAGGCCAAGGCGCTCGCCAAGCGGGGGGCCGAGGTGGTGCAGGCCGACCTGGACGACGTGAAGAGCCTGACCAAGGCGTTCACCGGCGCCTATGGTGCCTTTGGGGTCACCAACTTCTGGGAGCACATGTCGGCGCCGAAGGAGACCGCCCAGGGGAAGAACATCGCGCACGCGGCCAAGAATGCCGGGCTCAAGCACGTCATCTGGTCCACGTTCGAGGACACGCGCGAGCTCGTGCCGCTCAAGGACGACCGGATGCCCACGCTCGGCGGGAAGTACAAGGTGCCGCACTTCGACGCCAAGGCCGAGGCGAACGGCACGTTCCTCGAGCTGGGCGTGCCCACGACCCTGCTGCTCACGTCGTTCTACTGGGACAACTTCATCTACTTCGGGGCGGGACCCGCGAAGGGACCGGACGGCAAGCTCGCCATCACGTTCCCCCTGGGGGACAAGAAGCTCTCGGGAATGGCGGCGGCGGACATCGGCAAGTGCGCCTACGGCATCTTCAAGGCGGGGCGCGAGTTCATCGGCAAGACCGTGGGCATCGCGGGCGAGCACCTCACGGGCGCGGAGATGGCCGCCGCGATGAGCAAGGCGATGGGCAAGGAGATCCGGTACAACGACGTGCCGCCCGAGGTGTACCGCGGGTTCGGGTTCCCGGGGGCCGACGACATGGGCAACATGTTCCAGTACAAGCGCGACTTCAACGACGTCTACTGCGGCGCGCGCAACCTGGGGCTGGCGCGCTCGCTCGCGCCCGACCTGCAGACGTTCGCGCAGTGGCTGCAGCAGCACGGGAGCAAGATCCCGCTCAAGTAGCAGAGGGAGCAACGCCCAGGGGGAGGAACCACGATCACTCGCTTTGCCGTACCCGTCATGTTGCTCACGGTCCCGGCGGCGTTGCCCGGCCAGACCGGGACCGTCGCGGTCAACGGCGTGTCGCTGCCCTATGTCGTGGAGGGGACCGGTCCGCCGCTCGTGCTGATCCACGGGTGGGCGGTGAACCACCGTTATTGGGATGGCAACGTGGGCGAGTTGGCCCGGCACGCCACGGTCATCCGTTACGACCGCCGCGGGTTTGGGGCGGCTGGCGGGAAGCCGGATCCCACGGCGGATGCGGCCGATCTCAAGGCGTTGCTCGACCAATTGGGGTATGCCCGGGTCTACGTCATGGGCCATTCGGCGGGGGCGAGCGCGGCGCTCACGTTCGCCGTGCGCTATCCCGCGATGGTGGAGGGGCTCGTGTTGTTTGGGCCCGGGCCCACGTCGGTCGCCGGCCTCCCGCCGCCCGCGGCCGAGCACGCCCCTCCCGTGCAGGAATGGATCGCGGCGGGGCGCACCCACGGCGTGGATTCCCTTCGCGCCGCCATCGCCCGGTGGGCGGCGCGGAGTTTCGGCGGCACGCCCACGCCGGCGGCGATGGAGCGTGCCAGGCGCATGCTCCAGACCTATTCCGGGGCGGATCTCCTCGACCCGGCTCCTCCGTCCAACCTCGTCGAACCGGTGCGGGTGGACGAGCTCGCGACGGTCCGCGTGCCGACGCTGATTCTGGTGGGCGAGCAGGAGATGGTGATGGTGCGGCAGGTGGCCAATGTCCTGGCCGACCACATTCCCGGGGCGCGCCTGGTGGTGATCCCCGGGGGCGGCCACACCGTCAACTGGCTCGAGCCCGAGCGGTTCGCGGCTGAAGTGCGGCGGTTCCTGCGCGTGAGCGCGCAGGATCGTTCGGCCGGGCCCGTGCGCCACTGATCTGGCGCGGCGGATTGGTCTCTTGGGCGTGGGGACGATGGCGGACTGCCGCTGTCGTCCCCGCATCGTGTCGGGGTGGTGGCCGGCGGTCTCCTGCATGAGATGCGGCGCGCGCTGCGGTCGCGCCATTACAGCCCGCGCACGGAGCGGGTCTATCTGCGCTGGGTGGTGCGCTACGTCCGGCATGCCGGGTTGCGGCATCCGCGCGACCTCGATGCGGCGGCGCTGCGCGGGTTCCTGACCGACCTCGCCGAGCGGCGCGGCGTGAGCGGGGCCACGCAGAACCAGGCGGCCGCCGCCTTGCGCTTCCTCTATCGCGATGTGCTTGGCGTCCCGCTCGGCCGGGTGGACGGCGTGGTGCGCGCGAAGGAATCGCAGCGCGTGCCCGTCGTGCTCACGCGTGACGAAGTGCGTCGTGTGCTCGGCGCCATGACCGGGGTGAACCGGCTCGTGGTGCAGCTGCTGTGGGGGTCCGGGCTTCGGCTCATGGAGGCGCTCACGCTCCGGGTGAAGGACGTCGACTTCGGACGGCACGAGATCCGGTTGCGTGAAGGCAAGGGGGCGCGGGATCGCGTGACGATGCTGGCGGTCTCGAGCGCGGACCCGCTCGGCGAGCATCTCGCGCGGGTGCGGACGCAATGGGATCGCGACCGCGCCACTGGCGGGGGTGGGGTGCCCTTGCCGGGGGCTTTGGGCCGGAAGATCCCCGGGGCCGTACTCGATTGGGCGTGGCAGTGGGTGTTTCCAGGCACGCGGGAGCACCGCGACCGGGCGCAGGGGGTCCGCCTTCGGTGGCACTGGCACCCCTCGGCGGTCCAGCGGGCGGTGCGGTCGGCTGTGTTGCGCGCTGGGATCCCGAAACGCGCGACGTGCCACACATTCCGGCATTCGTTCGCCACGCAGCTGCTCGAGGCGGGCTACGACATCCGCACCGTGCAGGAACTGTTGGGCCACCGCGACGTCCGGACCACGATGATCTACACCCATGTCCTGAACCGGGGTGGAATGGGTGTCCGCAGTCCGCCC
>JAOTWJ010000189.1 GCA_029862925.1 Gemmatimonadota bacterium
GCGCACCAGCAAGGACTTGAGTACTTCAAGACGTGGTATGCGGCGGATCCAGGGCAATTCCAGCCGGCCGCCGGAGTGATTGGCGCGTGGCAGGAGGCCCGGGCGGGAGCCGTCCTCACCCGCTGAGCGCCCCCGCACGGTCGATGCGCGTGAGGGGGGCGGTCGGCATGCCGCCCCCCTCGTTGCCTTGTGCCGGCGCCGCACGTTGTTTTCCTCTCGATGGATCTCTCACCCGCACCATCGCAACTCGGCGAACTCGCTGCCGCGTTTCTCCAGGCTGCGATCACGCTCGGCCTGGCCGCGCTGTTCTGGTACCTGTATCACCGTCACCACCGGCCCTTTTTCGGGTGGTGGGCCGTTGCGTGGCTGCTTTATGCCCTACGTCTCGGCGCGATCATCAGTTTTCTGCTGCGGCCGGACCGGGCGTGGCTGTACTGGCATCAGGTGGCCACCGGCTGGACCGCGCTCGCGCTGCTGTGGGCGGCGCTCGTGTTCTCCCTGCACCGGCCATGGCGTCGCTGGTACTGGGTCGCCGTGTTGTTCCCCCCACTGTGGTCGTACGTGGCCATCTACCGGCTCGACAGCTTTCTCCTGGCTGCGGGTCCGGCGGTGGCGTTCCTGTCCGGCGCCACCTGGTGGACGGCGTGGGCGTTCTGGCGTCATGATCGTGCGATGGGATCGTGGCCGGCGCGCGCCTTGACGGTCACCCTGGTGCTCTGGGGCCTGCATCACTTCGACTACCCGTTCCTGCGGGCGCGGGGCGCGTGGAATCCGTGGGGATATTACCTCGACATCCTCTTCATCTTGGGGATGGGTGCGGGGATGTTGCTGCTCGTCCACGAGGATCTGCGGCGGGGACTCGCCGAGCGCAGTGCGGAGCTCGAGCGCCTCGCCGGGCGCATGGTCCACCATCAGGAAGAAGAGCGCCGGCGTCTGTCGCGCGAGTTGCACGACGAAACCGCCCAGGTGTTCTCCGCGGTGAAGCTGCAGCTCGGTCTGGCGCGCGAAGTCGCTCCCGCTCCGCTGGTGCCGCGTCTGGACCGTGCGCTCGAGTTGGTAGACGAGGGCATCCAGAGCCTGCGCAGCCTCACCAACGACCTGCGACCGGCCTTGCTCGACGATCTGGGGCTGCTGCCGGCGCTGCGCGCGCTCGCGACGGCATGCGAGGAACGCACGGGGTTGGCGGTCGAGCTCAGGCTGCCCGAGGCGGCACCGGCGCTCTCGGCTGACGCCGAATTGGCGCTGTACCGCACGGTGCAAGAGGGGCTCGCGAACGTGGCGCGCCACGCTGAGGCTGGTTGCGTCGCGGTCACGCTGACGCTTGCCGATGGCCAGCTCGCCCTCACAATCCGTGATGATGGACGGGGGCTCCCGTCGACCTGGTCGCCTGACACGTTGCGCCGTGACGGACATGTCGGGCTGGCGGGAATGCGCGAGCGCTTGGTGGCGCTGGGCGGCTCGGCGACGATCAGGGGGTGGCCGGGGGGTGGGGTCGAGCTCGCCGCGCGGCTGCCGCTGACCGCGGGGAGCGGGGTGTGAGCGCTGCCCCTGTCCGCGTGCTCGTCGTGGACGACCACGCCGTGGTGCGCGAGGGCCTGCGGCACGTGTTGGGGGCGGCGGATGGGTTCGTCGTCGTGGGTGAAGCGGGGACTGGCGTTGAAGCGCTCGCGCTCGCGGCCGAGCACCAGCCCGACGTCGTGCTGCTCGATCTCTCGATGCCGGGGATGTCGGGTCTCGAGGTCACCGCGGCCCTGCGCGCGCGCTGGCCCGCGATGCGCGTGCTCGTGCTGTCGATGCACGAGCAAGACGAGTACGTCATCGCGGCGGTGCGGGGTGGTGCGCACGGCTATGTGCTCAAAGACACGGCCCCCGCCGAGTTGCGGGCCGCCATTCGGGCGGTACACGCGGGCGCCGGCTTCTTCAGTCCCGCCGTGGCGAGCCGGCTCGGGGCGGCGGTGCGCGGGGAAGTGCCGGCGGACGCGCCCAGTGAGCGACTCGCGCGGCTGACGCCCCGCGAGCGTGAGGTGCTCCTCTTCGTCGCCACGGGTCTGACCAACCGGGAGATTGCGGGGCGACTCGGCATCTCGCCTCGCACTGTCGAAAGCCACCGTGAGAGCCTGATGAAGAAGCTCTCACTGCGCAGTGTCGCCGAGCTCACGCGGTTCGCGTTACAAGTCGGCCTCATCACCAGTTAGCTGCGCAGTTCCGCAGAAATACGGAAGCGGCCGACCGGACGCATTCCGGATAACCGATAGCCACTGTTGCTCCTAACGTGATGGCACGCGGCACCGATGTGTGGGTGCCGCTGCGGCCCTTCGTTCCCGGAGACGACTGCCATGACACGCGTTCGTTCAATCTCGATCTTGTCGCTCGCGCTGGCGGCACCGCTCGCAGCGCAGCGATCGGCCGACACCGCAGCCACACGCGACACAGTCTATCTCACGCCCATCGCCGTGACCGCGACCCGGTCGCCGCAGGACGTCTTCCTCACGCCGGTCCCGGTCAACGTGCTCGACCGCGCCGACCTTCGGGGCAGAGCGCCGAACGGTGTCGCCGACCTGTTCCGCGGCCAGGTTGGGCTCGACGTGAGCGGCGTGGGGTTCAACCAGATTCGCCCCGTCATTCGCGGCCAGCGTGGCCAGCGGATCCTGGTGCTGGCGGACGGACAGCGGCTCAACAACTCCCGGCGCCAACAGGACTTCGGAGAAATCCCGTCGCTCGTGGACGTGGCGACGGTGGAGCGGGTGGAGGTGGTACGCGGCCCGGCATCGGTGTTGTACGGCTCCGATGCGATCGGCGGGGTGGTCAACATCATCACGCGCGCTCCGCAGGTCGCCGGGTTACACGGCAACTTCGGCGGCGGCTACTCAGCCGCCGATCAGCAGACGCGCCTGAGCGGGGCCCTCGCCGGTCGCTATGGGGCCTGGTCGATGCAAGTGGAGGGCGCGGTGCGCAGCGCGAACGGCTATGATGCGCCCGCCGGGTCGTTCGGCAACATCACGTTGAACGAACGCACCCGGGTGGCCGACACCGGTGGCGACGCTTGGAGTCTCGGTGCCTATCTGGGCTACGAGTTCGCCAACGGTCACGACGCCTATGTGCGCTACGAGCGCTACGACGCGGACACGACGGGGTTCGGGTACGTCGATCCTGCCGCGTATGCACCGGGCACCCCGCTGATCCGCATTACCTACCCGTTTCAGACCTTCGACAAGCTCAGTGCCGGGTATCGCGCGCGCGGACTCCACACCGCGATCGCCGATCAAGTCGAGGTCGTCGGATACGCTCAGGGGAATGATCGGGGTCTCGACCTCGACATCGCCATCCCCACCGGTCCGGGGTCACAGATCGATATCGCGCAGCGAAACCAGACGGACCTGAGCACGCTGGGGCTGCGAGCGGAGGCGAAGAAGCGCATCGGCGCGGCGGCGCGCCTCACCTACGGGATCGACGTGGTGCGGGACCGCTCGCGCAACCGTGACTCGTCGACCACGACGTTCGTGAACATGGGGCCGATTCCGCCCAGCGTGAACACGACCCCGCTCGTTCCCTTCGCCACTTATCGCAGCGTGGGGGGGTTCGCGCAAGGTGACGTTGCGGTTGCGGAGCGCCTCGCGCTCATTCTCGGCGCCCGCTACCAGAACGTGCGGGCGGCCACCGAGTCGACGCCCGGCATGACCGGGCCGGGTCTCGTGTCGACCGACGCGGCCCTGGTGGGCGCGGCCAGTGCCGTGTACCGCGTCGCCCCGGCCGTGAGCCTCGTGGCGACGGTGGGGCGCGCCTTCCGCTCGCCGAACTTGGTGGAGCGGTTCTTCGACGGCCCCACGCCAGAAGGCGCCGGGTTCCAGGTCAGCAATCCGGCGCTGCGACCCGAGACGAGTCTCAACGTGGACCTGGGCGTGCGGCTGCGGACGGAACGCGTGTATGCCGAAGGGTTCGTCTTCCAGAACGATATTCGCGACGGCATCCGCATCGCGGCGACCGGCGACAGTGTGAGCGGCATTCCCGAATACCGCAACGTCAACGTCGACCGACTGCGGTTTCGCGGGGTCGAGCTATCCGGGCACCTGCGCGGGCTCGCTGGGTTCTCGCTCGCTGCGTCGTTCACCCACCTCGACTCGGAGAATGTGCTCGATCCGAGCAATCCGGTTGGCGAGAGCTTCTCGACGAGCTATCGGGCCGCGCTGCGCTGGGATGACCCGCGGGATCGTGTGTTCGCCGAGTACGAGCTGCGCGGCAACGGCGATCGCAAGGACGTGCTGCCGGGTACGAACCCGGTCGGCGCCACGCTCCCGGCGTTCACGGTGCACAACGTGCGGGCCGGCGTGACGCTGTTTCGCCGCGGCCTTCACACTCAGCGCATCGGTGTGGCGGTACTCAACCTGACCGACGTCCTGTACGCGGAGTTCACCAACGTGAGCTTCTTCCGGCCGGAGGCGCGCCGCAGTGTGGCCGTCACCTACGACGTGACGTTCTGACGATGCGCGAGCCGGTGCACTTCATCCCGATCGTGACGACCGTGATCGCCGTCCTCTTCGGCGCCGCCGTGCTGCACCGGTGGCGGGCGCGCGGTGGCCTGCACCTCCTGTGGTGGGCGATCGGCCTGTTCGCGTACGGCGCCGGCACGCTCACCGAGGCCACCGTGACGCTCGTGGGCTGGCACGAAGGCGTGTTCCGCGCCTGGTACATCACAGGGGCCTTGCTCGGGGGAGCGCCTCTGGCGCAGGGCACGGTGTACCTGTTGTTGTCACGCCGGACGGCCGACCGGCTCACGTTGCTGCTGGTGCCCGTAATCGGGGTGGCGGCGCTCTGCGTGCTCGCGGCACCGATCGACTACGCGGCCGTCGAGCCGTATCAGCTCACCGGCCGGGTGCTCGACTGGCGCTGGGTGCGGGCCTTCAGCCCGTTCATCAACCTGTACGCGTTCGTGTTCCTGGCGGGTGGGGCAGCGCTCTCCGCGGAGCGCTCCGCACGCCAGGCGGGCCAGCGGCACCGGGTGGTTGGCAACACGCTGATCGCGGTCGGCGCGTTGCTGCCAGGCATCGGAGGCAGCGCGACGCGGTTCGGACACACCGAGGTGCTGTACGTGACGGAGCTGGTGGGGCTCCTGCTCATACTGGCGGGGTACCGCCGCATCGTGCGCGGGCCCGGCGCGGCGGCCGACACCGCGGTGACGACGGCCGCCCGCGGCGTCGTAACCGTCTAGCGCGCCCTGAGTGTCAGGGGACGACCAGG
>JAOTWJ010000043.1 GCA_029862925.1 Gemmatimonadota bacterium
TCGATCTTCAGGACGTCGGCCCCGTCGAAGCGGGCGACGGAGGTGTGCGCCTCGCTCAGGAGTCGGTAGGGCGTCTCGTCCTTGCCGAGCGGATACGGATCCTGCCAGAGCGGGTCGGTCATGGGAGAACTCCTCGTATGGCAGCAGCGCCGGCGCCGCCGGCGCTGCTGTGCAAACGTGATCCGCCGGCCGGCGGAACGCAATGACGCGACCGGGGTCTTGCCTCGCGGGGATCGAGACGTGCGGAGACTCTGGAGACGCTGCACGGAGGTGTCGTGAGCCTGGAAGACGAAATCCGTCGCCTGCGGGCGAAACCGCGTGGCCGGCCGGCGCACGCCGACGAGCCCGGTCGGGGGCAGGAATCGGTGTGGGACTATCCGCGGCCGCCACGGGTCGAGCGGGTGGTCAAGCCGGTGCGGGTGGAGTACGCGGGCGTGACCGTCGCGGAGACGGTCCGCGCGCTCCGCGTGTGCGAGACGGCGAGTCCGCCGGCCTACTACGTGCCGTTGGAAGACGTCCGTCATGGCGTGCTGGAGCCGTCCGGACGGACGTCGCTGTGCGAGTGGAAGGGCGTGGCGCAGTACTGGTCCGTGCGCGTGGATGCGCGGGTGACGGCGAACGCGGCGTGGAGCTACCCGATGCCGCTCAAAGGCTTTGAGCCGCTCAAGGACTACGTCGCTTTCTTTGCCGGGCGGGTGGACGCCTGCTACGTGGGCGACGAGCAAGTCCGGCCCCAACCCGGCGGATTTTACGGGGGCTGGATCACCACCGAGCTGGTGGGGCCGTTCAAGGGGGAGCCGGGCACGGAGGGGTGGTAGGCATGGACGGAAGGGAGGTTGCCGCTTAGCGTAGGGCAACCCCGCCCCGAGGTCGCCATGCGGTCGCTTACCATTGCCGGTCTTGTGAGTTTCGCACTCGTGCTGGTTGGAAGCCGGCCGGCAACGTGTCAGGAAGCGTCGCGGGGCGTGTCCGTCACGGCAGAGGTCGTCTCCGTGGACTCCACTGGCGTACGTTCGGGAGAGGTCGCAGCCCCGGCGCCGCGGCTTCCCGCCGTCGTACCGGCCGTACCCCTGCCACTCGAACCTGCGCCGGCCGCCCCCAAGGGCAACATCGTGATTCCCGTAACCACGGCGCTGATCGTGCTAGCCGCACTGGTGCTGATCCTGCTGATCGACTGAGCGCTCCGCCTGGAGGCTAGCCCCAGTCTTTCGACCCCGGCGCCAGGGCCCGCATGGAGCGGAGGAAACGGAACGCGGATGGGCGGTTGAGCGGCTGGGCGGTTGAGCGGCCGGCAGCTTCTGGCGCATGGCGAGAGCGGTCCGCCCACCCGCCCGGCCGCCCAACCGCGAGCGGCCGTACTTCGGCCGCGATCACGTTCAGCGTCCCGTCGTCTTTCGCCAGCGTCCCTTTCACCCACAGCAGCGGCTCGCCGCGGACCGCGAGCCGATCGCGCTCGTAGACGTCGGGATGGACGATGACGTTGGTCATGCCGCCTTCGTCCTCCATCAGGATGAACACGAACCCCTTGGCCGTCTGGGGGCGCTGGCGCGCGACCACGAGCCCCACCACCTCGACGTCGGCGCCGTGCTCCCGGTCCACGAGACGGTCGCTGCGCACGGCCTGGGGCGGGAGTGCGCCGGCCAGCAGCGTGAGCGGATGGCCGCTCGCGGCGAACCCGAGCACGGCATACTCGGCGAGGAGCTTCTCGCTCGCGTCCACGCTGGCAAACCGCAGCTGGTCATGCGGCTGGTTGAGTGGCAGCTCCAGCTGGCGACGTGCGCGCCGCGGATCGCGGTCCTCCTTGGGGCCCAGCCAGAGGCCCACCTGCCACAGCAGCTCGCGCCGTGTGAGACCGAAGGCGTCGCAGCCCCCCACCCAGACCAGGTGCTCGAACGCGTTGCGGGAGAGCGTGGGTGGCGCGCGGCGCACGAGGTCCCCGAGCCCGCGATACGGGCCGTGGCGCTCACGTGCCTCGACCACGGCCAGGGCGTGCTCCTCGTTCCACTCGCGCAGGAAGCCGAGCCCCACGCGGACCGCGCCGTCTTCCACCGTGCACCAGACGTCGCTCCTGTTCACGTCGGGCAACCGGATCTCGACGCCGTGACGCACGGCGTCCCGGCCGAGCGCGTCGAGCGAGTAGAAGCCCATCGGCTGGTTGTTGAACAGCGCCGTGTAGTACTCGACCGGGTAGTAATGGAAGAGCCAGGCGGACTGATAGGCGAGGAGGCCGAACGCGGCGGCGTGTGACTTGGGAAACCCGAACTCGGAGAACGCCACTACCTGCTCGAACACGCGCTGTGCCGTGGGCTCCGGGACGCCGTTCTTGGCCGCGCCGTCGCGGAATTCTTCCCAGAACCCTTCGAGCAACTCGCGGGACCGCCGCCGGCTCATGGCGCGGCGCAGCGCCTCGGCCTGCCCGGCGGTGAAGCGGGCGAGTGCCTGACAGACCTGGAGCACCTGGTCCTGGAAGATGATGACGCCCAGGGTCTCGCCCAGCGCCTCGCGTAACAGCGGGTGATCCACGGGCGGCTCGTAGGGCCGGCCCTCGTCGCGGGCCCGGCGCTGGGCCTCGCGGCGGCGCACGTACGGATTCACGGCGCCGCCCACGATGGGGCCGGGTCGGACGATGGCCACCTGCACGGCGAGATCGGGCAGCGTGCGGGGCCGCACGCGGCGGATCATCTGGATCTGGGCACGGCTTTCGATTTGGAAGAGCCCCACCGTGTCGCCCGCGCAGATCCGGTCGTAGATCGCCTGGTCATCGAAGTCGATGCGCGACAGGTCCGGCGGCTCGCCCTCGCGTTTGGCGACGAGCTCCACGCACTCCTCGACCAGCGAGAGCATGCCGAGCGCGAGGAAATCGATCTTGACGAAGCGCGCATCGTCGCACGAGTCCTTGTCCCACTGGCACACCACACGGTCGGGCATGGCGGAACGCTCGAGCGGCACGATCTCCACGAGCGGCCGGCTCGAGATGATCATGCCCCCGACATGCTGGGAGATGTGGCGGGGGAGCCCCGCGATCTGCTCGGCCAACTCGCAGAGGTCGCGCCAGAGCGGGGCGTCCACCTTGTCGGCGAGTCCGGGGATGTGCTGCATCTCCTCCCGCACCGCCGCGGCCGAGTGGTGGGACGACGCCAGCTTGGCGATCTGCTCCAACTCGCCCGGCGGGAGATCGAGCGCCTTGCCGATCTCGCGCACGGCCGAGCGGAGCCGGTAGGTGGGATACGAGCAGACGAGGCCCACGTGCTCGTGGCCGTAGCGGTCGTACACGCGCCGGATCAGCTCCTCGCGAATCTCGCGCGGGAAATCGAGGTCGATGTCGGGGATGGAAGCCAGCGACTCGTTCAGAAACCGGCCGATGAACAGGTTGCTCCTGATGGGATCGACGTGCGAGAGCCCCAGGAAATAGCAGATGATGGATGACACGGACGAGCCGCGGCCGCGGCCCGGCAGGAGGTTGCCGCTGGTCCGCCGGCTCCCGCGCCGGACGTCCGCGGCCACCTCGCGCGCGAGGTCGAAGAGATCGTGATAGACGAGGAAGAAACCCGAGAGCCGGTGAAGCTCCACGAGCCGCAGCTCGTCGGCCAGCCGGCGTTCGGCCTCAGAGCGCAGCGGGTCGTCCGGCGGGTAGCGCTCGTCGAGCCGCGCCCGGCACAACTCCGCCAGTGCGCGAGGGGCGGGCGTGCGGTCGGCGCCGCGGAAGTCGGGGAACGTGTAGCCCAGATCGCGCGTGAGATCGAACGCGGCACAGCGCTCCGCGATGATCTGCGTGTGGGCGATGGCGTCCGGCCGGTCGGCGAACAGTGCGGCCGCCTCGGCGGGGGGCCGGAGCGAGAACTCGGCGTTGGCCCGACGGACGTCATGCGAGCCGTCGAGCGTGGTCCGGTGACGCAGGGCGGTGAGCACGTCGTGGAGCCGGGCGCGCTCGCGGCGGTCGTAGTGGACGTCGCCGGTTGCGACGACGGCCAACCCTTCCGCGTCGGCGATCTCGCCCAGTGCGCGAACCCGATCGCGATCGCCTTTGACGTGGTTGCGCTGCAGCTCCAGGAAGAACCGCTCTCGGCCAAACCGCTCCCGGCATTCGTCGGCCAGCCGCCGGGCCGCGAGCAGACCGTCGTGCGCGAGCACCGTCGGGAGCAGGCCAGCCCGACAGCCCGAGAGGACGATCAGTCCTTCCTGCCGTTCCACGAGCGAGTCGAATGGGAGCCGGGGGTCGCGACGGTCCTCGCGGCCGAGATGGGCTTCGGTGAGGAGGCGGCAGAGGTTGGCGTAGCCGATGGGTGTTTCGGCGAGCAGGGTGAGGTGCGTGCCGTCGAGCAGCGTCACCTCGGCGCCGGTGATGGGCTGCAAGCCCAGATGCTTCGCCGCCTGCGCGAACGCCATCGAGCCGTAGAGGCCGGCGTGGTCGGTGAGCGCGAGCGCGGGGTAGCCGAGCTGGACGGCGCGCTGCGCAAGTGCCTCGGGCGGCGTGGTGCCGTCGAGGAACGAGAAAGCCGAGTGGGCGTGGAGCTCGATGTACATGGAGCGCGGACATCGACCCCGCGTCAGGGCTGCTGCATGAACCACTCGCCCGTCGCGAGCTCCTCGAACAGCACCACGTGCGCACCGCCGGCGAGGACGACCTCGACGTAGCGGCGGTGAATAGGCGTGCGCCACCATTCGTCGTCGATGCGCCACTCTTCCACGATCTCTTCCACCCTTCGCCCTTCCCCGCCCGGCGGTCCCCCTCCGCTTTGTCCATCCGTCCGGCGGTCCCCATCACTCCCATCACCCAACCCCTGCGGACGGGGGGAGCGGTGCTCCGGAAGACTCGTCTCTGCCCCGCTGACGCTCGTCCCTGTTGTTGCGCTCCTTTCCTCTGTCTCCTGTTGCACCACCCACGTCGGCCGCCCCCAGGCATCGATCGTGACGTCCACCCGGGAAGGCAGATTCAGGGCTCGAAGGCGATCAGGGCGTAGCGGCGTTCGGGAAGACGGGACCATGGCTGTACCTCGACGACACGGTAGAGGACTTGGCGCTTGAGGCGGTCGTGGATCTCGCGGGCGGCGAGCTGCAGGGCGCGGCGGCGGCCGGCCCGCGCGGCGGCCGCCGCGTCGCGGGCAAAGAGCTGCAGCTCGTCCGTACCACGCGCGAAGGCGGTGAACTCGATCACGAGCCGCTCGACGGCGCCGGTGGGCGGTCTCTGCTCGAGGCGGGTGACGAGCGGGGCGAGGATCCGCTCGCGCAGGGCGGCGGGCTCCTTGAGCATGACGTCGATCATCCAGGACGCGCCCTGCTCGAGGGCCGCGCGCACGCGGACGGTCTGCACGCGCCAGCCGGTGCGGCGCGGATCGCGGAGGGCGTGCTCGATCAGCACGCCCATCGTGTGGGCGAGCATCCCGCGGTCGGCCACGGGGGACGGATAGTCGAGCGTCGCCAGGATGGGCTGGGGACGCGGCCGGCTGACGACGGGCTCGTCGCACGCCCCCGCCGCGAGCCGCCAGGCCGCACGGCCTTCGCGGCCGAACTGAGCCGTGACGGCAGCCTCGGGCAGCGCGGCGAGATCGCCCAGCGTGCGCAGGCCGAGTTGGAGGAGCCGGCGGTGATTGTCCCGGTGGAGCGGCAGGGCGGCGAGCGGCTGGGCGTGGAGGAACGACGCCCGGGTCGCATCGGCCACGATCACCGGTGCGCCCGGCTTGGCGCGCGTGGCCGCAACCCAGGCGGTGAACTTGCCTTTGGCCCATCCCAGACGGACGGGCGGATCGACGGATCGACCGATCGACGGATCGTGACTTGCCGCTTCTGCAATCACTTCCACCTGCCGCGCCGGCGGTCCATACAACCCCTCCAACCCATCCACACCCACATACGCGCGCCCCAACTCGACGGGCTCGATCACCGGACTCACGTCTTCGAGCTGCAGGAGCAGTTGCGCGAACCGCTCGTCGTAGTAGATCGGGTCGGGTTCGAGCAGCGCGAGCGTGGGGCAGAGCCCGATGGCCTGACCGACGGTGAGTCCGGTTCGCACCCCTTGGCGCCGCGCGAGCGATGACGCCTGCCAGACCCGCCGACCGTCTTCCGGAGCCAGCAACGCCGTGGGTCGGCCGGCCAGATCCGGACGGCGCTCTCCCTCGCAACGAAGCGGAAAGAGCGGAATCCAGACACAGACGGCGTAGTCGCTCTTCATCTGGCGGATCCCGATGCCTCCGATGACGCCGATGCCGTTGCGCGCTTGCTGCCACACCACCGCGACGCACGCGGCCGTGGAGAGGTCGAAACCGAATATATCCCGAAGATAGGGTCCCGGCAAGCAGACGAAGCGAAACACATGTAACATGTTGTCAATCAAGACATTGAATCGATATGCCAGTGGGTGGCTGTCGCAGTCGCGGGAACGTCGCCCGGGCGGTCTCTCGATCTTCGATGCGAGAGAGAATCCCGTCCCACGGCCGCCACCGATCGGCTGTCCTCACGACGCTTTCGCCTGCGTCCCGCGCCTGCGTCCCGCGCTGTGTCGCGATCCATCGGAACTCATCCTCTGTCCGGTCGGTAGATTCTCCCGTGAGGCCGGCACTGCTCGTTTCGCTCGCGACGCTGCTCGCCACTGGTGCCGGTCATACCGTCCAGCAAAGTCGACCGGCCGAGTCGCGCGCCGTCTCCGCGGTCGTTCCTCCCGGCCGCGCCTTCTACTTCACCCGCGCGGTGTATAGCGACTACCGCAGCAGGAGCCGGGGCAACTGGAGCACCGACTTCCCCAAAGCGGATCGGCAGTTCCTCATCGGTCTCACGCGCCTCACCGGCATCGACGCGTTCGAGCGGGAACATCCGATGCGCCTCGACGACCCCGCGCTGCGGCGTTACCCGTTCCTCTACGCTGTCGAAGTCGGCGCGATGGCACTGACCGAGGCCGAGGTGGCCGGCCTGCGGGGCTACCTGCTCGCCGGTGGCTTTCTGGTGATCGACGACTTCTGGGGGAGCTTCGAATGGGCCAACTTCGAACGGGAGATGCAGCGAGTGCTGCCGGAGTATCCCATCGTGGAACTCCCGCTGGATCACCCGCTGCTGCGGACCTTCTATGCCATCGAGGAGGTGCTGCAGGTCCCCAACGTCTGGCAGGGACGAATGGGGGGACCCACCTGGGAGCGCGACGGTTACGTGCCGCACCTGCGGGCAATCGCCGATGAGCAGGGACGGCTGATGGTGCTGATCAACTGGAACAGCGATCTGGGTGACGCCTGGGAGTGGGCCGAAGATCCCCATTACCCGCTGCCCTTCTCGAACTACGCGTACCGGCTCGGCGTGAACCTCATCCTCTACGGGATGAGTCGCTGATGGCGGAGCGTCTCTTCGAGCTGCTGTTCAAGTATCGACCGGTGGTGTTCGCGCGCGGGGACCTGGTGTTCGCCTCTCCGTGGCCGCTGATCGTGGTCCTCGCGCTCGGGGCCCTGGCCCTCGCAATTGGGGTGACCGCGTACCGGCGCACTGGTGCGGCCATGAGCGCACGCGAGCGCGGGGGCCTGCTCGGGTTGCGGATCGGCGCCGTTGCCGTGCTCGTGTTCTGTCTCACGGGCCCTGCGCTGCGCGTCACGACCGTCGTGCCGCAGCAGAACTTCCTGGGCATTCTGGTGGACGACTCCCGGAGCATGCGCGTGGCGGACGGGGACGGACGCACACGCGGGGCACTCGCGACGGAGATGCTGGCACCTGCCGGTCCGTTGATGCGCGCACTCGGGGAGCGGTTCAAACTCCGCGTGTTCGGGTTTTCGGAGACGCTCGGCCGGGCGGACAGCGTTGGGGCGTTGACCTTCGACGGTCGGCGGACCGACCTGACGGAGGCGCTCGCGGCGGCTCGCCGCGATCTCGCCACGGTGCCCCTCGCCGGGTTGGTGCTGGTCACGGACGGCGCGGACAACGCCGCCGGCGTGCTGGCGGAACCACTGCTTGCCCTCGCCGCCGATGGCGTGCCCGTGCACGTCGTGGGCGTGGGCCGCGAGACGCTGACACCCGATGTGGAACTGAGCCGGATCGGCGCCCCAGCGACGGTGTTGGAGGGAACCGCGGTGGCCGTGGAGTTGGCGGTGCGGGCGGCGGGGTACGAGGGTCGTCGGGTTCCGCTCCAGGTCGAAGACGAGGGGCGCATTCTCGCGCGAACCGAGATCCGCCTGCCTGCGTCGGGTGAGCCCTCCACCGTCCGCGCGCATTTCGTGGCGACCGAGGCGGGTCCCAGACGGGTGCGCTTCAGCATCCCCCTCCAGGATGGTGAGCTGATCGCCGAAAACAACGCGGTCGAGGCGCTCATCACGGTCAAGCGGCGCACGGAGCGTATCCTGTACTTCGAGGGCGAGCCCCGCTTCGAGCTCAAGTTCTTGCGCCGGGCCGTTGCGGAGGACAAGGGCGTGGCCGTGGTGACGCTGCTCCGCACCGCGGAGGACAAGTTCCTGCGACTCGGCGTCGAGGACGCGAACGAACTCGCCGCTGGGTTCCCGCGCACCCGCGCCGAGCTGTTCCGCTACCGCGGACTGATCCTCGGCAGTGTCGAAGCGAGCTTCTTCACCCACGACCAGCTCCAGATGCTGGCGGAGTTCGTGAGTGTGCGGGGCGGCGGTCTGCTGGCGCTGGGAGGTCGCCACGCGTTTGCGGAAGGGGGGTGGACGGAAACGCCGCTCGCGGACGTCCTGCCGGTGATGTTGGAGCGTACGGCGCGGGCGGACACGACGCCGTTCTTCACCGAGGTCACCGTGGAGCTGACACCGGCGGGGCGCGACCACCCGACGCTGCAGGTGCGGAGCGGCGCCGAGGCCTCGGCGGCGCGCTGGGACTCGCTCCCCGCCCTGTCGACGCTCAATCCGGTGCGGGAGGTCAAGGCGGGCGCCAGTGCTCTGTTGCTGGGCCGCGGGGACGGAGGTCCATACGTGGTCCTGGCGACCCAGCGCTACGGACGGGGGCGGTCGGTTGCCCTGCCGGTGCAGGACTCGTGGATCTGGCAGATGCACGCGGACATTCCGCCGGAAGACGAAACCCACGAGGCGTTCTGGCGCCAGCTGCTCCGGCATCTGTTGAGCGACGTGCCCGATCCGCTCGATGCCGCCGTGTCCGTCGATCGGGTCGAGCCGGGCCGGCCACTCACGCTCTCAGCCGAAGTCGCGGACTCGGGATACGTGCGGCTCAACGGCGCCGACGTCCAGGCCACGGTCGTGGATCCGGCCGGCGGCGAGCATGCCGTCCCGCTGCGCTGGACGGTGCGGCACGATGGCGAGTACGAGGCGACGTACGAACCGTCGCTGGCGGGTCGTTACGAGGTGCGCGTGACGGCGTCGCAGGGGGGGCAATCGCTGGGACAGGCGACAACCTATTTCGAGGCGGGCGACGTGGGCGCGGAGTTCTTCGGGGCTGGGCGCCAGACCGGCACACTGCGGCGCATCGCGGAGGAGACCGGTGGCCGCTACTACACACCGGCCAACCTGCGGACGCTCCCCGAAGACGTGAGTTTCACGGAAAGCGGTGCCACGGTGGTGGAGCATCGCGATCTCTGGGACATGCCGGTGCTGCTCCTGACGCTGGTGGGTCTGTTGAGCGCCGAGTGGATCTGGCGCCGGCATAAGGGCCTGGCGTGAGAGCGGCGGCGATCGCGTTGGCCCTGGGCGTCGCGGTACCGGCCGCGGCGCAGACGTCGGTGCTGGTCGTCAGCGGGCTGGGCGGCGAGCCGCGCTACCAGGCGGCGTTTCGCGCCACGGGCTTTGCCGTGGTGGACGCCGCCGTCCACCGCCTCGGTGTCCCGCCCGCGCGTGTGCGCTATCTCGCCGAGGAGACGGCGGGGGACGCCCGTGTTGCCGCCCGATCGACCAAGGAGAACGTCGCAGCGGCGCTCCAGACGCTGGCCGGCGCGGCCAAGGGGGAGTCCCTCGTGCTGATCGTGTTCATCGGCCACGGGTCGGCGCGCGGTGGGGAGGCCTACATCAACCTGCCGGGTCCGGATCTGTCGGCGCGCGAGTTTGCGGGTCTCCTGGCGCGGTTGCCGACGCAACGGGTCGTGGTCGTCAACACGACGAGCGCGAGCGGCGACTGGGTGCTCGCCCTGGCTGGTCCGGGGCGGATTGTGGTGACGGCCACCCGATCCGGCGTGGAACGGGAGGAGACGCTGTTCGGGCAGCACTTCGCCACGGCACTGGCGACGGACGAGGCGGATCGCGACAAGGACGGACGGCTGTCGGTGCTCGAGGCGTTCGAGTACGCACGGCGGGAGGTCGCGCGCGTGTATGAACGAGACCAGCGGCTGCGGACGGAACACGCGCTGCTCGACGCCGATGGGGACGGGATCGGCACGCTCGAGCCCGACGTTGCCGGCGGAGACGGTGCGCTGGCGGCGGTGACCTATCTCGATGCGGGTGTCGGGCTCACGGTGGGCGACGCCGCGTCCGACCTGGCCGCCGTGCGCGATTCACTGCAGCGCGCAGTGGTCGCGCTGCGCGGACAGAAGGATCGTCTGCCGGCGGCCGACTACGAGCGTCGACTCGAGACGCTGTTGCTGGAACTCGCGCGTGTGAGCCGCGAGTTGCGCGCGCGCGAAGGCCGACAGCCGTGATTGGGCGGACGAGTGCGGTGGTGCTCCTGCTGCTCGCGGTTCCCGCGCTCGTGGGGGCTCAGCAGGCGGGGCCGCAGGCGGAGGTGACGGCGCTGCGCGAGCGCGGCCGCTATGGCGACGCGATTGCGGCGGCGCGGCGCGCCAACCTCGCGCCGGCCCTGGGAGAGTTGTTGCGGCTCACGGGTCAGTGGGAGGAAGCCGAGCGCGTGCTGCGCCGGGCAACCGGTGAGCGGCGGCCGGACAGCCTGCTCGTGGTACTGGAGCTGGCGCTGCTTCGGCACGAGCGGGGAGAGCTCGCGGCGGCCTTCCGGGACTTCGACCGCTTCATCGACGCGTACAACACCGCGCGCTCGCTGTCGTCCGACGAGCTCGCGGCGGTCGGGGTCGCCGTGCAGCACCTGAGCGTGGCGGATCCGGAGCTCGCGCGCGACGCGCTCCGCGCCTACGACGAGGCCATCGCCAGCGATCCGGGGAACACGGAGGCACGGTTGCGCGTGGGGGCATTGTTCCTCGAGCGCTACAACGGGACAGAAGCCCGGGCGACCTTCGAGGCGCTCCTCGTGCGGGACTCGACCAATCCGCGGGCGCTGCTCGGCCTGGCGAAGACGGCGCGGTTCGAGGGGTCGCGCCGCGCGCTCGAGCTCGTGCGCCGGAGCCTCGCCGGGAACCCAAATTCGGTGGACGCCCGCGTGTTTCTGGCCGAGCTGCACGCCGAAGTCGGCGACTACGCCGACGCGCGGCAGGAGCTGGTACGAGCGCTCGCCGTGAATCCGCGCGCGTTGCCCGCCCTCAGCGCGCGGGCTGCGGTCGCGTGGCTGGCCGGTGATTCCACGGGGTACACCGCCGGCCGGCGGGAGGTACTCGGGCTCAACCCGCGCTACGCGCCGCTCTACATCACGCTGGCGGAGCTCGCCGCGCGTCATCGGCTCTACGAGCAGGCGGCGCGATTTGCTCTCGAGGCCGTGACGCTCGATTCCCTCGCCTGGCGCGCGCACGCGCTGCTGGGCATCAACGAGCTCCGTCTGGGGCGAATGGAAAGCGGACGGGCGCGGCTGGAGCGGGCGTTCGCCGGCGATCCGTTCGACGTGTGGACGAAGAACACCCTCGATCTGCTCGACGTGCTCGAACGGTATCCGAGCCGGCGATCGGCGCGGTTTCGCTTCGTTGCCGACGCGGCCGATCTCGACGTGCTCGAGCCGTACCTGTCTCCGCTCGCCGAGGAGGCGTGGGATCGGCTGGCGGCGCGCTATGGCGGCGCGCCGCCAGCCCCGGTCCGGATCGAGCTGTTCCGGCGGCATGCCGACTTCTCGGTGCGGACCGTGGGGTTGGTCGGGCTGGGGGCGCTCGGCGTGAGCTTCGGCCCCGTGATCGCCATGGATGCGCCGAGCGCGCGCCCCCGCGGCGAGTTCAACTGGGGGTCCACGCTGTGGCACGAGCTGGCCCACAGCTTCCATCTGGCCCTGAGCGGACATCGGGTGCCGCGGTGGTTCACCGAGGGTCTCGCGGTGTACGAGGAACGACAGGCGCGGCCGGGCTGGGGCGACGATCTGACTCCGGGGTTCCTCTCGGCCTATCGGCAGGGGCGGCTGCTGCGGGTGAGTCGGCTCAACGACGGCTTCGTGCGGCCGGCGTACCCGCAGCAACTGGGGTTCTCGTACTACCAGGCGTCGCTCGTGTGCGAGCTCATCGCGGCGGAGCGCGGCTTCGATGCCCTGGTCGCGATGCTGCGGGCGTTTGGGGAGGGTCGGGAGACGCCCGCGGTATTCCGCGACGTGCTCGGGACGGACCTCGACGCGTTCGACCGTCGCTTCACGGCCTGGCTGGAGGAGCGGTTCGCCACGCAACTCGCGGCGCTCGCGTCCCACGGCGACGCGCAGACGGGTCCCCCGACCCGCGTGGGCACGGCGGAGCGGGCGCGCCGGAATCCCGGCGACTTCTTCGCGCAGTTGGCCATGGGCCAGCAGCTGATCCGCGATGACCAGCCGGCGGCGGCGGTGCCATACCTGGAGCGTGCGAAGGCGCTGTTTCCCGAGTACGCTGAGGACGACGGACCGTACCGGCTGTTGGCCCAGGCCGCGCGGCAGCGTGGCGATCTGCCGCGGGCGGCAGCCGAGCTCACGGCGATGATGGCCATCAACGAGCGGGCCTACGACGCGCGGCTCGAGCTGGCGGAGGTGGTCCTGGCGCTGGGGGACAGTGCAGCCGCCCTGCGGGCGCTCGACGACGCGCTGTACATCGACCCGACGGAGCTCGGGGTGCACACGCGGCTGGCCGAGCTGGCCGAATGGCGGGGTGACGCTCGGCTGGCCGTGCGTGAGCGGCGCGCGATCGTCGCGCTCGACCCGGCCGACCCGGCGGACGCATACTACCGGCTGGCGCGGGCCGAGCTCCGGGCGGGGGATCGCGACGCGGCCCGGCATGCCGTGCTGCGGGCCCTCGAGCTGGCTCCGGGGTTCGACGCGGCACTGGAGTTCTTGCTGGAGCTGCGGGGAGAACGGGACTGATACTCTACGGGATGACGGGATGACGGGATGACGCGACGTCGCGAGAGCGTGAAAACGTGAGAACGGCGATCGGGCCGCGAGGCAGCGGAACCGTGCGGCAGCTCGTATTGGCGGTGGCGCTACTGGGGGTCATCGGTGCGACGCCGGCCGTGGCACAGCGGCGCCCGGTCAGGCTGCCCGACAAGGAGCCCGACTTCAAGGCGTTCAACGTGCCCTACAACGGGCTGCTGACGTTCGTGCGCCTGCGCTACACGCCCAGCCGCATCGGGTTTGGTGGTGGTGGCGGGTTCTTTGGCGGCGTGAACTACAACTGGGATCACGACTACCCACGTGCCGATCAGCATCTCATGACGATCCTCAAGGAACTGACGTCCATCGGGGTGCGGGTGGACGGCACCAACATTCTCGGCGCGGATGATCCAGAGCTGTTCCGGTACCCGGTCGCCTACATGGCCGAGCCGAGTTACTGGACCTTCACCGAGCGCGAGGCCAAGCACCTGCGGAACTATCTCGCCAAGGGCGGCTTCATCATCTTCGACGACTTCGCCGATCGCCAATGGTGGGAGTTCGAGGCGGCGATCCACAAGCTCCTGCCCGACGGCCGGCTCGTGCAGCTCGATGCGACGCATCCGATCTTCCATTCGTTCTTCGCCATCGACACGCTCGATTTCCGGCACCCATACTGGGGGCAGGAGTCGGTGTTCTTTGGCATGTTCGAGGACAACGACCCCGCCAAGCGGCTGCTCGTGATCGTGAACTTCAACAACGACATCGGGGAGTCGTGGGAATGGTCGGGTACCGGGTTCATTCCCATCGATCTCACGAACCGGGCGTTCAAGCTCGGCGTGAATTACTTCGTGTACGCTCTCACTCACTGACCGGAGTCCGATGACGACCTCCCCCGGCCCCCTGGACTCGACTGACGACGTCGCGCTCGCGGATCGCCTCACGGCGAGCCGGGATCGTCTGCTCGCCGAGCTGCACAAGCTCATCGTGGGGCAGGAGGACGTCATCGAGCAGGTCTTGGTGTCGCTCTTCGTCGGCGGCAACAGCCTGATCGTCGGCGTGCCGGGCCTCGCCAAGACGCTGCTGATCCGCACCATCGCCGACGCGCTCGACCTGAAGTTCTCGCGGATCCAGTTCACGCCCGACCTCATGCCCTCGGACATCACGGGCACGGACCTGGTGCAGGAAGACCCGGCCACCGGTGAGCGGCGCCTCGTGTTCGTGCCGGGCCCGCTCTTCGCGAACATCGTGCTTGCCGACGAGATCAATCGCACCCCGCCGAAGACCCAGTCCGCGCTGCTCGAGGCGATGCAGGAGCACCGCGTCACCGTGCAGGGGCGGACCTACGAGCTGAAAGAACCGTTCTTCGTGTTCGCGACCCAGAACCCGATCGAGCTCGAGGGGACGTACCCCTTGCCGGAAGCCCAGCTCGACCGGTTCATGTTCAACGTCATCATCGATTACTCGAGCGAAGATGACGAGGTGGAGATCGTGCGCACGACGACGCGGATGCCCGGGGAGGCGCTCCAGCCGGTGGTGACGGGACGGGACATCGTGGCGTTTCAGGAGCTCGTGCGCCGCGTCCCCGTGCCCGATCCCATCCTGCGCTATGCGGTCACGCTGGTGCGCACGTCCCGGCCGAATGGCACGGGCGCCCCGGACTACGTGCGGGAATGGGTGTCCTACGGGGCGAGCGTCCGCGCCGCCCAATATCTGATCCTCGGAGCGAAGGCACGGGCGCTGCTCCAGGGGCGCTACCACGTGAAGTTCGCCGACGTGCAGGCACTCGCGCACCCCGTGCTGCGTCATCGAATCCTCAAGAACTTCCATGCCGAGTCCGAGCGCATCACGACGGACCACCTGATCGACCGCCTGCTCGAGACGGTGCCGGTGCCGTCCTCCGGCATGTGACCGGCACGCGGTTTCTGGATCCGACCGTCCTCGCGCGCATCGACAATCTCGAGCTCGCGGCGCGGACCGTGGTGGACGGATTCATCAGCGGTCTCCATCACTCGCCGTACCTCGGCGTCTCCACGGACTTTGCCGAGCACCGTCCGTACATGCCGGGCGACGACATCCGGCGCGTCGACTGGCGCGTGTTCGGGCGCACCGACCGCTTCTACGTGAAGGAGTTCGAAGCGGACACCAACGCCAATCTCCTGGTAGCGCTGGACGTGTCGCGCTCGATGGACTACGGCAGTGGCACGCTCACGAAGCTCGACTACGGGCGGATCCTGGCGGCGAGTCTCCTGTATCTCTCGCGCCGGCAGCGCGACCGGGTGGGTCTCGTCACGTTCGACGCCACCCTGCTCGACATCGTTCCCCCATCCGCCAAGCACCTCGAGCTCTGCTTGCATACGCTCGATCGCCGAGCTGCCGGCCGGCGCGGTGAGCTGGCGGGCCCCCTGGAGAAGGTCGCCGAGATCAGCCGCCGCCGGAGCATCATCGTGCTGGTGTCGGACCTGTACGACGAGCCTACGGTGGTGTTCCGGGCGCTCGCGCGGCTGCGGGACCGGGGTCACGACGTGATCGTGCTCCACGTCCTGGACCCGGACGAGTTGGAGTTCCCGTTCGACGGCGCGGCGCCCTTCGAGGATCTCGAGACCGGGGAGCGGGCGCCGGTGGTGCCCGCCAAGATGCGCGACGAGTATCGCGCCCTCATTCGCGAGCACTGCGACACGCTTGCGCGGGGCCTGGGTCAGCGGCGCGTGGATTACTATCTGGCCCAGACCAGCAAGCCAGTGGACTTCGCGCTGTTCGAATACCTGACCCGCCGCGAGTGGCTACGGCTGGCGAAGTGATGTCGTTCCTGACTCCGCTGTTCCTGATCGGTCTCGCCGCGCTGGCGATCCCGGTGCTGTTGCACCTGACCCAGCGTCAGCGGCGGGAGCCGGTGCGGTTCCCGTCGCTCGCGTTCGTGCGACGCGTGCCGTTCCGGACGACGGAGCGCCGCCGGATTCGCGATTGGCTGCTGTTCCTGCTGCGCGCGTCGGCGATCGCCCTGCTCGTCGCCGCCTTCGCCCGCCCGTTCCTGGCGCGCGCGGGGTTTGGCGCGGCGGGCGCGGGAACCGCGCGTGAGGTGGTGCTGTTGCTCGACCGCTCCGCCTCGATGGGGTACGGCGATCGGTGGGATCGCGCGCTGGAGGCCGCGCGACGCGTCGCGAGCGACCTGGCCCCCGGGGACCGGCTCACCGTGGTGCGCTTCGCCGAAACGCCGGAGGTGATGGGTCCCGCGACGGGCGATGCCGTGACCGCAGCGGCGTATCTGACCGCCGCGCGCCCGGATGGGGGCGTCACGCGCTTCGGCCCCGCGCTCGAACTGGCCGGCGACCTGGTCGAGCAGTCCGACCTGCCACGCCGCGCCGTGGTCCTCGTGTCCGACTTTCAGCAGGCGGGCTGGGATGGCGGGACCGACATCCGTCTGCCCGCGGGAACCGTCCTGGAGACGGTCGCGGTGGGTGGCGACGCGCCGCAGAACCTGGCGGTCACCGGCGTGACCCTGCAACGGAGTCCCGACGACGGCGGGAGGGTCGTCGTCACCGCGCGGGTGACCAACCTTGGGACCAGCGACGCGGAGGTCCGCGCGCGGCTGGGAACGGGTACGCAGACGTTGCACGAGGTGCGCGCGCGGGTCACGGCACGCGACGCCATCCCGGTGCGGTTTCCCGCGATCGCCCTCCCGCCCTCGCCCACGCCGGGATGGGTGCGACTCGACGGGGACCGGTTGGGCGTGGATGACGAGCGACGCTTCGTGCTGCGTCCGATTCCCCGCATTCCGGTGCTGCTGCTGGAGCCGTCCGGGGCCTCTTCCCGGGAGGTCGTCTACCTGCGTCGCGCCCTCTCGATCGGCCGCGACCCGCTGATCGAGTCATCCGTGCGCACCACGCCTTCGGCGGCGGAGCTCGGGTCGGCGGCAGTGGTCGTCCTCAACGATGCCCCGTTTCCCTCGGGTGAGGCGGGCCGTCGTCTACTCCGCTTTGTCGAGCAGGGCGGCGGCATCCTCTGGGCCATCGGGCCGCGGGCCGGCGCGGTCCCGGAGGCCGTGGGCGCGGCCCTCGGCACCGCGGCACGGTCACCCGCGGATCGGCTGACCGATCGCGGGGGAGCCCTCGGCGTGGCCGACTACGGGCATCCCGTGTTCGCCCCGTTTCAGGGAACGCGGGGCGGCGACTACTCGGCCGTCCGCGTGTATCGCTATCGACGCCTTGCGCTCCCGGACAGCGGTCGGGTCCTGGCGTGGACCGATGATGGCGGCGCGATCTTGGGCGAAACCCGTTACGGTATGGGGCGCGCCCTTCTGTGGGGATCCGATCTGAGCAACGTCTGGAACGACCTCCCGCTGCGTGCGGTGTTCCTTCCCACGGTCCACCAGGCGGTGCGGTACCTGGCGGGGCACCGGGAACCGCCTGCATCCTACGAGGTCGGCAGTGCGCTGCACGCAGACGAGCTCTTCCCCGGGGCGGATGGCGAACTCGTGCTTGAGGCGCCCGACGGGACCCGGGTTTTGATACCGGCCGGCACGCGCATGCCACTGCCGCTGCCGCGGGCCGGGTTTTACGAGTTGCGCTCGCCACGAGGCGAAATCGCCGTTCCGGTGGCGGTGAATCTGGACCCCGCCGAGTCGGATCTGACGGAGCTCGATCGCGACGTGCTTCTGGCCGCCGTCGCAGCCCCTGAGGGAGTCACCACCGCGGGGCCGGCCGGGGTGCTGACGGCCGCAGAGCGCGAGCGGCGTCAGCGGATCTGGTGGTACCTGGCGCTCGCGGCCCTGATCGCGCTCGTGGCGGAATCGGCGTTTACCGCGCTGCGCCCTAAGGGAGCGGGCGCGTGAGCCGGGACATGGAACGCTGCCATGGGGTCCGGTGGTATCTCATCAACGTGCACTGTGTTCCGGTGAAACGGAGGACCCAGCCCTGATGATCCCCGAACTCCTCCCTGCAATCCGGGCCGTGCGGCGCCGCTGGCGTCTGCGCGTGCTGATGCGCGGCCTGACGGTGGTGCTCGCCGGCGGGCTCATCGCCTTCGTGCTCGGGGCGTGGGCGGTGGACCAGTTCCGCTTTTCGGCGACCGCGCTCCTCGTGTCCCGCCTCGTGACGTGGGGTGTGCTGCTCGGACTCGCGCTGCAGTTCCTCGCGCGCCCGCTGCTGCGCGCGATCACGGATCGCCAGGTGGCGCTCTACCTCGAGGAGCACGAGCCGACGCTCGACGGCGAGGTGCTGAGCGCCACGGAAACGGCAGGTGCGCCGGACGAGCCCAGCTCGCCCGCTCTGGTCGCCCGGGTGGTCGCGCGCGCGGCGGAACATCTCGACGGGGTGGAGCGGGGAAGGCGAGTGGAGCGGAAGGCGCTGCGCCGGTCGGGCGGGATGCTCGCCGGGGTGACGGGTCTCGCGGTGCTCGTGGTCTTGCTGAGTCCGGGAACGGTGCGTACGGGCCTGCCGTTCCTCCTGTCCCCGCTGCGGGGCGGCACGGCCACACCGTATGCGATCGACATCGAACCTGGCGACTCCACGATCCCACGCGGAGCAGACGTCCGGATCGGGGCGGCGCTGCGGAACTTCACCGCCGAGGAAGTCACGCTGCTGGTGCGCTCGCGTGGTACCGCCGAGTGGGAACGGATCACGATGACGCCGGACGTGGAACGGAGCGATCTTGGCGCGTTCCTGTTCGACGTGCGGGACACGACCGAGTACTTCGCCACGGCCGGTGGGGTGCGCTCGCGCGTGCACCGACTGGCGGTCGTCGATCTGCCGTACGTGCGCACGATCAATCTGGAGTACCGGTTCCCGGCCTACACCGGACTCGAACCCCAGCGACAGGACGACGGGGGAGACATTGCGGCCCTCGTCGGCACGCGGGTCCGCGTGGAGGTCGTGCCGACGATCCCCGCGGCGGCCGGGGCCCTGGCCGTCGGCACGGACACGCTGCCGCTCATGGCCACCGGCGACGGGCTCGGCGGCGAGCTGACGGTGGCCGCCAGCGGCTCGTACCGCGTGCTGCTGGCCGGACCTGACGGCCGCCTCGTGTCGGCCTCTCGAGAGTACTTCATCGACGCCCTCGACGATCAGCCGCCCATCGTGCGTGTGACCCAACCCGGCCGGGACGTCTCGGTGACGTCTGTCGACGAGCTGTTCACCGAGGTGCGGGCGGAGGACGATTTCGGACTGGCGGCCGTGGATCTCGTGGTTGCCGTGAACGGCGGGGCGGAGCAGGCGGTGGCGCTCTACGCGGGACGGGGAGGCCGCAAAGACGTGACTGCCGGGCACACGTTCTACCTGGAAGAGCTGACCCTCGTGCCGGGTGACGTGATCGCGTACTACGGCCGCGCGCGGGACGCGCGCCGCGGGACCCCGCCCGCGGCCACGGACATCTACTTCGTGACGATTCGTCCGTTCGATCGCCGCTGGCGGGCGGCGGATGCGGGGGGCGCGCAGGGCCAGCCGGATGGCGGGGCGTCGCCGGGCGAACTGTCGAGCCGCCAGCGGGACATCATCGCCGCCACGTTCCGGCTCGTGCGGGACCGCGGCCGGTACACCGACCGGGAGTGGCGGGACAACCTCAGCACCGTCACGCTGATGCAGGGACGGTTGCGCGAGGAAGTGGGGACGCTCATCCGGCGCATCGAAGCGCGCGGTGTGGCGGAGCTCGACTCCACGATGGCGGTTGTGGCGGAAGCGCTCCCGCGGGCCGCAGCGGCGATGGCGGAGGCGGAGGAGCGGCTGGGGCGGCGGGAGCCGGAGCCGGCCCTCCCGCCGGAGCAGCGTGCGCTCCAGCACCTGCAGCGCGCCGAAGCCGCGTTCCGCGAGCGGCAACTGGCACGGGGAGAGTCCGGTCAGGGCGGCGGCGGCGCGCCGGAGGCGAGTGCCGAGGAGCTGGCGGAGCTGTTCGAGCTCGAGCTGGACCGGATGCGGAATCAGTATGAGAGCGTCGAGCGCGGGCAGCGACAGCAGACCGATCAGCAGGTGGATGAGGCGCTGGAGAAGCTGCGCGAGCTGGCGCGACGGCAGCAGCAGGAAAACGAGCGCCGTCGGGTGCAGGCCCAGGGCCAAGCCCAGGGCGGTGCGAATAGCGCGGGCCAACGCCGGCTCGCGCAGGAAGCCGACTCCCTGGCGCGACGCCTCGAGCGCCTCTCCCGCGAGCGCCAGAACGCCGAGCTGGCCGAAACGGCCCGGCGGCTGCAGGATGCGGCGGACGCGATGCGCCGGGCTGCCGCCGGGCGCGAGGGAGCGGCCCAGGGAGAGTCGGCGCTCGACCGCCTGCGGGAGGCTCGGCGAGGACTCGAGGGATCGCGCCGTGCTGGGCTGGAGCGGGACGTGCGGGACGCGCTGCGACGCGCCGAGCAGCTGGTGGAACAGCAGCGGGAGGTGCAAGAGGACGTGCGCGCTCTCGCGACGGATGACGGTCGTCCGGAGCGCCTGCGGCGACTCAACGACCGCAAGCAGGACATGGCGGCCGAAGTGGACCGATTGGAATCGGACCTGGACCGCCTGGCGCGCGAGGCCCGCGGCGAACAGCCGGACGCCGCGGAGCGACTGCGGGAAGCCGGCCAGGAGGCCCGGAACGGGCGTCTCCAGGACAAGATCCAGTACTCGCGGGGCGTGATGGAGCAGCGGTCTCAGGAATACGCGGAACGGTTCGAGGAGGAGATCGGCACGGACCTCGAGGCGCTGCGCGACGGGATTCGCGAGGCTGCGGGTCGGATCGGCGCATCCAGAGACCGCGAGCTGGAGCGAACTCTCGACCGGACCCGCGACGTGGCGCGGGCGCTCGAGTCGCTGGGCGCGCGCGCGCGGGAGAACGCCGGCGCGGATAGTGGAGCGGGACCCGCGGGCGAGCGGCAGCTGCGCCGCGAGCTGCGGGAGCGCGCCAGCCAGCTACGGGAGCTGCGGCAGCAACTCCAGCGCCAGGGCGTCGATGTCGCACCGCTCGACGCCATCATGCGTCAACTCGGCCGACTCGACAACCAGCGCGGGCTGGCCACGCCGCAAGGGCTCGACCAGCTGGAGCAGGCGATCGTGCAGGGGCTCAAGGACTACGAGTTCTCGCTGCGCCGGCAGCTGCTGGGGGAGGATCCGCGGCCGGCCGCGCTGGAGGCGGGCGAAGCTGTCCCACTCGAGTATCGGGCGCTGGTGGAGGAGTACTACCGCCGACTGGCCGAGCGCCGACGGTAGCGGCGGTCGTCGCGACCGCCGCTACCGTCGTGGCACCGGCCTCACGCGCGAGGCTGCTTTCCCTTCGTCGGCGTCACGTCGACGGCCGGGGCCTCCTCCCTGACCTTGCCCAGCACGGCCGGAAGCTCGATGCCGGCCTGGTGCGCCAGTTCATGCACGGCGGGCAGCGAGCCAATCAGGCTCGACAGGAAATCCGCCGTGGCGCCGCTGTTGCCTGCCTTCCCGGACCGGCCGCCCTCCCAGACCGTGATCTTGTCGATCTTCAGGTTCTGAATGGCCTTCACCTGCTCGGCCACGAGGTGGGGCATTTGCTCGATGAGCAGCAGCGTGGGCGCGATCTGGGGATTCTCCGCGCACGCCGCCACCAGCCGCCGATAGCCCTCGGCCTTCGCTTCCAG
>JAOTWJ010000044.1 GCA_029862925.1 Gemmatimonadota bacterium
CGCGAGCGTGTTGATCCGGATGCCGTACCAGGCGACGCTATAGCTCCCCGCCATGCCGATCAGGCTGAACAGGACGATGATCCCGATCTTGTGCACGGCGAATCCGATCATCAGGAAGTAGGCGACGATGATCGTGCCGATGAACAGCTCGAGCACCAGCAGCAGTTTCCCCTGCTGGATCAAGTACGCCTTGCACGTCGTGTAGATCAGCTCCGAGACTTCGAGCATGGAGCGATGCACCGGCAGCTTCTTCACCTGCCGGTACGTCAGCAGGCCGAACAGCAGCCCCAAGGCGCACACGAACAGGCCCGAGAGCAGCAACTGGTGGCCGGTGAATCCGAGGAACTGCCCTTGCGCGAGACTGGGCAGCACCAGATTGACCTCGCCACCTGGGGTGTGGGCGCGCTGGGCGGCGTGCTCGAGCGCCGCTGCGACCGGGGCGGAGTCGGGGCGCTGGAAGATGAGCACGCTGTCCCGCTGCGGTGCCGCCAACGGAACGGCCGCGCCCGGGAGCGCGGCCAGCAGGAGGAGTCCGCCAACGACGGCGACGCCGATGCGGGCGGGCGTCCGGAGCCTGTCGAATCGTGAACGTATCGCCGCGAAACCCACGGGTCCCCCACGGTCGGGAAGGATGAACGACGACACTGCGCAATTGCCGCCCGAATGGTGCAGTGCCGGGTGGGGAAAGAAAAGGGGGCAGCCCCGTGCCCCCTCAGACCCGCGGTCCGACGGACCCGTTAGCCGCTCATCTGTCGCCGGCCGTCCCGCGGCCGTTCATCACCTTGAGCACGACGACGTACTGCACGTCCAGCTCATCGCGTTGCACGCCGTAGATCCGGTCGCCCACGAACCGCACCGGTTGGAAGCGGAACGGCATAGCCACGATTCCCAGGTAGCGTCCGTCCCGATCGAACACGTCCCATTCCCGCGAAGCGAGGTCGTACTGCGGATTGAAGCCCTCGCGGGCCTCGGCGGGGAGCTTGGAGGGTGCCTGGATGTGCTGAATCCAGATCGAACCGTCGAACCCCGCGATCATCTGGGCGAACGCCGGGTAGTGCTCGGCGAATTGGACTCGGCTCATGAGCTGTGTAACGGCCTGCGGCGGCACGCCCGCGTCACTCCAGGCCCTGCGCAGGAGGTCCTTCACCGCGTCCTGATCCTCGCCGGTCACGACCTCCCGCTCGAACGGCTTCTCCACGACCCGCTCGAGGGTGCCGCCCGGCGCGTACACGCCGATGCGGTACTGATCGCTCACGGCATAGAGGATCCGATCGCCCAGCATCCCCCAAACCGGTTCGGGGCTGAAGAACTTGAACTCTGGCGCGCCGCCGGAAAAGGAGACTGTCTTGCCGGAAGGAACGCGCATCAGCGTGTCGCCGACCGACCCGTCCAGGTTGCGCTCCACGAGGACGTCCATCGTGTCGGGCGGCGCGGTCGATCCGGGAAACGCCAGGCGCCGCAGCTGCGCCACGATGCGCTGGTCCGGTGCCGATTCCCAGCGGAAGGGAATCCCGTCCGTGAAGCTGATCGGGAAACTCCGCACGAAGGTCCCGTCGAGCAGATAGAGGTTCGCGCGTTGATTGCCGATATCCGAGACGAGGATCGTGTCACCCGGCGCGACGATCACGGCGCTGGAGCCAAGACCGATCTCTCCCGGTCCGCCACCCGGTCCGCCGATCGTGCGGACGTACGCCCCCCCAGAGGTGAACACCTTGAGATGCTGCGCCTGCTGATCGAGGACGACGATCTCCCCGCCGCTCGCCGTGGCGATCGCCGCGACCCCGGGCGAGGCCGGGACCTGACCGAACTGGTACTCGGGCTCGCCCTCTGCCGTCCCGATCCGCAGCGTCTCTTCCACGGTCCACCCCTGATCGGCGGACCATGTGCCTTGCGCCGGGTTGCGGACGATCGTGATGCCGGCACTGTCCGTCACGGTTCCCTGCCACGCGGCGTCGCCCCCTGCGCAGGCGAGCACAGCGAGACACAGGGAGACCGGGATGATGCGCTTTAACATTGTCCACCTCGGAGGCGTGATGTGATACGGTCCGGAGCGTAAGCTACAACACGATCGGGCAGCGCGTGGGTCCTGCGGGAATCCGGTAACGTTTTGTCCCAATTGAGGTTGCCACGCGAGGCGAGTTCGCACACAAAAGCGTTGAATTAGTTTGCGACCTTGCGTATGTTTCCAGTTGACCATGGCATCCCTGACCCCCGGGCTGGCGGCTCACAGAGGGCTGCGCGGCGAGATCCTGATCGAGCTGAAGAAAGCTCAACCGCTTACGGCACAAGAGCTTGCCGAGCGGCACGGGGTCACCGCGAACGCCATTCGCCGCCACCTCAAGGAACTCGAGGTCGAGAACCTCATCGCGCACGACCGCGAGCAACGCGGCCAGGGCGCACCGGTCCATGCCTACCGGCTGTCCGAGCGGGGCGAGGCGCTGTTTCCCAATCGCTACGAAGAGGAGCTGACGGCGGTGCTCGATTACCTCGAGCGCAGCGCCGGTCGGGACGCGGTGCGCCGGTTCTTCGAGCAACGGTTCCGGGCCCAGGCCGACGAGATTCTCGCCCGTCTGGGGGACGCGCCGTTTGACGATCGGGTGGTCGCGGTGGTGGAGCATCTCCGGCGCGAGGGCTTCATGCCGAACGTGTCGATGGCCGGTGAGGGCGTCCGGCTCGCTGAGCACAACTGCGCCATGCACGCCGTGGCCCAGCGGTTCCCCGAGGTCTGCGATACCGAGTTGCAGTTTCTCACCGAACTGCTCGGTCCCGGGGTGCAGCGCGAACGGCACATCGTGAGCGGGTGCAACGCTTGCGAATACGCAATCACGAACGGCGAGCGGCCGGAGACGCGCCGCCATCCGTCTGACGAGGAGCGGGAATGACGTCCATCGAGACCCACGTCAAGAAGCCGTATGAGTACGGTTGGGAAACGGACATCGAGTCGGACAGGGTCCCCGCGGGGTTGAGCGAGGACACCATCCGGCTGATCTCCGCCAAGAAGGGCGAGCCCGAGTGGCTGCTGGAGTGGCGGCTGAAGGCCTACCGCCACTGGCTCACGATGACGGAGCCGCATTGGCCGAACGTGACGTACGGGCCGGTGGACTACCAAGCCATCCACTACTACTCCGCCCCGAAGCAGCAGCAGGCACCCAAGAGCCTCGACGAAGTGGATCCCAAGCTGCTCGCGACGTTCGAGAAGCTCGGTATCCCGCTCTCGGAGCAGAAGAAGCTCACCGGCGTGGCTGTCGATGCCGTGTTCGACAGCGTGTCCGTCGCGACGACGTTCAAGGGGACGCTCAGGGAGGCGGGCGTCATCTTCCTGCCGTTCTCCGAGGCCGTGCGCGAGCATCCCGACCTGGTCCGGCAGTACCTTGGCTCGGTCGTGCCGCCGACCGACAACTTCTTCGCGGCGCTCAACTCCGCGGTGTTTACGGACGGCTCGTTCGTGTTCGTGCCGAAGGGCGTGCGCTGTCCGATGGAGCTGTCCACGTACTTCCGCATCAACGCCGCGGCGACCGGTCAGTTCGAGCGCACCCTGATCGTGGCGGAAGAGGGCGCGTACGTGAGCTACCTGGAAGGGTGTTCCGCGCCCATGCGAGACGAGCACCAGTTGCACGCCGCGGTCGTGGAGCTGGTCGCGTTCGACAATGCGCAGATCAAGTACTCGACCGTACAGAACTGGTATCCGGGGGATGAGGAGGGGAAGGGCGGGATCTACAACTTCGTTACCAAGCGCGGCGCGTGTCGCGGGAAGAACTCGAAGATCTCGTGGACACAGGTGGAGACCGGCTCGGCCATCACATGGAAATACCCGAGTTGCATCCTCCAGGGCGACAACTCGATCGGCGAGTTCTACTCGGTGGCGCTGACGAACAACCGGCAGCAGGCCGATACCGGCACGAAGATGATCCATCTCGGGAAGAACACGAGGAGCACGATCGTCTCGAAAGGCATCTCGGCCGGCAAGAGCCAGAATACGTACCGGGGCCTGGTGAAGATCATGAAGGGCGCCGAGAACGCTCGGAACTACTCGCAATGCGACTCGATGCTGATCGGCGACCAGTGCGGGGCCCACACGTTTCCGTACATCGACGTGCGTAACAGCACGGCGATCATGGAGCACGAGGCGTCGACCTCCAAAATCGGCGAAGATCAGATCTTCTACTGCCAGGCGCGGGGCCTCAGCGCCGAGGATGCCGTCTCGATGATCGTGAACGGCTTCTGTAAGGAGGTCTTCCGGGAGCTCCCGATGGAGTTCGCGGTCGAAGCGCAGAACCTGCTGGCGATCAATTTGGAGGGAAGCGTCGGCTGAACTGCCTGTGCAAGAAGGGAAGACGTGAGGACTCGCGATAGTCACATGACACTACGAAACTGGAATATGGGGACATGCTAGAGATCAAGAACCTTCACGCCTCCGCCGAGGGGACCGAGATTCTCCACGGGATCAACCTGTCGGTCGGGAAGGGCGAAGTCCACGCCATCATGGGGCCGAACGGGTCCGGGAAGAGTACGCTCGCGCAGGTGTTGGCGGGACACCCGGGCTTCGAGGTGACCCAGGGGTCCGTGACCTACGAGGGGCAGGATCTCCTCGAGATGGACCCCGAAGAGCGGGCGCGGGCCGGTTTGTTCATGGCGTTTCAGTATCCGGTTGAGATCCGCGGCATCACCAATGCCTACTTTCTCCGCTCCGCCGTCAACGCCATCCGCAAGACGCAGGGACTGCCGGAGTACGACCCGATCGACTTCCTGGATGTCCTCGCCCAGAAGCTCCGGACGATCGGGTGGGATGACAGCCTCATGAGCCGCGCGGTCAACGAGGGATTCTCGGGTGGGGAGAAGAAACGCAACGAGATCCTCCAGATGGCGGTGCTGGAACCGAAGCTGGCGGTGCTCGACGAGACCGACTCCGGGCTCGACATCGATGCGCTGAAGACGGTCGCCGATGCGGTGAACAAGCTACGCGGGCCGGAGCGCTCGATGGTGGTCGTGACGCACTACCAGCGGCTGCTCAACTACATCGTGCCGGACTACGTGCACGTGCTGGCCGACGGACGGATCGTCCGATCGGGCGGTAAGGAGCTGGCGCTCGAGCTCGAGGACAAGGGCTACGACTGGCTCCGGGAACCGGCGGTGGCGCGATGACGGCGGTGGCACCACAGACCCGACGCGCCGAGGACGCCGTGGCGCAACTGGTTGCCGACTACGAGGCGTTCGCCGCGAACGGGGCGGCCGGCGCCCCCCCGTGGGTGCAGGAGTTGCGTGCCGGCGCCATCCGCCAGTTCGCGGAGGCGGGCTTCCCGTCCACCAAGGACGAGGAGTGGCGGTTCACGAGCGTCGAGCCGATCACGCGCACGCGCTTCGCGGTGGCGTCCGCGACGGTGTCGGCGGCGGTCCGTCGCGCGGTGGAGGAGGTCGCGATCGGCGAGTCCGGGGAACGGCTCGTCGCCGTGTACGTGAACGGGCGGTTCGTGTCCGAGCTGTCCTCCCTCGCGTTGCCGACCGGGGTGACCATTGGGTCGCTGGCCGCCGCGGCGGAGGGTGATGTGGCCCGCCAGCACCTCGGCCGGCTGGCCGACCCGAGCGCGAATCCCTTCACCGCGCTCAACACCGCGTTCGTGCTGGACGGCGCCTTCGTCCATGTCGGGCGCAACGTGGCGGTGGACCGCGCGATCCAACTCGTGTTCGTCTCGCTCGCCGGTTCCGAACCCACGGTGAGCCACCCGCGCAACCTGTATCTGTTCGATGACGGCGCGCAGGCCTCGATCATCGAGCAGTTCGTGGGCATCGGAGATGGGCCGTACTGGACGAACGCCGTCACCGAGACCGTGCTGGGAGAGAACGCCGTGGTTGACGCGTACCGCGTGCAGCGGGAACACGACAACGCGTTTCACACGGCGACGTCGCAGTCGCGGCAGGGACGCAGTTCGGTCTACACGTCGGTCACGTTCGCGTTCGGCTCCCGCCTGACGCGCTACGACCTCAATGCCACGCTTGACGGCGAGGGCGCCGAGTGCACGATCAACGGGTTGTCCGTGCTCCGGGACGAGCAGCACGTGGACTTCCACACCACGCTCGAGCACGCGAAACCGCACTGCCCGAGCTGGGAAGTGTTCAACGGCGTGTACGACGATCGCTCGCGCGGTGTCTTCAGCGGGCGGATCATCGTGCGGCCCGGCGCGCAGCGGACCGATTCGAAGCAGACGAACAACAACCTGCTGCTGTCGGAGGACGCGCGCGCGGATAGCCAGCCGCAGCTCGAGATCTACGCGGACGACGTCAAGTGTACGCACGGAGCCACGCTCGGCCCCATCGATCCGAAGGCGATGTTCTATCTCCGCAGTCGGGGACTGGACGAGGAAGCGGCGCGGAACCTGCTCACCTTCGGGTTTGGGGCCGAGATCCTGAACTCGGTCTCGGTCGAGGAGTTGCGAACCCAGCTGGACGGCATCGTGCACGCCCGTCTGGACGAGAGCGCGAGGAAGCGGAGTTCGTGACGACCGGCGTCGAGCGGGTCCCAACCGGGGCGGCGACCGCCCCCGCCTTCGATGCCGAGCGCGTCCGGGCGGATTTCCCGCTGTTGGGCCGGTCCATGCGGGGCAAGAGCCTCGTGTACCTCGACAACGCCGCGACGAGTCAAAAGCCGCGGCACGTCATCGACGCCATCCATCGGTTCTACGAAACGCTGAACGCGAATGTCCACCGCGGCGTCTACCAGTTGAGCGAAGAAGCGACGACGGCGTACGAGTGGGGCCGGGCCATGGTGGCCCGCTACCTCAACGCCCCGTCCCCAGCGGAAGTCGTCTTCGTGCGGGGCGCCACCGAAGGGATCAACCTGGTGGCCTCGGCCTTCGGGCGCAGCCGGCTCGAGGCCGGCGACGAGGTGCTCGTCACCGCGATGGAGCACCACTCGAACATCGTGCCCTGGCAGCTCGTGTGTGAAGAGCGCGGCGCGAAGCTGCGCGTCCTGCCCATGGACACGCGCGGTGCGCTCGTGCTCGACCACCTGCCCGGCCTGCTGACGAAGCGGACCAAGATCGTGGCCGTGGTGCATGTCTCGAACTCACTCGGCACGATCAACGACGTGCAGACGATCATCACGGCGGCGCACGAGCGCGGCATTCCCGTCCTGGTGGACGGGGCGCAGGCCGCGCCGCACGGACCGGTGGATGTCCAGGCGCTCGACTGCGACTTCTATGCGGTGTCCGGGCACAAGATGTTCGGGCCCACGGGGATCGGGGCGCTGTACGGGAAGCGCGCCCTGCTGGAGGCTCTGCCGCCGTATCAGGGTGGGGGCGAGATGATCGCGTCGGTGACATTCGAGAAGACGACCTACGCACCGCTCCCGATGAAATTCGAGGCCGGCACGCCCAACATCGAGGGCGCGGTGGGACTCGGCGCGGCGGTGGACTACCTGCGTGGGCTGGACTGGACGGCGGTGGCGACCCACGAGCGCGACCTGTTGGCCTACGCCGAGAGCCGACTGCGGGAGATTCCCGGCGTGCGGCTCATCGGGACGGCGCCCACCAAGGCGAGCGTGGTGTCGTTCGTCCTCGAGGGTGTGCACCCGCACGACATTGGCACGATCGCCGACCAAGACGGGGTGGCGATCCGCACCGGGCACCACTGCACGCAGCCCGTCATGGACTTTTTCGGGGTGCCGGCCACGGCTCGGGCGTCCTTCACGTTCTACAACACCCGCGACGACGTGGACCGTCTCGCCGCGTCCGTCTGGAAAGCCCGGGAGCTGTTCGGCGCATGACCGATCTCCGCGAGCTGTATCAGCAGGTCATTCTCGACCACAACCGCTCGCCCAGGAACTTCCGACAGGTTCCGAACGCCAATCACACGGCCGACGGTGACAACCCGCTCTGTGGCGACCGCATCACCGTTTGGGTGCGCGTGGACGGAGACGTGGTCGACGACATCGGATTCCAGGGGACCGGCTGCGCCATCTCGCAGGCCTCCGCGTCGCTCATGACGACGGCGGTGAAAGGCAAACCCGTTGCGGACGCCGAGCGGTTGTTCGCGGCCTTCCACGCCATGGTGACCGGTGCTGGGGAGCCGGATCGGGCGACTCTCGGCAAGCTCCTGGCGTTCGCCGGCGTGCGCGAGTTCCCCGCGCGGGTCAAGTGCGCCAACCTGCCCTGGCACACGCTGCACGCGGCCCTCCGGGATACCACCGAGCCCGTCACTACCGAGTAGCAGCCCCGGGCGCCCGCTCGCGGGCCCCGAGCACGTGCGCCGCGAGCAGCAGGAGGCGCACGTCGTCCGGCGCGCGGCCGGTGCGCGGCGCCACCTGCTGGAGCAGCGCGCCGGCCCCCTGCGGGTCGCCCGCCACCAGATGCGCGACGACCGCGATGTCGAGGAACTCGTCGGCTGGAATCAGCCCTCTCCCCTCCAGCACGGTCGGGAGCAGTGCCGCGCTCCGCGCCCGGGCCGCGGGGAAATCCCAGCGGGCTGCCGCGTACCGGAGCGCCAGCACGTCGAGGACCAGCGGCGGTGCCTGCCAACGTGCCGCGAAGCGGCTTGCCGCCGCGTAGAACTCCTCGTCGGCGGTGCCCTGGGAGGCCCCGTGCAGGAGCCGCTCCACGGCCGCGAACTCCTCCAGCCACGTGATCCAGTCCGCCGGCCCGTTCTCGCCGCGCAGTGACTCGTTCCAGCGCCGATAGGCGTGCCGCGCGCGTCCGCGCGGGTCCCCGCCCAGCGCATCCGTCGCGCCGTGCGCCACTCGCAGACTCGCGGCGAGGGCCTGTGCCTGCATCCGTGGAATGCGCGGCACCGGGGCGAGCGTATCGGTGGACCGCGCGCGCGGCGCCTGTCGGAGCGCCGCCGGCATGTCGAAGCGGGCGGCGGTCAGTCCGACGAACCCCTGGGCGCTACGCCGCAGAAAGCGCTGCCGCTCGGCGCCCAGGTCGAGGACCGGGTAGAAATCGGAGTTGGCACTGCCCCACCGGTCGAGGAGGGGCGTGAGCTCGGGGCGCGTGAGGAGGCGCGTCGCCTCGAGCATCGGCGCGGTGAGTCGCGGCGCCCGGCAAAAGTCGTCGGCGAGGCCGGGCGCGTCGACGACGACGGCCCACGCGGGCCGCGGGAGCACCGGCGCCGTGCTCGCCACGATCACGAGGTCCGCCTCCGCCGTCTGATAGACCGCGTACGACGGGAAGTTCGCGTGGATGGCGGCGAGCACCGACAGCACCAAGTCGTCATTCAACTCGTACAGGTGGAGCCACTGGCCGAAGACGCCGGTTTCGCCGAGCGAGCCCGCCACGCGATGATAGAACTCCGTCGTGAACAGACTCGCCACGCCACTCACCCACGGATTCGACGGCTCGGAGAAGATGAGGTCGAATCGCTCGTCGGTCGCCGCGAAATACGCCCGGGCGTCCTCGTACACCAGTTCGGAGCGCGGATCCTCGTACACGCGGCGGTTCGCGGGCAGAAACACACGCGCGCCCTGCGCCATGGCCGGCTCGATCTCGATCGTCGTGAGCCGGGTGACCGTCGGCAGCCCGAGCAGCACTTGGGACGACAGCCCGGACCCAAGCCCGACGACGGCGGCCCGCACCGCCGCGGGCGCGTGGGCGGCCGTAAACAGCGGCGCGAGGGTCTGGGTCGCCATGTCGCCGTCGAGGGGTTCCCGTGGCGTGTCGGGGCCACACGGCGTCCGCCACCGGTCCGGCATCGTGGCATCCGGCTTTCCATTGGTCGAAATGGCCGTCATGGCGAACTCCGCGTTGCGGAACGCCGTGACGGTGGCGGTTCGGCCGTCGCGGTAGTACAGCGTCTCGGCGGCCCCGCCCTGCGGAAGCACGCCGTCGCGGTACACGCCGCTCGTGATCAATTGGCGGTCGAAGTTCGGAGTGACGAGGGCGAGGAGCACGAGCCCCGCGGCCGCGGCGAGGGCGCCATGCGCGGCACGGCGGGACCGCCGCTCGCTCGCCGCCCGGAGCACGAGCACGCCGAGCCCGAGGTCCACCGCGGCCCCGACCACGAGCGTGTGCTTGAGTCCGATCCATGGGAGCAGCACCAGTCCCGCTACGACGACGCCGGCAATGGACCCGACCGTGTTCACGCCGTACACGCGCCCAATGGCACTTTCGCCGGTGCCCCGTTCGAGCAACGCGCGGGTGATGAGCGGAAGGGTGGTGCCGGCGCAGAAGGTGGCCGGCAGCATGATGGCGAGGCTGATCGCGTAGCGGCCGAGCGAGAACGCCACATACCCCGTATCGGAGCGCGTGAACGTCCGCATCAGCACCGCGACCCAGTCGAACGCCGCGGCGTACACGGGCAGGGCCACGAGAGCCGCCGCCCCCATGGCGCACTGGATCCAGCCGAGTGCGCGCACGGCGTCCCACCGGTCCGCGCGCGTACGCACCCAGAACGCCCCCAGCGCGAGGCCCAGGATGAACGCGGAGAGCATCAGTTCGAAGGCGTGGGTTGCGCTGCCGAGCAGCAGTGCCAGCATGCGAATCCAGGCGACTTCGTAGAGGAAGGAGGCCACGGCGGTCCCGAAGGCGACCCAGAGCAGCAGTCGCCCGACGGCCGCAGGCGTGGTCGCGTCGCGCGGAGGCGGGACGGCGCTGACCAGCTCCCGGGCCGGCGAGCGAGCCCAGGCCAGCAGATAGGCGGCGCCCCCGGCGACGACGTTCAGTCCGGCGGCGGCGAGCAGCGCGCCCGGCAACCCGATCCACGGGAGGAGCACGAAGCCGCCCAGCAACACCCCACCGGCAGCGCCGGCACTGTTCGTGAAGTACAGGAGCGCCAGCGACCGGCCCGGTCGCTCCGGTTCCCGGCGCAGCAGGCCCGCGGTGATCAGCGGGAAGGTGGTTCCCAGGAGAATCGACTGCGGCAGAATCGCGAGTGCGGCGATGCCCCACGTGATGGCAAACGACGAGAGTCCCCCGCCCGCGGCGGGCAAGAGCGTCTCGTATGCCGCCGCCATGACCCACCGAAAGGCCTGATCGAAGGTCAGGCCGAACAGGGCGACCAGGATCTCGACGCGGGCGTACCAGCGCAGCGGGTCGACCAACCGGGCCGAATACCGGCCGACGAGGAGCGCCCCCGCCCCCATGCCGCCGAGGAAGATCGAGAGCACGATCACCTGCGCATACGCGCTGTGACCCACGATCAGGCCGAGGTAGCGTGCCCACAGCACCTCGTAGATCAGTCCGGCGATGCCCGAGAGCAGGAACGCCGCGTAGACGCCGAGTCGGAATCGCATGGGCCCTCTAGTTACAGAAACCGGCCGGAGACGCAAGAGCACGCCGGGGCGAGGTGGCTCGGAACGCCTCGCTGGCGGGTATTATTCCCCCATGACGGGAACCCATATGTTGCGCGTCGCCGTCGCGATCCTTGGACTCGCGACCGCCGCGTTGACGCAGTCGTTGGCGGCGCAGCAGCGCGCGCCGGACTCGGTGACCGCCGCGGGCGTGCTCCGGGCCTCGACCGCCGTGAACTCGGTGTTCGTCGATCGTACCCACGACGGGGCGTTCGTCGGCGTGGGGGACTGGGCGTCGTACCTCATGGCCCGGCTCGGCGTCATCCCGATTCCACCAGACCTCCGGATCCGCGTCACGGGCGACACCGCCAAGGTCATCATGGCCAGCCGTCTCGGTGACCTGCCGTGGGAAGCGCGGCGGGCGCTCGGGCCCCTGGTCCGGATGTTCCCTGCCGAAACCGAAGTGGCCGGCGAGATCAGCCTCAGTCGCGTGGCCCGTGAGGTCGTCCGGTTTCGACTGGAGACCGTGCGAATGAACGGCGTACCGCTTCCCGACCCCCTCGTGCAAAGCGCGCTGTTCGACGTGGGCCGGCAGTACCCGGCTCTCACCAAGAGCGGCCGTGACCTCTTTGTGGAGATCCCGCGCGACGCCCTGGTGGTGCTGGAATCCGGCGGTGTGCGGCTGATCGGCCCCCCCAGAGCGCCAAACAACTGACCGGTCGTTTCCCCAAGCCTCCCTCCCACCCTCTCTGTTGATTTTTAGGGATTCCTAATTATTGTATTAGTGCTCACAAAATTGATCGGGAGGCTGATGCGGTGGGACCGGGTTCGGCGCTGATCGCATTCGTCGTTGGGGTGGTGGTCCTCGTGGCGGTGGCCTGGCCGCGCCGCGGCGTATGGCCTCGGCTCCGCCGGGCGCTGCGGCTGAGCGAACGGGTCCGCCTTGAGGACGCGCTCAAGCACCTCTACCTCGGCGAGCACGAGCAGGCTGCCCGATCGATCGAGAGCCTCGCCGGCGTCCTCGAAGTCTCACGGTCGCGAGTAGTCGCTCTGCTCGGGCGACTGGAGGAAATCGGGCTCGCGCGCGCCGGAGCGGCCGGGATCGAGTTGACCGAAGACGGCCGGCGGTACGCGCTCCGCATCATCCGCACTCATCGGCTCTGGGAACGGTATCTGGCGGACGAAACGAGCTTGGCGCCCGCCGAGTGGCATGATGCCGCGGAGGTCCGCGAGCATACGCTGAGTGAATCCGAGGTGGAGCGCCTTGCCGCCCGCATGGGGCATCCGCTGTACGATCCGCATGGCGATCCCATTCCGACCGCGGGCGGCGACCTCCCGCCGGTGCGTGGCGTGCTCCTCACGGCGCTGGAACCCGGTCAGCGGGGAACGGTGGTGCACGTCGAAGACGAACCGCCCGCGGTCTTCGCGCAGCTCGTCGCCGTCGGGTTCACCCCCCTGGCGCGCGTCGAGGTGCTCGAACGGTCCGAAAGCGCGGTCCGGGTTCGGGTGGATGGGCAGGAGGGCACGGTGGCGCCGGTGGTGGCGGCGCAGGTCACGCTCGACCCCCTGCCGGAAGCCGCGGGGGACGAGGATGCGGGCGCCACGATGGCGGACCTCGCGCCCGGGGAGTCCGCCACCGTCGTGCGTATCTCCTCCCACTGTCAGGGACGCCAGCGTCGCCGGCTGCTCGATCTCGGGCTCGTGCCGGGCACCCGCGTCCGGGCCGAACTCGACAGCGCCTTGCACGATCCCGTGGGTTATCGGATTCGGGGGGCGCTGATCGCGTTGCGACGCCGCCAGGCCGAGCTGATCCACGTCCGCCGGGCGGGAGGGGCGACGTGACCGCGTCCGGACCCGCCTGCCGCGCGTGTGAGCGTCGCGGGCCCGAGCTCGTCCAGCTGGGAGGCGGCGCGTTCGATCACCTCGTGGCCCTCGCCGGGAATCCGAACACCGGCAAAAGCACGGTCTTCAACGCCCTGACCGGGCTGCGCCAGCACACGGGCAACTGGCCGGGCAAGACCGTCACGCGTGCCGAAGGCACGTTCGAGCGGGAGGGCGCGCGCTACCGGCTCGTGGATCTGCCCGGCACGTATTCGCTGCAGGCCGCGAGCGCCGACGAGGAGGTCGCGCGCGACTTCCTGCTGTTTGGGCGGCCCGATGTCACGGTGGTGGTGGTCGACGCCACGCATCTCGAGCGGAATCTGAATCTCGTGCTGCAGATCCTCGAGATCACCGACCGCGTGGTGGTGTGTCTCAACTTGATGGACGAGGCCCGCCGGCACGGCGTGCTCGTGGATCCCGCGCGTCTGTCGGACCAGCTGGGGGTGCCCGTCGTCCCGGCCGTCGCCCGCCGTGGTGAGGGAATCCGGCAGCTCGTGGACGTCGTCGAACGGGTCGCCCGCGGCGAGGTCACGCCGACGCCATTCCGGGTACGTCGTCACGAGCCGGAGGTCGAACGCGCGGTCGCGTCGCTCGAGCGCGCGTTGCGGGCCGCGTGGCCCGACCTTTCGAACGCCCGCTGGATCGCGCTCCGCCTGCTCGATGCGGACGAGCGCATCGAACAGTCGATTCGGGAAGGCGAGCTCGCGGCGCTCGGCGCCGGGGAGGGCGCATCGCCCATCGACCCGGACGCGGTCGAGGGCGTGCTCGAGCAGGCCGGCCGGCTGCGCTGGACGCTGACGCCCGACTTTCACGACCGGCTGATGGCGGGTCTCTACCGCGAGGCGGAGCGGATCGCCGGGGTGGCACTCCGCGCCCGGCCGGGGAGTGGTGCCGCGGAGTTCAACCGGACCCTGGACCGGCTGCTCACGAGCCGCTGGCTGGGATTCCCGATCATGCTGGCCGTGCTCACCGTGGTGTTCTGGCTGACGATCGCCGGTGCCAACGTCCCGTCGCAGCGGCTGGCCGATTTCCTGATCGAGTTCGCCCACCCGGTGCTCAAGCACGCGGCGGCGGCGGTCGGGATGCCCGGATGGCTCGATGGGCTCCTGCTGGACGGCGTGTATCTCGCCACGGCATGGGTCGTGAGCGTCATGCTGCCGCCGATGGCGATCTTCTTCCCGCTGTTCACGCTGCTCGAGGACTTCGGTTACCTGCCCCGCGTCGCCTTCAATCTCGACGCGCTGTTTCGACGGACCGGGGCGCACGGAAAACAGGCGCTCACGATGTGCATGGGGTTTGGCTGCAATGCGGCGGGCGTCGTGGCCACCCGAGTGATCGACAGTCCCCGCGAACGACTGATCGCGATCATCACGAACAACTTCTCGCTCTGCAACGGCCGCTGGCCCACGCAGATCCTCATGGCCACCATTTTCCTCGGCGCGCTCGTTCCCGCGCATTTGGCAGGTCTCGTCTCCGCGGGTGCGGTGGTGGGCATCGCGCTGCTCGGCGTCGCGTTCATGTTCGCGACGTCGTGGGCGCTGTCGCGGACCATGCTGAAGGGTGAAGCGTCCGCGTTTTCGCTCGAGCTGCCGCCGTACCGGCCCCCACGGGTGCTCCAGACGCTCTACACGTCGCTCATCGACCGGACGCTCATCGTGCTGTGGCGCGCCGTCGTGTTCGCGGCGCCCGCGGGCGCCGTCATCTGGCTCATTGCGAATGTGCGTGTCGGCGACGCGAGCCTGGCCGCCTGGGCCGTCCACGCGCTCGACCCGGTCGGCCTCGTGCTTGGCCTCAACGGCGTCGTGCTGCTGGCCTATGTCGTGGCGATTCCCGCCAATGAGATCGTCATTCCGACCGTGCTCATGCTCACCGTGCTGCTGGCCGGCCTGCCGGAGGTGGGTGCCGGCGCCGGCGTGATGTTCGAGCTGGAGACCGCCGGAGCCGTGGGCGGGCTGCTCCGGGCCGGCGGCTGGACGCTGCTGACTGGCCTCAACCTCATGCTGTTCAGCCTGCTGCACAACCCGTGCTCGACGACGCTGTACACCATCTACCGCGAAACGAGGAGCGCGAAGTGGACCGCCGTCGCCGGCACCCTGCCCCTCGCGCTCGGGGTCGTGGTGTGCTTTCTGGTCGCGCAGGTCTGGCGGTTGGCGGTCGGCTGACGCCGCTGGTCCGTCTTCGGCGGATTGGCTAACTTCGCGGCGCCATGAAGACCATCATCGAGCCGTTCCGCATCAAGGCCGTCGAGCCCCTGCGCATGACCACCCGCGAGGAGCGCGAAGGCATCCTTCGCGACGCCCACTTCAACGTCTTCAACATCCGCAGCCGTGACGTGCTGATCGACCTGCTCACCGATTCCGGCACGGGGGCGATGAGCAGCCTCCAGTGGGCGGCGATCATGCGGGGTGACGAGTCGTATGCCGGGGCGGAGAGTTTCTTCCGCTTCCGCGACGTGGTACGCGACCTGACCGGGTTCGATCACATCCTGCCGACCCACCAGGGGCGGGCCGCCGAGCGCATCCTGTTCGAGTTGGTCGGCGGGCCCCGCAAGATCGTTCCGAACAACAACCATTTCGACACGACGCGCGCGAACATCGAGCACTCGGGAGCCGAAGCGGTGGACCTGCCGATTGCCGAGGCGGCCGATCCGGCCAACCGACACCCGTTCAAAGGCAACATGGACGTCGCCAAGCTGGAAGCGCTGGTCGCCCGCGTGGGAGCGGACCGCATTCCCCTGTGCATGGTCACCGTGACCAACAACTCGGCGGGCGGACAGCCCGTGAGCCTCGAGAACCTGCGTGCTGTACGCGCGGTGTGCGATCGGCACGGCATCCCGCTGTTTCTCGACGCCTGCCGGTTTGCGGAGAACGCGTTCTTCATCAAGCGGCGGGAGCGAGGGTACCAGGAGCGCGGAATCCGGGACATCGTGCGGGAGATGTTCGAGCTGGCAGACGGCGCGACCATCAGTGCCAAGAAGGACGGGCTCGTGAACATCGGAGGGATCCTGCTCATTCGGGACGAGGCGCTTGCCCAGCGCGCCGATGCCCTGCTCATTCTGACCGAAGGGTTCGTCACCTACGGAGGGCTCGCGGGCCGGGATCTCGAGGCGATGGCCCAGGGGCTCGAGGAAGTCGTGCTCGAAGACTACCTGGCGTATCGCATTCGCTCGACCGAGTACCTCGGCGAGCGACTCCTTCGCATCGGCTATCAGATCGTCGAGCCACCCGGCGGGCATGCGATCTACATCGATGCCGGCGGGCTGCTCCCGCGAATTCCGCCCGCCCAGTTTCCGGGCCAGGCCCTGGTGTGCGCGTTGTACCGCGCGGCCGGCATTCGGAGTGTGGAGGTGGGCAGCGTGATGTTCGGCGGCAAGGACACGCCGCCGCCGCTGGAGCTCGTGCGACTCGCCATTCCGCGCCGGGTCTACACACAGAGCCACATCGACTACGTCGTGGAGGCTGCGGCGGAGGTATATGCCAGGCGCGCCGAGCTGCGAGGCCTCCGGATGACCCACGAGCCGCCATTTCTGCGGCATTTCACGGCGACCTTCGAGGAACTGGCCTGACCGTGGCGAGATTCATCGAGCGGCCCACGCGGGTCGAAGCGGTGGGCACGAAGCCCAAGATCATCGAGGAGTTCGTCGGTCGGGTGAACAGCGGGACGGCCGCGGTGAGTGTCGCGCGCATGCGCAGCCCCGCGGGCTGGGAGGAGCCCGGCCAGACCCCCGAGTTCGACGAGTTCACCCTGGTGCTCGAGGGCACGCTTCGGGTCGAGACGCGCGACGGGACCATCGAGGTGCGCGCCGGGCAGGCGGTGTGGACCGAGGCCGGCGAATGGGTCCGCTACAGCACGCCGGAGGGCGCCGCGTACGTCGCGGTCTGCGTGCCGGCGTTCACGCCGACGACGGTGCACCGTGACGGCTGAACCGGCGGGCGTCGGCGCCGCGTTTCTCGCGGAGTCGCGCCGTTACCTGACCCGCGAGTATCTCGTGAAGATCGGGACGTGCGTGGCGCTGGTGTCCGATGCCGATCTGTGGTGGCGGCCCAACGAGCAGTCGAACAGCATCGGTAACCTGCTGCTCCATCTCGCGGGCAACGTGCGGCAGTGGATCGTGGCCGGGGTGGGCGGGGCGCCCGACGCCCGCCATCGGCAGTCCGAGTTCGACGAACGCGGTCCCTTGCCCCGCGGCGAGGTGCTGCGTCGGCTGGAAGCCGCCGTCGCGGATGCCGACCGTGTGCTGGCGAGCCTGCGGGTCGAGCAACTCACGGCGCCCCGCACGATCCAGGGACGGGACGTCACGGTGTTCCACGCGATCTTCCACGTCGTGGAGCACTTTGCGATGCACACGGGGCAGATCAGCTACCTCACCAAGCAGCGAACCGGGCGGGACCTGGGCTTCTATCGCGACGCCGGCGGGCTCGCCGTTCCCGAGTGGGAGCAGCAGCGGGGGTCGCGGCCGGAGCGGTAAGCGGTAAGAGCAGTCACGCGGGTTGCGCGTCGCGTCGCGGACGGCAAGTTTGTCCGCCCCAGCCGCTGCAGAGGCTCCTTCCGTGTTCGTCGGACACTACGCCGTCAGCTACGCCGTCAAAGCGGCCGATCGCCGCCTCTCCCTGGGGTTGCTCTTTCTCGCCGTGCAGGCCGTCGACGTCGCCTGGGCGGTGCTCGTCTTGGCGGGTGTCGAGAAGGTCCGTATCGTCCCGGGGATCATCGGAAGACCCCGGCACGATCTCCGGGTGCCGCTCCTCGTGGGCCTCGCCGTCGCCAGCCACTGGTTCCTCGACCTCATCGTCCACCGTCCCGATCTGCCGCTCTACGGCAACGCGGCCAAGGTCGGCCTCGGCCTGTGGAACTTCCCCGCTCCGGCGTTCCTGCTCGAGATCGGCCTGTTGGTGTTGGCGATCGGATACGGCTGGCGTCGCGGCGTCGTGCGGGGCCGGGGCCCGTGGATCTTCGCGGGCGTGCTCGCGGCGACCCAGGCGATGGTCTTCTTCGGTGCGCCGCCCGCGTCTCCGGCGGCGGCGGCCGCGACGGCCTTGGCGGCGTACTTCGCGTTTGCGGGCGTGGCCGAATGGCTCGATCGGCGGCTGGCACGCGCCGCGGGATGATCCCGTGCTCATCGTCACGAACGGCCAGGCCGCCGTTGGTGCGCTCGAGCGCGCGGGAATCCCCGGCGACAAGCTGTCGTGGGACGACGTGCTGCACGACGGACCGGTGCCGGCGGGTCTCGGGCCCCAACCCCTGGCCGAGGTTCGGGCGCGCTTCCTGGCGGGCTGCGGGTGGGGCGCCGAACCGGCGATTCGCGGGAAGCTCTGCGCCCGGGATGAACGGCTCACCGCGGCCATCGTCGAAGGCGAGGACATCGTGCTCTGGTTCGAGCACGATCTCTACGATCAGCTGCAGCTTCTCCAGGTTCTCGATCGCCTCGTCGAGGTTCCGGCGGGCGTCACGCTGATTTGCCGCGCACGCTACGTTGCGGAGGAAACGCCCGACGATCTCCGCCGGCTGTTTGCCCACCGTTCCCCCGCCACCGAGGCACAGTACCGCGTCGCGCGGCACGCCTGGGGGGCGTTTCGGTCGAACGCACCGGAGGAATTACTGCGTGCCGCTCGCCGCGAGGCCGGTCCGCTGCCGTTCCTGCCGGCGGCATTGCAGCGGCAACTCGAGGAGTTTCCCGCCGTAGGGACCGGGCTGTCCCGCTCGGAGTGGCAAGCCCTGCACGCCGTGCGCACGCTCGGCCCTCGCGTATTGAGCCGTGACCTCTTCCGAGCGGCGCAGCGCTCAGAGGACCCGAAGTATCTCGGCGACGCCTCGTTCGATCGCTACGTCGCCGGTCTGGCAGGTGGGCCGTCGCCGCTCCTCGTGCGGTCCGACAGGGATGGGACGATCGCGCTCACCGAGTACGGGATGGCGGTGCTCGAGGGTCGAGCGGACTGGCTCGAGGTACGGCCGATCGATCGGTGGATCGGTGGCACGCACCTCCGACCCCCGCACGTGTGGCGGTGGGACGCGGACGCCGCGACGCTGATCAGGACCCGCGCATGAGCGCCTTGGCGCGACACTCGGCCGCGACCGCCAACACCGCGCGCTCCGGCATGACGGCCGCCACGGCCCGCAGGCCCCCGGGCTCCTCCCACAGCACGACGCGGTAGCGACCGGCTGCGACCAAATGGAGGGTGTCGGCCAGTCGGGGCGTCCGGCCTCCCCACGCCACCAGCGAGAGGTACGTGAGCGTGTCGGAGCCCATCCGGTAGAACACCAACACCGCCGGGGCTCCTTGGACCGTGAGGGCCCGGGCGGCAAGCACCGTCGCGCCGCCGATGCCCGGAACCTCCACGTCCATTGCCGACTCGCGTCGCAGCCAGGCGCTCACGGCTTCGGGTGAATCGGCGGTGAAGTGCGCGCGCACGGGTGCTTGCGTAGTTGCGAGGGCTACCACGTCACTCAGGGTCGGTGTCGGTCGCAGGAACGGGAGGGTGAGGAGGAGCGCGGCGGCGAGCGGGAGCGCACCCTGGAATGCGCGGCGGCGGAACCGGCGCGCTCTGGCAAGCATGGCGGCTTCCATTTGGACCGCGGTGCGGAGATCGACCGGAGCCAATGGGGGGTGAACCCCGCGGAGCCGCGTCAGGAGGGCCCGGTCGCGGGTCACGAACGCCTGGCACGCCGGGCAGCCATCGAGGTGCGTCCGCCGGGCGTCGGCGTCCGGTTCCTCGTGGCCGGCCAGCAGCGCGAGGCGCGCGGTACGGCAGGTTGGCGTGGTCGTCATGGTCTTTTCGGAAACGCCGCCGAGCCGGGAACGGTTTCCCGCCCGCCGGTTCGGGGTCCCTGCTTGACACGAGGCGGGGACCAGTTGAGACTGCCCGCCGCAAGGAGCGTCCACGGGATCGCGCGGGAGGAGCCCACTATGCCGGAAGCGGGAGTCGTCGAGCTGCACGGCGTGACCAAGCGGTTTGCCGGCCACACGGCGGTGAACGACCTCTCCCTCACGATCCCGCGCGGCGCGATCTACGGACTCCTCGGTCCCAACGGAGCGGGGAAGAGCACCACCATCCGGATGATCATGAGTATCCTCTTGCCCGATGCCGGGCGCATCGCGCTGTTTGGCGGCCGGCAATCGGGGAAGGACCTCAGCCATCGCATCGGGTATCTGCCCGAGGAACGCGGCCTGTACAAGAAGATGCGGGTGGTGGACCTACTGGTCTTCCTGGCCGAGATCAAGGGAGTGGCGCGCGGTGTCGCCCGACGCAGCGCGCACGAGTGGTTGGGGCGGTTGGGGCTGTCCGATTGGGAGCTCAAGCGCGCGGACGATCTCTCCAAGGGCATGCAGCAGAAGGTGCAGTTCATCGCCACGGTGCTCCATCGACCGGAGCTGCTCATCCTCGACGAGCCGTTTTCGGGTCTCGATCCGGTGAACGCGCAGGTCATGAAGGACACGGTCGTGGAACTCGCTCGCGCGGGGACCACGATTCTGTTCTCGACGCACATCATGGAGCAGGCGGAGAAGCTGTGCGACGCGGTGTGCATCATTGCCCGTGGCACGAAGGTCGTGGACGGGCCGCTGGCCGAAGTGAAGCGGCGACACGGTGGTTCGCACGTGGTGGTCGCGGTGGAACGCCGCGAAGGCGGGGCCGATCGCGTGTTGGGCGATCGGCGGCTCGTCGCCCGGGCGGACGACTACGGCGGCTACGCAGAGCTGGAGCTCGCGACCGGGGCCGACCCGCAGGACGTGCTGAGCGGTCTGCTGCAGGCTGGCGCCCGCGTGACCCGCTTCGAAATCGCCGAAGCCACGCTCCACAAGATCTTCATTGACATGGTGGGACCGGACGCAGCGGCGGCGCGGGCGGTGGGGGACGGTGCGCATGCATAAGATCTGGGTGGTCATCCGGCGCGAGTTCCTCGAGCGGGTCCGGACCAAGTGGTTCGTCATCGGAACGGTGCTCGGACCCGTGTTCATGTTCGGGGTCATCGCCCTGCCGATCCTGATGGCCGAGCGGGGTGCGCGCGTGCGCGCGGTGGTGGTCGTGGATGCCACGGCCGACGGGTTCGGTCTCCGTCTGACGACACTGCTCGAACAGACCGGGTCGGTGCGCCCCGCAGTGGAGCTTGTGCCGCCCGGGCGACTGGCGGAGACCGCCGACTCGCTCGCGGGCGAGGTGGGCCTGGAGACGATCGACGGCTTCCTCCTCCTGACGGAGGCCACCGTCGAGCAGGGGCGCGCCGAGTACCGAGGGTCGAACGTGACGTCCCCGGCCGACATGCGGATCCTGCAGACGGCGCTGCGGAACGCCGTCTTCGCCGAACGACTGCGACGGGAGGGGGTGGAGCCGTCGGTCGTGGGCCGCGCGCAGATCCCCGTCGAGCTGGTGACGGCCAACGTGCGGCACGGGCGGGTCACGGGCGAGTCGGGTGAAGCGTCGTTTCTGTTGGCCTACGTGATGTGGTTCCTGCTGTACATCGCCATCCTGCTCTACGGCGTGCAGGTGATGGGGTCGGTGGTCGAA